>REEQ01000205.1 GCA_007695005.1 Wenzhouxiangellaceae bacterium | reverse complement strand
GGACTGATTGCCAGCAGTTCGTCGCGCAGTGCGCGTTGGTTCACGGTGAGCGATTCCGGGTCGTTGAGCTCAAGCAGGGCCAGCCTGTGCCCCCTCAATTCAGCGGCTTCCTGAATATGCCCGAGCCTGATCAGCGCTCGATAGTACCCAAGGCTGACCCGCAGCGGCACCGGATTATCGAGGGCGGGATTTCGCCAGCTGTGCGCGGCGGCGCCGGCGAGCAGGTCGACGGCGGCTTCGGCCTGGTCAAGCCCCAGCAGTGCGCGGCCGACGAAGTAGGCTGCGATCTGGGTCTGGTCGTGCTCCGTACCAAGGCGTTTTTGCCGCCATTGATAGACCGGCTGGATCATTGCAAGGGCTTCTGAATAACGTTCCAGGCGGACCAGTGTATCGGTCAGCAGTTCGGCGGCCATGAGGGTGTCGTGGTGGTCGGGCCCGAGCAGTGCAACGCGCTCGCCGTAGACCGTTTCCATCAAGTCGTGGGCCTGTTGATGTTCCCCCAGACGAATCATGGCTGATGCCAGATTGAGCCGAACTCGAAGGGTTTCCGGGTGCGATGTGCCGGCGATGGAGCTACGAAGGTCCAGCGTCTGTTCCAGCAGCGTCACCGCTTCCTCGATGTGCCCGAGATGCATTTTGTGGTTGGCCATGTTGTTCATCAAGCGCAGGGTAAACGGATGACGCAGGCCGCGGTTTCGGGCCAGAATGTCGAACGTGATTTCGTCGCTGGCCAAGGCCTCTTCATGTCGTCCGCTGGCACCCAGGATGCCGCCAAGATTGATCATTGGGCTGATCCGGCGCGGGTCGTTCTCATCGAGTAGTTGGCGCTGGCCCTCAACCACGCGCTCATAGATGGCCAGTGCGCCGGCGATATCGCCGGAGCGGATGCGCACGTAACCCAGGCTCGCCAGCGCACTGATGCTGCGTTCATCTTCCTCGCCCCAGTGATCAATGGCCAATTCGGCGCCGGCTTCGGCAAGCGCCAGGGCTCGCTCGCTTTCGCGGCTGTCGACCAGGGTGGTCGCCAGGCCGCGCATCGCCTGAAGGCGCAAGCCAATGAACGCCTCACCCATGCGCTCTAGGTCTTCGATCAAGGCCTCATGGGTGGCGATGGCAGCGGAATAGTTGGTCAGGCCATACTGAGCAAGCGCCAGATCATGACGCGCCTGGAATACCAAATGATCGTTGGCGGGCAGGGTGGCCTGACGCAGCTGAAGAATATGTTCGGCCAGCTCGACACTGCCAACTCGACTGCCGATGGACTGATGAATATCCAGCACCGTCTTCAGCAGGTCTGCCTGCAGTGCAGGCTGTTGCTGGAAATCCGACAAGATAGAGGTGCGCGCCTGTTCGAGGATGAAGTCGGTGAGCAGCCCGCGGGCCAGGTCGGGGGCATTGAGTCGACTGATCATGGCATCCAGGGCCTCGGTCAGCGCCGGGATCGGTTCCACCTGGACGCGGATGCCGTCGATCAGGCCGATGCCCATGGCCTGGATGTCGATTTCCGACAGCATCGCCTGCTGGAAGCGCGCCACCTGGCCCAGCTCCTGCTGGCGCTGTTCGGCGATCTGAAATTGGCGCTGGGCCTCAAGCATGCCCAGGGTGGCGGCGGCCAGCCCAGCCAGCAGCGCCAACAGAATGGCGCTGGCCGAGCCCAGTCCGAATGCATGGCGACGGGCAAAGCGCTGCAGGCGGTAGCTGGTTGAATCCGGCATGGCCTTCACCGGCTGGAATTCACGCGCCCGCTGGATGTCGTCGGCCAGTTCCTGGGCCGAGGCGTAGCGTTGTTCGGGATCGATTGCCAGCGCCTTCAGGGCGATCGCATCGAGATCGCCGCGCAAGCTTCTGAGCAGTCGGCGCCGACTGGTTTGGCGGCGGTTGGCAATGATGCTTGAAACATCCTGCTCGGTTGCGATCCGATCCGAGGGTTTCGGCAAAGTGGTTTGCCGCGACAGGATTTCTCGCATCTGCTGGCTGTCGGCGATATTGACTGCGCGCTCGCCGATCGGGTGGCAGTCGGTCAACAACTCATACAGGATGACACCCAGCGCGTAGACGTCACTGCGATAGTCGATGGGCTGAGTGCCTATCTGCAACTGCTCCGGGCTCATGTACTGGGGTGTTCCGATCAGGTCGGGCTGCGCAGTCTGAGGGCCGCCGGCTTCGACTGCGGCGGTGGCGATGCCAAAATCAATGATCTTGGGCAAGGCCACGGTGTCAACCTCCTGAACGAGGATATTGGCCGGCTTGAGATCGCGATGGATAATGCCGCGCTGATGGGCGTGCTGGATTCCTTTGCAAATGCGGATAAACAGTGACAGGCGCTCATCCAGAGTGAGCCGGCGCTGATGGCAGAAGTGGTCTAGACGCAGGCCATCGACGTATTCCATCGCAAACCAGGGCTGGCCCGCCGCGGTGGTTCCGGCGTCGTAGACCTGGGCGATGGCAGGGTGGTTCATCTGGGCCAGGGCCTGGCGCTCGACCTCGAAGCGAGCCAGGTTACTCAGGCTTTGAACGCGCGCACGGATCAGCTTCAGCGCAACCAAGCGGTCCACGGGTTCGGTCTGGCGCGCCAGGTAGACTTGGCCCATTCCGCCTTCGCCCAGAATGCGAATGAGCTTGAAGCGCTCGAGTTCGGGCGCGTTAGCCTTCTCCATTCTTGGATGGAGGCCCGGCGTCGGATCGACTTCGGTATCGAGCCGGGTGTCAGCGTCTTGATCGTGCTCGTTACCAGTCATGAGTTCGAGAAGCCCAAAGCATCTGTTTCGTCCAAGCGCTCGGCAACGGCCGACCGCTGGCCAACCCGACCGTTGACCGAGCGACTGATTTTGGGGTAATCAATCGATCGAGGCAAGCGCCCACCGGGCTGCAGGTTCAGGCAACACGAGCGGCTTCGGCCGGGGTGGGATAAGCATTCATGTTCAGCATATCTTGCAGACAAGCTTGTCAAGATGCGACCCGGCAGCTATAGTGCAGCGCACAATCGAGTCTGGTCGCGCCATGCCTGCCAAAGCTTCAAACCCCATACCTATTGATCTCGCCCTGCAGGGCGGGGGTGCCCATGGTGCCTTTACCTGGGGAGTGCTGGATCGATTGCTCGAAGAGTCGCGCTTCGAGATCGAGGGTATTTCCGGTACTTCGGCCGGGGCCATGAATGCCGCCGTGCTGGCCTGTGGGCTGGCCCAGGGTGGACCTGAGCAGGCCCGGAAATTGCTGGCCGAGTTCTGGCGCCGGGTTTCCGATGCGGCGAAGTTCAGTCCCTTTCAGCGCAGTCCCGTCGATCGCTGGCTTGGCAACTGGACCCTGGACAACAATCCGGCCTTCGTGATGATGGATTTGAGTGCGCGACTGGTTTCGCCCTACACGATGGGCGGCCTGGCCGGCAATCCGCTGAAAGCCATCCTCGAAGAATTGATTGATTTTTCCTGCCTTGCACAGGGGCCGGTGAAGCTTTTCATTACCGCCACCAACGTCCATACCGGGCAGGGCAGGGTCTTTCGCCGTGACGAGATCAGTGCGGATGTGTTGCTGGCCTCGGCCTGCCTGCCGACGCTCTACCAGGCGGTGGAAATTGATGGTGTGCCTTACTGGGACGGTGGCTACGCGGGTAACCCGACCATGACGCCGCTGGTTCGCGAATGCGAGAGCAACGACACCATCCTGGTTCAGATCAACCCGGTGGTGCGGGAAAGCACGCCCAAGAGCGCGCGCGAGATTGCCAGTCGGGTCAACGAGATTTCCTTTAACGCCACCTTGCTCAAGGAGTTGCGCATGATGGCGCTGCTGCGCCAGGTGCTCGATCCGGGCAATGCCGAGGCCCGGCTGTGGCAGGCCATGCGCATGCATCGCATCAGCAGCGAACTGATGGTCAAGCTGGGCCACTCTTCCAAGCTCAATGCCGAATGGGATTTCCTGCGCATGCTGCGCGATGCCGGGCGTGACTCGACCGACCGTTTCCTGGCCGAATGCGGGGATGACATTGGTCAGCGCTGTACTTTCGATCTGGATAGTTTGCTCGAGGTAGTCTGAGATGATCATTGGCCTGATTGGCATTCTGCTGGGCCTGACCCTGCTCATGGTGCTGGCTTACC
>REEQ01000204.1 GCA_007695005.1 Wenzhouxiangellaceae bacterium | reverse complement strand
CGGAAATCCAGCTGCCCGCTGCCAGCATTGAAGCTGCCTCCGCTCTGCACCCAGCTGCGCCCTGGTCGAACTTCCAGATCGGCGGCTGCATTGGTGAATTGAGCCGCGTTGATCAACTGGACCGATCCCAGGGTCACCAGCCCGGTGCCGCTGGTCGTGACCGTGGTATTGGGCGCATTGATCTCCAGGTTGGAGAGTTGGGCACCCGAGGGGATGGTGATGGTGCGCGCGGCATCGCCGGCAAAGCGCAGAAAACCACCCTCGATGGAGGTGTGGGTTGCCGGGATGACCACCTCCCCCCGGGCTTCCAAAACGCCGCTGCTGCTGAGCTGGCCACTGATGAATGTCAGGGTGCCGTTGACCCGGGCTGTGGTGCCGGAGGATGGCTGCATGCGGGTCAGGTTGTTGCCGAGATTCACAATCACGTCGTTGAACTCGATGATGCCGGGGACGCTGGCGCTGATGTTGAAATCGAATCCGCTGACAAAGGCCGCCGTGCCGCCGTTGGCATCCCAGGTGCCACCGGTCTGGTTGAAACTGGAGCCGAAAGAGGTCGTGCCGGAGCTGGCCGTGAACGTGCCGCCACTGAGCATGAAGGTGCTGGAAAAGCTGATCGGGCCGCTGCCACCGATAAAGTGACCGCCCGCCTGGCTGTAGACGCCGTTGACCAGGGTCAGCGCAGATGTCCCCTGGGTGATCGAGCCGGTATAGCCGGCCTCGACGGTCATGGCCTGGATGCTGAAATCGCTATTGATGACGGCATCCTTGGTGCTGGTAGCGTTGAAGATGGCTCGGTCAGTGGGGCCGGGTACTGCGTTGTCGCTCCAGTTTGCCGGCTCGGACCAGTGGCTGGTCTCGCCCAGGCCGGTCCAGGTGCGGTCGGCGGCAACGGCCGGTGCGGCCAGCAGACTCGGCAGCGTGAAGACCAGAAGCATGAGGCCTGCATTGAGCCGCCGCACGAGTTGGCCGCTTGCTGTTTGCTGTCGGTTTGCGCGCATCGTTGCCCTCTCCTTCAAGAAAAAGCCGGTGAGCAGCCGAACCCGGTTGGCGACCGCTCAGGATGTGACGAGGCTCACACATGCGCGCGCTGGAGTCATTCCTTTTTCATGACTTTTAGTCGCGGATTTATTCCCTTGAATTTCAATGCGTTGGGCGGCTCCTGCCGGATTGCAGGGCGGTTTCGATCATTCCGCAAGGATCAAGAAGCAGCTCAGGGTGGCGCGCCTGCAGAATTGACGGCGCGTTCGCGCATTTCCTGGCGCATTTCGACAACTCGCTTGACCCGGGGATGGTCCGAGCCAAGTGCCTGCTCCAGGCGCAGTTGCGCCCGTGCATAGACTTCGTCGGATTCGATAAATCGGCCGGCCACGCCCAGGGTGTGAGCCAGGCCGACCATGAACAGCCCCGATTCGGCCCTTTCTGCCGCGAGCTGGGCCTCGGCCCGGTCTATGGTGTCCTGGTGGATGGCGATGGCGGCCTCGAAATCCTCCTTGCGCCTGAGCAGGCCAGCCAGGTTGTGACTCAGGATCAACACATCGAGGTGATCCGGCCCGAGCAGTTCGCGCTCGATGTCCAGCGCGCGTCGATAAAGAGTTTCGGCTTCATCGAGCTGGTTGGTCAGGCTGAGCGTAAGCCCCAGGTTGTTGAGGATGTCACGGGTGAGCGGATTGCGTTCCCCATACAGGCGGACGCGCTCTTCCAGCACTTCGCGCAGCAGGGGCTCAGCTTCATCATGTCGGCCCATATCCTGGAGAATCACGGCCAGCTCGTTGAGGGCACGCTGACTGTCCGGCTGGCTGCGCCCGAGCCTTGCGATGCGCCCTTCAACGACCTCGCGCTGCAGCAATTCCGCCTCTGCATAGCGACTTTCCGCGCGGTTCAATTGGCCCAACATTTCCTTGGCATTCAGTGTTGCCAGATCTTCGGTTCCAAAAGCTTCGATCGCCAGGGCCAGCGCCGCTTCCAGATCAGCCCTGGCCGCTTCGAGCTGACCTGCCAACCGGTGGGCACTGCCACGCTGACTCAGCGCATTGATCCACAGGTCCGAATGGCCTGCGCTGTTCGACTCCAGTGACTCGAAAACCGGCGTCAGCAGGGCAAAAACCGTTTCGGGTTCGCGCCGGCGGTTCCAGTTCGAGGCATGGCTGAGCGCGATCTCCAGCGAGGCGCGGCTGTGCCCGCCGCGCCGAGGTGCCACGGCCTCGGCCAGCGCACGCAGCCGGGCATTACCGTCTTCAATCTCGCCCAAGGCAAATTCCAGTTCGCCCAACAGCATCTCGGTGCGCCACTGGAGTTCATGGCGAGGTGAATAAAGTGCTTGCAGCAGTTCGCGAGCCCGCAGTGCATGCAGGTAGGCCGTGGCGAACTCGCCAATCCCGTAATAGGCGCGGGCCAGGGTCAGGCGCACCGAGGCCTCGGCACCGGGGCGATCGGAAAATCGAATGTTGACCGTGGATGAAGCGCGGTCCAGGGCTGTGCGCACGGTCATATCCGGCAGATGGCTGGTGTAAGGATCGGCGGCGGCGAGCAGATCGTCGTTGACGAAGCGATTGACGGCCTCGGCAAATTCGCGCTCGCGCTCGGCTTGCAGGTAGAGGCTGCCACTGAGCGCGGTGGCAAACAGGCAGACCAGAATCAGCGCCAGCAGCCAGCGCTGACGCAGGCGGCTGCGCGCAAGGCGCTCGGTCAGGCCTTGTGCGTCCTGCTGCGCCTGGCGCTCGGCGGCACGCTGGCAACGCCGGTCTTGAAGTGAGCGCAGTCGGCGGGCAAGCTCGGCCGCATTGCCCAGCCGTCGCTCCGGTTCCACATCTGCAGTCGCCGCGATGTCCTCGCGCAGCAATTCGTCTTCGATATCGCGTTCCCATCCGGGCGCGAGAGGTCGCCTGGGGTCTGCGACCAGCGACTGGTAGAGCATCACGCCGAGGGCGTGGATATCACTGCGTTGTGTCGGAGGCTGGCCGGCGATGACTTCCGGAGCCAGATACAAGGGGGTGCCGGAACTGCTCGAATCGCCGGTATCAGCGGCAGTGAGCCCGAGCCGGGTGATGCCCAGTGCCTCGATGGCCTGCTGATTACTGAGCTCACCGATGCCGAAATCGCTGAGACAGACTTCGGGGATGCCATCCATGCCCGGTCGCAGGAGCACGTTGGCAGGTTTCAGATCCTTGTGCACGATGCCAATACCATGGGTCATCGCGACGGCATCGGCCAGCCGGGCCATGACCTCGATCCGCTCGGCAATGCCGGCCGGGCCGGCGATCCAGGCGGTCAGCTCGCCGCCGGTAACCCACTCGGCCTCGGTGAAGTACGGCGGCTGGTCCAGGTTCCAGTCGAGGATGCGCGCCACCGGGGCGTCTTGACCGAGCGCGCCGTGGATCAGTCTGTACAGCGTGATTTCGCGCTTCAGCGTATGCAGGGCGGTCATGCTGAGCGCAAACTTGATGACCCGCCGATCGCCCGTCTTGACATGTTCGGCCAGCCAGACGGCGGAATCCGGTCGCCGATTCAGCGCCTCGCGCAGCACCCAGTTGGCACGCAGTGGCACGCTGGCGCCGGCGCAAGGTTCGAAGAAAGGCGCCGCATCGCTGGCCAGCTCGACCACTGCAACGCCGAGCCGATAACCATAGCCGTGCACCGTGCGAACAAGGCTCTGGCGGTCATCGCCCAGTGCCTGGCGCAGCTTCATGATGGTCTTGGTCAGGACACCCTCTGTAACCACTCGCCCCGGCCAGCCTGCCTCCAGCAGTTCGTCCTTGGTCAGGGTCTCGCCCGGTCTCGAAACCAGCGCGGCCAGGAGCCTCAGCGCCTTGGCTTCGACATGAACCGGCCGGCCGCCAACGCGCAGCTGATGGGTCTTTAGGTCGAGCTCAGCCTCGGCGAAGCGGTATAGTCCGCCGACAACTCCTTGTTCGTCGCTCTGAGTCCCCATCTCCCAACCTTCCTTGTCGCAGTCGGGGATCGAGTTTCAAACAGGCGGAAGTTCAGGCCGGAACGAAGTCAACGACCTGCCACTCTCGATTGGCCTTGTCAGACTTGACTCTAGGTTGGCCTGGTTTGAAGCCGCCTGTGGGCTTGGGTTTGGGCTGGTTGAAAAGT
>REEQ01000037.1 GCA_007695005.1 Wenzhouxiangellaceae bacterium | reverse complement strand
AGTTCGACAATGCCGCGACGCTGGGCCGGACCGCGGCGGATCTCGGCGACCTGATTGAGCAGCACCGGAATGCCATCCTCTAGCACTCCAACGGGGATCTGCTTGAGGTCATCCAGCGACTGGATATAGCCCGATGCCCGGACCATGTACTCGGCCTCGGCCAGCTCGATCAGCGAACCGCCGGCCTCGGCGTTGCCTCTGCGGATGGCGCTTTCAAGCTGGCTCAAGGTCAACCCGTAGGCGCGCAGTGCAATCGGGTCGGCCACCACCTGGTACTGGCGCACCATGCCGCCGGCGGTGGCAACCTCAGAGACGCCGGGCAGTGACTGCAGCTCGAATTTCAGAAACCAGTCCTGCAGGGCGCGCAGTTGGGACAGGTCATGGTTGCCGCTGCGGTCGACCAGGGCGTACTTGTAGATCCAGCCCACACCGCTGGCATCGGGCCCCAGTTCGGCCGACACCCCGTCGGGCAGGCGGCCCTCGACCTGGGACAGGTACTCCAGAACCCGCGAGCGCGCCCAGTAGGGGTCGGTGCCGTCGTCGAACAGCACGTAGACAAAACTGTCGCCGAACATGGAGAAACCGCGCACGGTATGGGCACCGGGCACGGCCATCAGCGCCGTGGTCAGCGGGTAGGTCACCTGGTCCTCGACCACCTGTGGCGCCTGACCCGGAAACATGGCCCGCACGATCACCTGGGTATCGGTCAGATCCGGAATGGCATCGACCGGCGTGTTACGCACCGCATACAGCCCGGCAACACCGGTGACGATGGCCAGGATCACTACCAGCAGCCGATTGGCAATGGACCAGCGAATGAGGGCGTCAATCATGTTGGCCTCCGGCCAACAGGCGCAAGGCTAAAGGCACAAGGCACAAGGTAAAAAGCAAAGCCTGCAGGAACGCCATCCTGATCCTTGAACCTTGCTCCTTGAACCTGCAATCAATGATCATGTTGCCCCCCAATGCGCCCATGGCCGGCGCGGATGCTGGCTTCGGAGTCGATCAGGAAGTGGCCGGAGATGACCACTTCTTCGCCTTCGTGCAGGCCGTGCAGGATTTCGGTATAGCGGCCCGATTCCAGGCCGGCGTGGATGTCGCGGATGCTGAAGGTTTCGTTGTCTTCGCGTACGACGACCCGTTCCTCGATGCCGGTGCGGATGATGGCTTCCGTGGGCAGGTAGAGAATGTCTGGTTTGGGGTCGCCGAAGATGGCAACGCGGGCCCAGTCGCCCGGACGCAGATCGCCGTTCGGGTTGTCGAGCACGATGCGGGCGCGGGCAGTGCGGGTCGGTTCGGCCAGCTCGGGATAGATGAAGCTCACCTCGCCGCGCAGTCGTTCGCCCGGGCGTGACGGGCGCTCGATCTGAACGACCTGGTCCTCGGCCAGCCAGTCGATCTGACCGCCGGCGATTTCGGCGATCAGCCACAGGCTGGTCGGGTCGGCAACGATCATCATCTCCGTGCCTGGTGCAACGTACATGCCGCGCTGGACATTCAGCTCGACAACGTAGCCATCGCGCGTTGCATACCACGGCAGGTACGTGTAGACGCGGCGCTCGCGCTCGATGCGTGCGATCACCGCCGGCTGCACGTCCAGTACGGCAAGGCGCTGGCGAGTCGCCTCGATCCGGCTGGGCTCGCCGCTGCGCAGCGCCTGGACGAACTCTTCCTGGATATTGACCAGCTCCGGGGAGTAGAGGGTGAACAGCCGCTCGCCCTCGCGCACCGGGTCGCCGGCGGCACGGACGCTGAGTTCATCCAGCCAGCCCTGAACCCTGGGGTGCAGGTGGGTAAGGGTGGACTCATCGACCTGGAAGCGGCCCAGCGCATTGACGCGCCGAAACAGGCGGCCACGCTCAACGGTCGCGAACCGAACATTCATGGTTTGCTGTACGGCTCGGTGCAGGCGCACGCTGGCCGGCCCGTCGCCGCCGCGTTCGCGCTCGACCAGGGCCATGCCGCAAATCGGGCAGCGGCCGGGTGATTCGCGCACGATCTGAGGGTGCATGGGACAGACGAAGTGGGTCTGCCCAGGCTGTCCCAGCGCCCGCTCCGCCAGGCTGTCGTCTTCGCCTGGCCTGGCGGTGTGGTCATGATGGTCATGGTCGTGATGGTCGTGATCGTGGTGCTCATGCCCATGATGCGCATGACCGTGGTGGTCATGGCGGTCGTCACCGTTATGGGAATTGTGTTCGCAGGCCACCAGGACGATGCCCAGCAGCAATATGATCAAGGCTTTCATTGCAGTTCCTCCGCAATCAGGTAGGCCAGCGCGGAGCGCGCCAGCAGCCATTCGAAGCGGGTATCGATCAGCGCCTGCTGCTGCTCGATCCTGGCCAGGCGAGCCCTGACCAGCTCGTCGAAACTGGCCTGGTCGCGGCGATAGGCCGTCAGGGTCGATGCCACCGTGAGCTCGGCATCGGGCAGGATGATGTCTTCGATCAGGTCGAGGCGGCGCTGCTGATTATTGAGCCGGGTCAGGGCGCTGCGCAGTCGTCCCTGCCATTCCTGCAGCCGCGTTGTCCGTTGATGGACCAAGGCATCCATTTCGGCTTCGGCGGCGGCAACTCGTCTGTCCTGGCGATTGCCGGGAAACAGGGGCAGACTCATGGAAACCATGGCAAACAGGCGATCAGGTTGGCGCCCCATGCCCATCGGGTCGCTGCCGCGCTGGTGTCCGTACCCGCCTTCCACCATCCACATCGGCTTGTAGGACTGGCGCTCCAGGTCGGCGCTGATCCGGCCGGCCTCTATCTGCAGCAAGTCGGCGGCCAGTGCCGGGTGGTCTTCGAGTCTTTCAACGAGCTCGTCATAGGACCCCTTGTCCGACCAGTGCGGCTGCGCAGGTGCCGCCATATCGGGCACTTGGCCGGTCCAGCGAGCCAGGTCGCTGGCTGCCCGCTCGACCCGGGTCTGGGCATCCAGCACCTGGCGGGCGCGCAGTGACCGCTCCAGGCGCGCCTGGTCGACGTCACGCTGGCGCCCGGTGCCGGCGCGATAGCGAGCCTCGGTCAGCTCCAGCAGTTCCGTGAATGTGCCCAGGCCTTGTTCGGCCACCGCCATGCTGGCGCTGGCGGTGACCCAGTCCAGCCAGGCGCTACGCACCGAGGCGCTGATTTCCAACTTTCTCTGCTGTTGCTGCGCGCGCAGGGTCTGTCCCTGAGTCCTGGCCCGGTCGCCCGAGAGGCGACGGCTGTTGCCCGGCGGTAACTGTTGTCGAATGCCTATCATGTACATGGTCATCATGTCGGCGTCCAGGGGGTTGTTCAGCGGCAGGCCCGCGGCACCGAGAAAAAACTCGGGGTCGGGCAGGGCGCCAGCGGCGAACGCATATTCATCTCGGGCATCGGCCCGGGCCAGGAGGGCATGCAGGCCGGCGTCCCGCTCCAGGGCCAATGTGATGGCTTCGTTGAGCGGCATGGCCGCCAGTTGCAAAGGGAGCCAGCTGGTCAACAGGATCAGCAGGCCAGCGCTGCGCTGAAAAGAAATAGTCTTGGTCGTCATGTTCGAGCCCTGGGATCAGAGCCGATCGGGTCGCTGACAGCACCGAAAGAGTGCTGGTGCAGGCGCAGAAGCGGCTATCGAGTCCGGACAGAAGCGCTGGAAAACCGCGGCTTGCGGTTACCAGGCACGGATTCGGGGCGCACGTCCCCTGTGGTCAGGACTCAGGCCTGAGGTGGGCGCAGCGGGGTGTCGAGGTGGAAGTTGGCGGGAAGAATCGCCGAATGGGGCAGCCTGTACGGTCTGTCCTGGCCGACTGAGGAAGTCGGGGACAGGGCGACCATCAGGGTCAACCCGGCACACTGGCAGCGACAGTCCGTACCGCAGCAAGGGAAATCCATGCCCGAGCCCTTATCCACTGTTGCGGCTGCGTGCTCGACGGCTGGCTCACTGTCGTGGAAAGGGCAACCCGGTCGAGTGGAATCGGTGGCGGCTTCCCCTGCAGCAGAGTGACTGCCGTCTGCCGACGCTTCGGCACTTGATTGCCCATGGACGGGAAGACCGGTCAGCAAAAGGGCCAGGGAAAGTAGTACACAAAGGTTCAGGCGCCAGCTATTCATTGGCGACAGCTTAGCATGTGGGACTTATGCTCTGGAAATGCCAAGGCTGCCGGTACTGGCCATGAGGCCTGCTGACCGCGGTTATCGCGATGCTGATTCCGGCACCACGAGCTGGCCGATCCGGTCTCTAGGGTAAGGCCGGACGAGCAGACCGAAGCGGGAGCGTATGCTCAGATGCAGCTGCTCTTCATCGACATCCAACAATTGGCCGCGGACCACGCTGTCGTCCAGCATGAGCAGGCGAACTGACTGACCGATATGGGCCTCGGCTTCGCTCAGCGACACTGCTGTCCAGCCACGCGGAATGCGGGGGGCTTCATCATCCGGCTCAGGCATTAGCGGTGCAGGAGTTTTCATTGGCGGCGCTTGTTCGGTAGCGACGGCAGATGCAGGCGGTGGTGTTGGTCGGGCCCGCTGTGGTGCCGGGTCAAAGCGCAGCGGCACAGCGCCGGAGTCGTTGATGCGGATGGTTCCGTTTCCGCGTTCGAGCAGCTCGGCCAGGCGCTGGCGCTCGAGCGGTTGCACCGCCAGCGGCGGCTCTGGCCAGGCCTCGATCTGGACGAGACCTGGCTGCTCCAGAAAGGCGCGGTAAGCGGATTCTGCGATTTGAGAAGGCAGCAGCCCATCCTCGTTCCAGGCCAGGCGCCATTGTCCGAGGTGCAGATCGATCCAGGCGTCGGAATCCAGGCCGACCTGCTCGCTGCACCAGCGCAACAGCCTGGTGTAGTAGCCAAGCTCGGCAAAGCTCAGCTCCAGCCTTATCCAATTTGCCGCGGCGAGGTCTGTGGTCAGCCCGGCCAGGGTGCCGGACGGCTGATTGAGCTCGAACCGAATGCGAGCCCCCCAGTCTCCCAGTCCGCGCAGCACCAGGCTCAGATTCAGGTCAAGCTGCTCACCCTGGACAACCCGTTGCGCCGCTGCATGCCCGCTTGCTTCCAGTTCCCAATAGTCGAGCAGGTTGAGATCCAGAATTCGCCGGCTGTCCAGGCCGGGACAGGCTGCGCCGGCATGCGGTAAAGCCAGCTCCATGTTTGAGCCTAGCCAGGTATCAAGGTGCCGGTTGACCGGAATGCGGACCCCTTGCCAGCTTAGCCGGGTTGCAAGCGGCAGCTGTCCCTGGTCCAGAGCATTCAGGGTGGCCAGCAGGGCGAACAGGTTGTCCGCTTGCAGAGTGAGCTCATCGATATCAAACGGGTCGCGGCTGTCACGCGGCTGAAACCGCAGCCGCGAAACCCGGATCTCGCCGCGAGGGTGGGCGATCACCGTGTCCCAGCTCAAGCGTCCGGTCTGGACCAGGCGGCTGGCAATTCGCTCCAGCTGTTGCTCGGCCTTGCCAACGAGGTGAAAGTAGCTGGCGACGCTGCCGCCGACGACAAGAACCAGCCCCAGCAACAGTCCCCGCCAGATGGTCATGGCTCAAGTGACCTCCGGAAGACGGTAGCTCAACCAGGCACCGATCAGTCCCATGGCGGCGAGCAAGACAATGATCGCGTCAACCGGAAGCACGCTGGTCAAGGCCCCAACGCTGCCGGCCAGCAGCAGGACGACTCCGATAGTGGTATTGCTGACAGCGACATAGTCGGTCCGTTTATTGCCACCGGCCAGATCGACGATGTAGGTCTTGCGCCCCAGGCGGACGCCGGCGTGAGCGATAGCCAGGGCGAAGAAAAACAGCGGATAGGGCCATTGGCTCTCTGCCAACCCCGGTATCAGCTGGACGCTGGCGACAAGAGCGAGACCGGTCAGGCCGGCACCGGCGCCGGCAATCAGCATGACCTGGCGGCTGGATCGGTCCGAAAAGCGGCCCCAGACAGGGGCGGAAACCAGGCTGGCCAGGCCGTCAGCAATCACGAACAGACCCAGAACCATCAGCGCACCCTCGGTGTTTTGATGGGCCAGCATGATGAAAAACGGGGCGCTCAGTGCCGAACACAACAGCAGCGAGCGGGCCAGCACGAAGTGTCTGAATGGCTTGTCTTCGACCAGCAGTCGCAGCCGCTTGAGGCCTTCGGTGATCGCATTGCCGCCGCCCTCGGTGGCGCCGGGAAACTCGCGGATCAGGGCGTAGCTGGCGCCGGCCAGTAGCCATAGTCCTCCGGCACAGGCCAGCAGAATGACGTACGTGCCCATGTCGCCTGCATCACGCAAGTCAAGCAGCAGCAGTACCCCGATGCCGAGGGTGACCAGGCCGGCCAGGAACTCTGACCAGCCGCTGACTCGGCCACGCCTGGTTTTGGGCACGGTCTTGCCGAGCACATCTTTTGAGGCCACAGAGCACAAACCCCGGGCCAGACTGAACAGGATCAAGGCGCCGATCAGACCGAAACCGGCAGCGCTTCCGCTCAGGGTCAGGGCGACAGCGGCCATGCCGAAGACCGCCATCGCCTGCAGTAGGCAGCCGAGGGCAAATGTCCACTTGCGCACCGCCTGCAGGCGCACGTAGCTGGCAATGACCAGCTGTGGAATCAGCGAGCCTGACTCGCGGACAGGCACGAGAAAGGCCGTGAAGGTGCCCGGGGCGCCAAGAGCACTGAGCATCCAGGCCAGAACGGTTTTCGGATTGGCGATGGCATCGCCCAGTTTGGTGAAGAACTGGGTCAGGATCTGGAGGAAAAAATTGCCCGGGACAAGGCGACAGGCGCGATCATCAATGTCGCGGCAGACTCGTGCATCCTCTTCGTTGACCAGTAGCTGGTAGGCGCGCTCCAGTCGGGAGTGGGACAGCACTCGATCACGAGTGGACACGGCTCAGGGTTCCCGGTCGATATCCGCTGCAGCGGGTGGGCGCCAACGAACAACCTGTACCAGAACGCCGAACTGGGCCGAGTCGAAGTATTCAAGTCGCTCGGTTCGTATCGTGCGCGACTGGCTGAGGCGGTGCGATTCGAAACCGGCCGGACGCCAATGGATCGGATTCAGCGGGCCGCTGGCGGCATCCACTGGTTCACGCCAGACCAGGTCCAACTCAACATGCATGAACTGACGCTGGCGCAGGCGCATGCTGCCGTCCAGCCGATAGTGGGCTTCGGGCATGAATGCGGCCAGCTCGAAGTCTCGGCGGGCAGGCTGTCCGGGCAGTGTCTGCAGGGTGCGTTCAACATCCAGCCAATCCAGGCGGATGATCTGATCATCGTGCAGTCGGACTGCTGGCGCCAGCTGCTGCCGGTGCAATGGCTGATGCCAGGCTCGCCAGGACAAGGGGCGATAGGCTCCGCTGTCGGTCAGTCGCCGCCATGCTGCCTGCATGCCAGGCGACAGCTCGTCGAGCTGCAGGAAGACTTCGGGTAGCGCCATCTCGCTGATGGCGTCTTCCTCGGCCAACAAATTCCCGTCCAGGGCGTCCAGCGCATCGATCAGATCGAGGGCCAGCCGGGTTTCGTCGGTTTCCTGCTGCCCGGTCAGCTCTGCCTGATGCTCCTCCCATGCTGCTCGCGCGGCCAGATCCCTGGCCTTGCGCAGCGGGTCGATCAGTGTGTGGAAGGTATCGATTTCCGTGCTGAAGCGTCGATCTGAGCGGCCTTCAGCATGTTCGAACAGGATGACTTCGACACGGTATACAGGCGTACCCGGGGCGATGGTATCAGTAGCCTCGGCAGCACCGGCGAGCGCCAACAGAAGCAAGATAGTGACTGCGATTCTCATGGCTGCAAGTTTACTGCATGCGCCTTGCCGAGGCAGCCTGTGCGGTGCTGTCAGTGTAAACTGGAACCCGCAGCACCAAGTCTCGTCGAATCCCACAGGAGCTGGAAGATGAAGCATCGCCTTTTCCATATTCTCGCCGCCATTTTTCTGGCCATACCACTGCTGGCAGTGGCAACCGACACCCAATGGCACAGCTCGGCCCCGGTGCCGGAGGCGCGCACCGAAGGTACCGCAACCACTGACGGCCGGCTGGTCTACTTTCTTGGCGGTTTCATTGATGGCGAGCGCGATGAGCGGGGGCGCCCGCCGGTGGGAGAGTCCATGTATGCCTACGATCCGGCTACTGACAGCTGGACTGATCTGGGGCCAATTCCTGAAGGTGTGCACCACACCGGCCTGGTCTACCACAACGGTCGCCTGTTCCAGATCGGCGGCTATGAGCGCAATACCTTCGACCCGACTGGCGCTGTTCGCATCTTCGACATCGCATCCGGCCAATGGAGCGAGGGCGAGCCAATGCCGACGCCGCGCGGCTCGATAGCCATCGCCTTGGTTGACGGGCTGATTCACACCATCGGCGGCACGGTCATGCACAAGGACCACGTGCATGAGCACGACAACCCGGCAGCTGGCGATGACCGATCTGTCGGCACCCACGAAGTCTATGACCCGGCCACCGACAGCTGGTCGCGGCGTGCGCCGATGCCGACCGCTCGCAACCATCACGGCGCGGCGGTAGTAGATGGTCGAATCCATGTCCTGGCCGGTCGCGTGGGTCGCGAGTTCGAGATGACCACCCACGAAATCTACGATCCTGCCAGCGACAGCTGGTCCGAAGGCCCGCCGTTACCGACCGGTCGCAGTGGCGTGGCAACAGTCGAACGCCAGGGCAGAATTTATGTGTTTGGCGGGGAAACCTTTACCGCGCCGGCGCGTACCTTTGATGAGGCTGAGGCCTTCGATCCGGCAACGGGCGAATGGGAGCAGTTGCCACCCGTGCCGACCGCACGCCACGGTCTTGGCGCCGCTGTCATCGATGATGTCATCCACGTCGTCTCCGGTGGTCCCAATCCGGGCTATTCCTACAGTACGGCCAATGAACGACTGGTGTTCGGTAGTCAGCGCTCAGTCGATTAGCCAGGGGTCATCTGTCGCGCCGGCGCTCATCAAGAGCTGACCGGGCCAGGCGCGATTGGCGTTCAGGCCGCCGCCCGCTTTTTCGGTGCCAGCCTCTCCAGCAGCTCGGTTGCCATCGCCAACCTCTCCTCGGGCGTTTCGAATTCACCCTTGACCCGCAGCCGGTCGTTGGCCGGCAGCTCGAAGGTGTGCGACTCCTTCTGGATCATCTTCAGGAATTCGGCAATGTCGATATCCGGTTTGGGCACGAATTCCACCCGGCCGCCAGCCGGGCCGACTTCCAGGCGCTTCATGCCCAGGGCGCGTGCCTGCAGGCGCAGCTCGGCGGTGGTAAACAGGTGCTTGACCTCGGGCGGCAGCAGGCCGAAACGGTCGATCATCTCGACCTGGAGCTGATTCAGGGCCTTTTCGCTGCCGGCCTGGCTGATGCGCTTGTACAGGACCAGGCGCTGGTGCACATCGGGCAGGTAGTCCGGCGGGATCATGGCAGTGCAGTGCAGGTCGACCTCGCTGGTCAGGGCCAGCGGTTCGTCCAGGTCAGGCTCGATGCCGGCCTTTAGTGCCTCGACGGCGCGGTTGAGCAGGTCGGAGTACAGCGAGAAGCCGATCGCCTCGATCTGGCCCGACTGTTCTTCACCCAGCAGCTCGCCGGCGCCGCGGATCTCCAGGTCGTGGCTGGCCAGGGTGAAGCCGGCGCCCAGTTCCTCCAGCGACTGGATGGCCTCGAGGCGCTTGATCGCATCGCGGGTCATGGCCTTGCGATGCGGGGTGACCAGGTAGGCGTAGGCCAGGTGATGCGAGCGGCCAACCCGGCCTCTGAGCTGGTGCAGCTGGGCCAGACCGAACTTGTCGGCGCGGTTGATGATGATGGTGTTGGCGGTCGGCACGTCGATGCCGTTTTCGATGATGGTCGAGCAGACCAGCAGGTTGATGCGCCGGGCATAGAAGTCACGCATGGTCTTTTCCATCTCGCCTGGCGGCATCTGGCCGTGGGCCATGCCGACGCGGGCGCGCGGAAACATTTCTTCGAGCTCGGCGACCATGCGCGGCATGTTCTTGACTTCGTTGTGCAGGAAGTACACCTGTCCACCGCGCTGGAACTCACGGCTGATCGCATCGCGGATGGTGGCCGTATCCCACTCCGAGACAAAGGTCTTGACCGCCAGCCGTCGGGCCGGTGGCGTGGCGATGATGGACAGCTCGCGCAGTCCCGCCATGGCCATGTTCAAGGTGCGCGGAATGGGGGTGGCGGTGAGGGTAAGCAGGTCGACCTCGGCGCGCAGGGTTTTCAGTCGCTCCTTCTGACGAACCCCGAAGCGCTGCTCTTCGTCGATGATGACCAGGCCCAGGTCCTTGAAGGCGATATCTTTCTGCAACAGCTTGTGGGTGCCGATGACGATATCGACTCTGCCGTCCTTGAGTCCGTTCAAGGTGGCGCTGGTCTGCTTGCCGGTGCGCGACAGCAGGGCGATATTGATCGGCCAGTCGGCAAATCGGTCGGCGAAGTTGCGGTAGTGCTGTTCGGCCAGCAAGGTGGTCGGTGCCAGCATGGCGACCTGGCGGCCGGACTCGGCCACGGCGAACGCAGCCCGCAGGGCCACTTCGGTCTTGCCGAAGCCGACATCGCCGCAGACCACCCGGTCCATTGGCTGCTCGGAGGCAAGATCAGCCAGCACGGCATCAATCGCGGCCTGCTGGTCATCGGTCTCCTCGTATTCGAAGCCGGCCGAGAAGCGCGCGTACAGACCGCGATCCAGACCATAGGCATGGCCCTGGCGGGCGGCGCGGCGCGCCTGCAGATTGAGCAATTCGGCGGCCACGTCGCGGATCTTTTCAGCCGCCTTGCGCCGGGTTTTCTTCCATTGCTCGGAGCCCAGCCGATTGAGCACCACCTGGTCGGGATCTGCCCCGGTGTAGCGACTGACCAGGTGCAGGTCAGTGACCGGCACGTAGAGCTTGTCGCCGCCGTCGTATTCCAGGGTCAGGTATTCGCCGGTGCCGTCGCCCACTTCCAGCACCTCCAGGCCCAGGTAGCGGCCGATGCCGTGTTCCAGGTGCACGACCAGGGCACCGGCCTGCAGGTCGGCCAGGCTCTTGACCAGACTTTCCGGGTCCTGGCCGGTCTTGCGCTGGCGGCGGATGGTGCGGGTGTGGCCAGGGAACAGTTCCGATTCGGTCAGAATGCTCAAGCCCCGATCCGGCAGGCGGCAGCCGCCGGAGACCGGCATCACGGTCAGGGCCAGCTTGTCCTCTCCGCTCAGGAAAGCAGACCAGGACTCGAGGATGCGCGGCTTCAGGCCGGCAGCGCGCAGGCTGTCATGAATCATTTCGCGCCGGCCGGCGGTATCGGCGGCCAGCAGCACGCGGTCAGGCAATGCCTTGAGTTTTTCCACCGCCGCTTCGGCGCCGTGGTCCAGATCTATCGCCTCGGGCGCAGTGACCGTGGCCCTGGCTGGCTGCCGGCGGGTGACGCGCACCGCCGCGTCGGCCTGGAGGCGGCCGATCAGGTCATCGGCGTCAAAAAACAGCTCGTCGGGATTCAGCGCCGGGCGCTCGCGATCGCCGCTGCGCTGCTCATGGCGGAAGCGGATCTGGCCGGCATATTCGCCAGCTGCCTCGGCCACGCCGGTCAACAGCAGCAGACGATGTTCGGCCGGCAGAAATTCCAGCAGGCTGGCCGTTGAGTCGTAGAACAGGGGCAGATACTGCTCCAGGCCCTGGCCGTGGACGCCTTCGCCGACTTCCTGGTAGGGCAGGGCCCGGCGCAGGTCAACGTCGAAGCGGGTGCGGAAACGGCGCCGAAAGGCCTGGCGGCTATCTTCATCGAAGGGGTATTCGCGTGCCGGAAGCATTTCGATGCGCTCGATCTTTTCGGTCGAGCGCTGGCTTTCCGGATCGAAAATGCGGATCGATTCGATTTCGTCATCGAACAGCTCCAGGCGATAGGGCTGCGGCCTGCCCATTGGCCACAGATCCAGCACCGCGCCCCTGACCGCAAACTGGCCTGGCTGCCAGACCTGGTCGGAGCTGCTGTAACCGGCCTCGTGCAAGGTGGTGCGAAATGCGCCGCTGTCGAGCTGCTGGCCAACCGCCAGGTTCAGGCTCTGACCCTGGACCCAGGCCACCGGCGGCAGGCGCTGCATCAGGGCGGTGATCGGTGCAACGACAATGCCCGTCTCCAGCCCGGGTAGCCGGGCCAGCAAGTCCAGCCGGCGCGACACCAGATCCGGGTGCGGAGAGTAGAGGTCGTAGGGCAGGGTTTCCCAGTCCGGAAACAGCTCGGCGCGCGGGCCGTCGAGCTGATTGAGATCATCGCGTAGCTGGCGCGCGCTGTAGCCGTCCGCGGCGGCGACCAGCAAAGGTCCCCCCTTGCGGCGGGCGAGAGCTGAAATGGCCAACGCGAGGCCCAGACCCTCGAGCTGTGGCCAGTCGACAGTGGCGCCGGGCTCGATGCGCGGCGGATTGAGTATGGAAAAGGTGTCAGCCATGGTCAAAAATCCTGATCAGCCCGCCATTTTAGCCGCAGCCGCCCCTGCATCGTGTCAGGCACTAGCCCATTGTCCGCGCGGTGGGTTTTCCTCAGTCGGCCGTACGGCCCGATACGGCGCTCCATCGGAAAATCCACCGCGCGAGTTCATGAATTATCCGGGCTTGGGGCTGCGACCGGCTCTGAGTGAAAAAATCGCGGTTTCTCTCTTGCCAGACATGCTTTGATCGGTTAAATTGGTGGGCTTGTTGCGGGCGATTAGCTCAGTTGGTTAGAGCGCTGTCTTGACATGGCAGAGGTCACTAGTTCGAATCTAGTATCGCCCACCAAAAACCTGCCTTGACGGCCCTGGGCACGCGCCAAGCGCTGCCGGGCGGCGCTCGGAATCCTGATGTGCTTTTTAGTACACTTTGGTTTCTGGGTCCGTCCGTCAGTACCTGACACGCACCCATGACCGTCAAGGCAGGTTTTTTTACGTCCGGAACATGGAAATTCGTGCTTTCGGCAGTCAGCTCGCTGATTGATTTCGATTTCGTTTAGTTGAAGATGCGGTAGTTGCCATGATTCAGATCACGCTCCCTGATGGTAGTCAGAAATCCTTTGATGGGCCGGTGACGGTGCATGAGGTGGCCGCGTCGATCGGGCCGGGTCTGGCCAAGGCGACGCTGGCCGGGGAAGTGGATGGCAAACTCGTCGATGCCAGTTACCGGATCGATAACGATGTCGCTTTACGCATCATCACCGGGCGTGACGAGGAAGGACTGGATCTGATTCGCCATTCCACGGCCCACTTGATGGCTCAGGCCGTGCAGCGCTTGTTTCCCGACACCCAGGTCACGATCGGTCCGGTGATCGACAACGGCTTCTATTACGATTTCGCCCGTGACGAGCCGTTCAAGCCTGAAGATCTGGAAAAGATCGAGCAGGAAATGGAGCGGCTCGTCCAGCAAGACATACCAGTTTTTCGCGAACTGATGGATCGCGATGACGCGATTCGATTTTTCCGTGACATGGGCGAGGAGTACAAGGCCGAGATCATAGGCTCGATCCCGGCCGGTGAAGAGATTTCGCTTTACCGCCAGGGCGACTTCATCGATCTGTGCCGTGGCCCGCACATCCCGTCGACCGGCAAGCTCGGTGCGTTCAAGCTGACCAAGCTGGCCGGTGCTTACTGGCGTGGCGACTCGAACAACGAGATGCTGCAGCGCATCTACGGCACCGCCTGGGGCGACAAGAAGCAGCTCAAGGCCTATCTGAAGCGCCTGGAGGAGGCCGAGAAGCGTGATCACCGACGCTTGGGGCGCCAGCTGGACCTGTTTCATTTCGAAGATTACGCGCCTGGTGCCGTGTTCTGGCATCCGCGTGGTTGGACCTTGTTTCGAAAGCTGATTGAGTACGTTCGTGGCCGCCACGAAGAATCGGGATACATCGAAGTCAATACGCCGGACGTCATGGACCGGGCATTGTGGGAAACCTCAGGCCACTGGGGTAACTACCGCGAGAACATGTTCACCACCCAGACCGAGGATGAGCGTGTTTTTGCCCTCAAGCCGATGAACTGTCCAGGCTCGGTTGCCATGTTCAAGCAAGGACTGAAAAGTTATCGGGATTTGCCGGTTCGGATGGCCGAATTCGGCAAGGTTCATCGATATGAGCCGTCGGGTGCCCTGCATGGCCTGATGCGGGTGCGCCACTTCACGCAGGATGATGCACATATCTACTGCACCGAAGAACAGATGGAAGAGGAGTGCCGACGGGTCATTGAGCTGAATCTCTCGGTCTACCGTGATTTTGGCTTCGATGATGTCCGGCTTAAGTTTGCTGATCGGCCGGAAAACCGGATTGGCGACGACGCTACCTGGGACAAGCTCGAAGGCGCACTCAAGGGCGCCATCGACGCGATGGGGCTGGACTATGCCTACAACCCGGGTGAGGGTGCCTTTTACGGACCGAAGATCGAATTTGTGCTGCGCGACGCCATCGGTCGGGACTGGCAGTGTGGGACTTTGCAGGTGGACTTGAATCTGCCAGAGCGTTTCGATGCCACTTATCGCAGCTCTGATGGTGGCGAGCAGCGCCCCGTCATGCTGCACCGGGCTTTGCTGGGCTCGCTGGAGCGCTTCACCGGAATTCTTTTGGAGCATCATTCCGGGAATTTGCCGCTGTGGCTGGCACCGGTTCAGCTGGTGGTGATGAATATCACCGATGCCCAGGCCGACTACGTAGAACAGGCCGCCCGCGAGCTGCGCAGCCTTGGCTTCAGGGTCGAAACCGACTTGAGGAACGAAAAGATCGGCTATAAAATTCGCGCGCGCACGCTGGAGAAGATTCCGTATCTGCTCGTCGTCGGCGATCGGGAGGTCGACAATGCCCAGGTTGCGGTGCGACGCAGGGACGGAACCGACCTGGGTGCCATGAGCATAGCCGAGCTCGCCGAAAAACTGTCCGCAGAAGTGGCAAGTCGCGGCGCAATCGACGATAATTGACGGCTTGGCCAAAATTCAACAAGAGTAAGGAGTAGCCTCATCGCAAGCGAAAAGCAGACCCGGCGCAACGAAGACATCACCGCTTCGAAAGTGCGCGTCGTAGGCTCCGACGGGGAACAGATCGGAGTCATGGGGATTCGGGATGCCCTGGCCCGGGCTGAGGAATCGGGTATGGACCTGGTAGAGATCGCGCCCCAGGCTGATCCGCCTGTCTGTCGCATCATGGATTGGGGCAAGTACCGTTTCGAGACGCAGAAGAAGGCCCAGGCCGCGCGCAAGAAACAGAAGCAGATCCAGATCAAGGAGATCAAGTTTCGGCCGGGAACCGACGACCACGACTACGATGTCAAGATGCGCAACCTGCGTCGTTTCATCGAAGAAGGCAACAAGGTCAAGGTCACGCTGCGCTTTCGCGGTCGCGAAATGGCGCACCAGGAGCTGGGTCGAGACTTGCTCAAGCGCGTCGAGGCTGACATGGCCGAAGAGATTACCGTGGAGCAGTATCCACGCATGGAAGGGCGCCAGATGGTCATGATGCTGGCACCGAAGAAAACCTGACTTCCGGGCGAAATACTGCAAACAGCCTGCCGATGAACATCGGCGGCTGACAACGAGCCGGACTGCAGCCGCACAAGTTTTTCCCCGGTCGGCACCGTGGAAAACGCTGCAAGAAGGTATTACAAACCCTTGATGTACAAGGAGATACGACAATGCCGAAGATGAAGAGCAACCGGGGTGCTGCGAAGCGCTTCCGGGCTACGGGCAGCGGGCGCATCAAGCGCAAGCGCGCTTTCCATAGTCATATCCTCACCAAGAAGGACACCAAGCGCAAGCGGCGCTTGCGTTCTACTGTGCTGGTGTCGAAGGCAGACGAGAAGTCCGTCCGCCAGATGCTGCCGAAACTGTAAAGAATCAGGAGGATATGAAAAATGGCTAGAGTAAAGCGTGGCGTGGTGGCCCGTCGTCGTCACCGCAAGATTCTCAATCGCGCCAAGGGCTACTACGGTGCCCGTCGCAAGGTCTATCGCGTTGCCAAGCAGGCGGTCATCAAGGCCGGCCAATACAGCTACCGTGACCGCCGTCAGCGCAAGCGTGATTTCCGCAGTCTGTGGATTACCCGGATCAATGCAGCGGCGCGCGAGCATGGCATGAGCTACAGCCGCTTCATCAATGGTCTGAAGCGCGCCGAAGTCGAGATTGACCGCAAGGTCCTGGCCGACCTGGCTGTGCACGACAAGGCTGCGTTCAAGGCGCTGGCAGCCAAGGCCCAGGCCAGTCTGGCCTGATTCCGGCCGATGGAACCGACCGTAGCCGAGGGCCTGCTCGAGCAGGCCCTCCAGCTTGTTGCCCAGGCCGAGGATAGTCGCGGCCTGGACCAGGTGCGGGTTCGCTTTCTGGGCAAGAAGGGCGAGCTGACCAGTCAGCTCAAGCAGCTAGGTGCACTGCCGCCCGACCAGCGGCGCGAGGCGGGCCAGGCGGTCAACCGCAGCAAGCAGGCGCTGGAAACGGCCATTGCCGAACGCGAGCAGGTGCTCGCCAGGGCGCACCTGGACGCAAGACTGAAAGCGGAGCGTGTCGATGTGACCCTGCCGGGTCGAGCGCATGAAGCCGGCGGCCCGCATCCGGTCAGCCGTGCCCTGGACCGCATCCTCGACATCTTCAACCAGCTTGGCTTTGCCGTGGCAACCGGGCCGGAGGTCGAAGACGATTATTACAACTTCGAGGCGCTGAACTTTCCCGAGCATCACCCGGCTCGGGCCATGCATGACACCTTTTATTTGCCGGACGGTCGTCTGCTGCGCACGCATACCTCGCCGGTGCAGATCCGGGTCATGAAGGGGCAGGAACCGCCGGTACGCATCGTCGCTCCCGGCCGAGTCTTCCGCAGTGACTCTGATCAGACCCATACCCCCCAATTCCACCAGGTTGAAGGTCTGCTGGTTGACCGCGACGTGACCTTCGCTGATCTCAAAGGCTTGCTGGCCGACTTTGTCAATGCCTTTTTCGAAGACGAACTCGAGGTGCGCCTGAGGCCCTCTTATTTCCCGTTCACGGAGCCGTCGGCTGAAGTGGATGTGCGCTGGCGCAATGCCGATGGCAGCCCGGGTCGCTGGCTGGAGGTGCTGGGCTGTGGCATGGTTCATCCGAATGTGCTCAGGAACTGCGGCATCGACCCTGAAGCCTTTACCGGCTATGCCTTTGGCCTGGGCGTCGAGCGGTTCGCCATGCTTCGCTACAGAGTCAATGACTTACGGTTGTTTTTTGAAAATGATCTGAACTTCCTGCGCCAGTTCAGATAAACCTGAATCAGGGAGTGCATCGTGAAGATCAGCTACCGTTGGCTGAAGGAATGGGTATCCACTGAGCTGGATGCTGAACAAGTCGCCGAGCGCTTTACTTTAGCCGGACTTGAAGTTGATAGCGTTGATCCGGTGGCGCCTGCCCTGGACGGTGTCGTCGTTGGCGAGGTGCTGGCGGTTGAGCCGCACCCCGATGCTGATCGCCTGCGCGTCTGCCAGGTGGCCGGTGACAGTGAACAGCGGACCATCGTCTGTGGTGCGCCCAATGTCCGGGTCGGAATCAAGGTGCCGCTGGCCACCTTGGGAACCGAGCTGCCCGGCGGTTTGAAGATCAAGCCGGCAAAACTGCGTGGTGTGCGCTCGGAGGGCATGCTCTGCTCCGAGCCTGAATTGGGTCTGGGTGAAGATGCGGGCGGCTTGATGGTGCTGCCAGAGGAGGCCGAAACTGGCGCTCCACTGATTGAAGCGCTGGGTCTGGATGATCATGTCCTTGAAATTGATCTGACCCCGAATCGGGCCGACTGCCTGTCGGTTCGCGGCCTGGCCAGGGAGCTGGCTGCCCTGCTGGGCGTCGAGGCCAACGGACCACCTATCAGCGCGGTCGCGCCGGTTCATGATGAGCGTCTGCCGATTGCGCTTGACGCGGCCGAGGACTGCCCTTGCTACATTGGCCGTATCATCCGCAATGTTGATGTTGGCGCGGTCACACCTTTGTGGATGGTGGAGCGACTGCGCCGCTGCGGCATTCGCAGCCTAGGTCCAATCGTTGATGTCACCAACTACGTCCTGCTCGAGCTCGGGCAGCCCATGCACGCCTTCGACCTGGCCCGGATCAACGGTGGCATTCGGGTCCGGCGGGCGCAGAAGGGGGAGCGGATGACGCTGCTGGACGGTCGCGAGGTTGAGCTGGATCCGGATTTGTTGTTGATTGCCGATCACGCCCGGCCGCTTGCCCTTGGTGGCATCATGGGTGGTGCCGACTCGGCGGTGGACGATGGCACTCGCGATATCCTGCTGGAGTCTGCATGGTTCAATCCGGCCAGCATCATTGGCCGCGGTCGGCGTTTTGGTCTGGCGACCGAGTCTGCGCATCGCTTTGAGCGCGGCGTGGATCCGGCCTTGCAACGGCGGGCGGCCGAGCGTGCAACGGCCCTGATCATGGAAATCGCCGGCGGTGAACCGGGGCCGATCCTGGAGTCCCAATCGCCCAGGTATTTGCCGACTAATGGCAAGGTTGCGCTCAGGCCGGCACGTCTCAATCGGGTGCTGGGTACCCGTCTTGCCGAGGAGGAAGTGCTTGCCATCCTGCGTCGGCTCGATATGAGTGTCGAGGTTGGCAAGGAAAGTCTTGAAGTGATAGCCCCCAGTGCTCGTCGAGACATTGCCATTGAAGAGGACCTGATCGAGGAGGTCGCGCGGGTCTACGGTTATGACCGATTGCCGACCAGGCGCCCGGGTGGACGTCTGCGCATCCGCTTGCCGGGTGAGGCTGAAGTGCCTGAGCGCAGCCTGCGTACGCAGCTTGCCTGTCGCGGCTTCCAGGAGATCATGACCTGGAGCTTTGTCGGGGAGGGTGAGCTCGAGCAGCTTGACCTGCTGGATGGCGCGCAGCCGCTGGCCAACCCCTTGAGTCGCGACATGGCGGTGCTGAGAACGAGCTTGCTGCCCGGCTTGCTGGCCGTTGCCGGCGCGAATCTGCGCCGCCAGCACGAGGATTTCAGGTTGTTCGAGATCGGAACCTGCTTTTCAAGCACCGGTCGCGGATTTTCGGAGACCCGGCGTCTTGGCCTGCTGATGACCGGTCGCGAACGCCTGGAGCATTTCAGCGGAAAGCCCCGGGCCTTGGATTTCTTCGACCTCAAGGGTGAAATCGAGCATCTGCTCGCCCACAATCGCGTTGCCGGCGCGGTGCGCTTTCAACCCTGCTCGCGGGCCTGGTTGCATCCGGGGCAGGCTGCTGATGTGTATGTTGATGGCGAGCGTCTGGGCTGGCTGGGCCAGTTGCATCCTGGTCTGGTCGAACACCTGGACTGGCCGGCAATCGCATTCGTGGCCGAGCTGGACGCGGGCCGTCTGGCCCAGCGTGACGTGCCGGTGTTCAGCGAATTGTCTCGATTCCCGGCCGTTCGACGCGATTTGTCGCTGGTCGTGGCCGAAGATGTGGCGGTTGCCGACCTGCTCGACGAGATCCGTCGGCGCGGTGGTGAGCTTGTCCGGCGGATCATTGTTTTTGATCAATATCGTGGTCCGGGGGTGGAAAAGAATTGCAAAAGTTTGTCTATTGGCTTGATTATTCGTGAAGTTTCGCGCACTCTTAAGGACGCGGAAGTGGATGCGTTGGTACAGGAGGTAGTGTCAGCGCTGGCCACGCGGTTTGATGCCAAATTGAGAGGATAAAGGGGATGTCGTTGACCAAGGCAGACCTCGCGGCGACCCTGTTTGACGAGGTCGGCCTGAACAAGCGTGAAGCCAAGGAGTTTGTCGACTCCTGGTTCGAGGCAATCCGGGAGGCACTGGAGGCTGGTGAGGTCGTCAAGCTGTCCGGCTTCGGCAACTTCCAGCTGCGTGACAAGGGCCAGCGTCCAGGACGCAACCCCAAGACTGGTGAAGAAATCCCGATTTCGGCCCGGCGAGTGGTTACCTTCAAACCGGGGCAGAAATTGAGAGCGAGAGTAGAGGCCTATGCTGGATCCGGGGAGTAACCAGGAGCTACCGCCGATCCCGGCCAAGCGTTATTTCACCATTGGTGAAGTCAGCGATCTGTGCGGAGTCAAGCCGCACGTGCTGCGCTACTGGGAGCAGGAGTTTCCGCAGCTCAAGCCGGTCAAGCGACGTGGCAACCGTCGCTACTACCAGCGTCACGACGTGCTGATGATTCGTCAGATTCGCAGCCTGCTGCATGAGCAGGGCTTTACCATCCTGGGCGCTCGGCAGCGTCTGGAGGGCGCGAAAGCGCAAGATGACGTGTCTCGCTCCCAGCAGCTGGTGCGCCAGATCCGGACCGAGCTGGAGGAAGTCCTGCACGTTCTTCGGCGCTGAACACACGGCTTCAAGCAAGCTTTCCGTTTTCACGGCCCTTCTTTCGCGGTACAATAGCGGATTGTTCCCCGCAGTCAGTTTTTCCGGTCGGAGCGTAGCGCAGCCTGGTAGCGCACCACAATGGGGTTGTGGGGGTCGGGAGTTCGAATCTCCCCGCTCCGACCATTTT
>REEQ01000203.1 GCA_007695005.1 Wenzhouxiangellaceae bacterium | reverse complement strand
CGAGGCAATCAGCTTGATCGCTGCGGTCATCTCGAAGGCCCCGTCGGCGCGCTCGACACGGTACACCACCCCCATACCGCCCTGGCCGGCCGGGGCAACAACACGCCAGGGACCGAGCCGGTCGCCTGCTTTCAACACCGGGAGTTCGGCCGTACGCCCCAGGGCGCGATCGGCCGTTCGGGCCACGGCACTGCCGAAGAACTCGGTTGGACAGGCGGCCTCGGCCAGCAATCGATCCAGCCAGACGTGCAGGCGCGGATAGCGCCGCCTGAACCGCTCGAGCTGGATGACACGCTCGGTGCTTTCCATATCGAGAAAATGGTCCATCAAATCATCCAGAAGGCGCCGCCGGCCGGCGGTCAGTCTTGGGCGCTGTTCAGCGTGCATCGGCCAGTTCGACCATCAACCAGGCCCTGCCTTTTTGCAATTCTCTGCGCACGGTGCGCTCTGACAGATCCAGCATCTCGGCGATCTCGATGGCAGAGCAGCCGAGAAAGACATTGGCCACCATGACTTCGGCCCGGCGCGGCTGCTCTTTTTCCATTTGGATCAGGCTGGCTTCCAGGCTCAGCGTAAAATCCGAATCTTCTTCGACCGCGCCCATCTGCTCTGTCCATTCTTCGTTAACCATCGGACCGCCACGCTTGGCGGCTGCCTGGCGCCGGGCATAGTCAACGATGAGCTGCCGCATGACCTTGGCCATCAGGCGCTTGAAATGCAGACGATTCTCGACCCCAGCATGGATACGCCCCTGCAACTTGAGGAATGCTTCGTTGACCAGGGCCGTGGTTTGCAGGGTCGGCCCGGCGATATACCCGGCTGCCGCGCGCTGGTTGTGGCCAATGCGTTTGAGATCGTCGTACATCAGCGGCACCAGGCGCTCGAATTGATCCGGAGACTGCCGGATCTCCTCGAGCAAGCGCGTGATGTCTTCAGTATCTGACTGACTGGACACGTCGTTTTCCGTTCAAACCAGGCCATGGCGCAGCCGCTCCACGGCGCCCAGGCACCGGCACGACCACCGTTCCTGTGCTCGGGCTCCCTGCACCGACAGGAGCGATCATGTTACCCCGACTTTGTCAGGCTGGCGCGAAGTGATTCTGGAGTTCTTGCGGGCTGCGCAATGGCGGAAGGATTCAATCGCTTGATTCGTTAACGACGAGCGCCACGTTGACCCTGGTGCCGGTTGAGCCCGGCTCGGTCCAGGCAACCAGCAACTGCTGATCATCAAGGGCCAGCAGCCTCGGAAAACCACTGACCCGCCCGCCATCCAGCGCCGCCAGCTCGCGCGTGCGGACCAGCTCCCCGCCCTGGTCGAAGTAAGCCAACTGCAGCCGGGCAGCGCCGTCCACCTGATCGAGCCAGGAGGCCACAAAGCCACCCTGCCACCAGGCCAGATCTACCCGACCCAGGGCCTGGTCCTGCCCCAGCGTGGCCAGGTGATTGAAACTGGCGCCGGCATCCTGGGAGCCGGCAAGTTCGACGCGGGGCCGGTCGTCTGCGCCCAGCGTGAACCAGGCGGCGACCAGCTCCTGCTCTCGGGCGACAAGAGCCGGGCCATTGACCGGGCAGGCTTCGATGCGCCAGCCATCCTCGTGCACCTTGACCGGGTCCGTCCAGCCGTTTTCCAGCCTGCGAACCACGCGAATATCGCGAACTTCCTCAGCACTTCGGCCGCGGTACACCACAACGGGCCCAGCCGCGGTCATGGCCGAGGCAGTCTGGCAACAGTCGCAGACGCGCTTATCCAGCAAGGCCGGATCGGATACTTTGCCGGATACAGCGACCGTGGCGTAACGCAAGGTCATATCGCCGTGGCCGTGATGATGATGGTCGGCGCCATGCCCGTCGTGATTACCACCGGCGGTTTCGCGGCCATCCAGCCAGATCACGCCGGCGCTTTCCGGTGGCTGGTCAAAGTAACTGACGAAACCATGCTCGGTCTGGGTGCCGTCGTCGTGCGGACTGAACGGCTCTGACCAGGTTTCGCCCTGATCGGTCGATACCGCCATCACCACATCGTAGGCATAGGTCGCCGGCCCGGACTTGACCAGCCAGTGCGCCAGCCAGGCGCCGCTGTCCAGCTCGAACAGCCCCGGCATGTCCGCCCAATTGGCAAACCAGTCCTCGCCACGGGCAATTTCACCCGCCGGCCCGAAGTCCTCGCCATCGAATACCGCAAAGCGAAAGGCATGGCCCTCGTCAAGCTTTTCCAGCCAGCTCAGCACCGCCCGCCCATCAGCCAGCTCCGCCCAGCTCGGCGCCAGACTCCCCACTCCTGCCGGACTGGGCAACACACGCAGCCCAGCCTGAACCGATCCAGCCAGCCACAGCATCCCGACAATTACAAGAACCAGCAGCCAAGACCCGATCTTCATCCTTTCACTGCACCTCCGCGCCAATGCGCGAGCATCATCATTGTTGTTTTCGAAAACCCTTTTCAACTTCAGGAATCCCTGCGCCTTCGCTTGATCGAATCGTAAGCCTTGCGGACCTCGTGAACGCGCTCCTCTGCGACGGCGCGGGTGCGTTCGCACAGACCGCGGGCGGCGAACTTGTCGGGATGGTAGCGACTCATCAGTCGCCGGTAAGCCTGCTTGACCTCGGCATCACTGGCCGAGGGTGAAACACCAAGTACTGCATAGGCATCTTCCCGAACCTGCGCTGTCGGTGTATCCGAGCCTGCGGACGCCGTGCGCAGCATGGCCTCGATGCGGGCCACATCCTCCGGCCGCAATCCAAGCGCATCGGCCACCCGCAGCATCATCCGGTGTTCGGCTTCCTCCACCACGCCGTCGGCAGCCACTGCGGAGAGCTGAATCTGCAAAAACAGCTGCAGAAACGCCGGCTGCCGATGCAGCAATTGACGCAGGCGGCTTATTTCACCATACAGGTCAAAGCCAACACACTTGCCGCGGGCAAAGGACTCCCGCGCTGCCTGGCGCTGTTGGGCAGACAATGCCAGCTTGTCGAAGTAGCTTTCCGCGACCGCAATCTCGGCCCGACTGACCCGCCCATCAGCTTTGCAAAGCGCGCCCATGACGGCAAAGGTTGTGTCAAGAAAAGGACCTTCCAGATCCGCCCTGGCCACGGGCAGCGGCACGCGCAACAGCAGCCATCCGAACACCGCTCCCAGCGCCATGCCGGCAAAGCCGCCAATCAGCCAACCAATGACCGCACCCAGGATAATGGCAAATTGCATTCGAGAAAGGCTACCAGATCAGGCTGGCTGAAAAGGGGCACTTTGAATGGCAGGTATTTACCATGCTTTCCGAATGATCAGACCAGGATTGAACGATAACCCTGATTGACGCCCGAGATGACAAAAGACCCAAACACCACGGAAAATAGGGAAGCCCCCTCACCTCCCTTTATCGACTTCCCCTTGCCGCCCAAGGGCCAAAAGGCATTTCCGGGTTGCTTCGTCTATCCGTTCTTTCTGTTTCACATGCTGGGCTTTGGCGGGTCGGGCTTTTTCCTGGCCTACGGCGAAGAGTCAACCGATCTGTTCTTTCTATACATCCACGGCGGCTTCGCGATCCTGATCTACACGGTCTTCTATCTGGCCATCTTCGGGTTCGACGAAGTCAAGTGGATGTTCATCAATGCAGGACTGGGCCTGTTCGGCATCTATGCCCAGATCGACCTGCTGCTGGCCATGTTCGGCAAACGCGCCGGCGACTTTCCAGTCGCCGTCCATGTCATACCTTTTCTCTACTACGTGCTCTACACTTTCCTGCTCTACCAGATGGTCATCGACTTGAGCCGGGCCCGTAACAACCCGACCAGACGACGCAAGGTGGAGCTGGTCTATGTGCTCATTTCATTGCTGCTCTATGGTGCTGTCTGGACGCTGAGTCGCTGATATCTACAGCGGCCTGCAGCCGCCGGTCGGGTTTTCGAAGCGATCGCAGAACAGGCTGTCCATGACTGGAATCCAGTGCTTGCCACAGCCGTCGATCTCGGGGTCGGCGAGGCAGGTTCCCATGCTCGGCGCAGCACGCGTGGTATCGCCGATGTTCGCGGTCAGGGGCACTTCGAGGGCACCCGGCCAGGCGACATCGAACAGTAACCGGATCTGCCCGGATACGCCCACGCCAAAGCCGGCAGCCGTACTGCACTCGATACTCTGGCCGACAGCCGGATCACCGCTGGC
>REEQ01000201.1 GCA_007695005.1 Wenzhouxiangellaceae bacterium | reverse complement strand
GGACCACTAGGAAACCTCTGGGAGAATAGTGCACGGGCTCAAAGGCCCTGTTCGAGGTCTCCGGCTCGTTTCGAGAGCATTGGCCCGCAGTTATTGAACCCGGCCCAGCATCTCGGCGATCAAGGGTTGAATTTTGGACTCGGTGCTGCCGAACTTCGACATGTTGCTGCCGCCTGATCGGGCATCGTACTCAACCTCGCCAATGATGCGCCCGTCTTCAAGCAAAGTGCCGCGGAAGTAGGTCAGGTACATGGCCATGTCCCATGCCCAGTTCGCCGTAAAGGTGAAGGTATGAAGGGCGCCCGGCGGACGGTCTCCCTCGAATAGCTCGGCATCGAAACCCAAGGACTGGAAAATTTCCACCAGCGCATCGTTGAGTCCTTCCATGTGAACGCGATCATTGTGCAGTACATGGATTTTTTCGATTTGGGTGGCTGACTCCACTGGCACCACGTGCCGGGAGATGGAACATCCCGTGGCCAAGGCAAGCAAAGCCATCAATAGTGCGGTCCGGAAGGCCGCGTGCACCAACTTCATCCCCGATTCCCTGCTGACTGAATTTGAGAAACCCGATTATAGGCAATTTCAAAGGTGATTTATCAGTGTGCTTCGGTCTGCCAGCAAGCCCTCGCTTACGGCCTGCCCGGCCAGGTGTAGTAAGGGGGGCGAGATGAGGTAATTTCGTCGAAGGGCATGTGTTTGACGATGCAATGCAGGGCACCTGAAAAGCCGATGATGTCGCTGCAGTTAACCGGGACGATGGTGCGATCAGGAAAGGCCTGCTCGAAGGTGTTGAGGGCTGCCGTGTTCTGGCTGGGATAGCCGTTGAATGTGCAGACCAGCACCAGATCGTTGACGATCACCGCGTTGGTGTAGGTGAAGTGGGTGCTGGAGGCGCGCCACCCAGGGGTGCGCAGCACGGTATATCCGCGCTCGGTCATGACGGCTACTGCGTCCTCGGTGACCTGGTGAGGGATACCGTTCCACTCGCTGGGCGAATATTCGCCGATAATCACTGTGTTGTCGTCGACCGGCAGGAACCACATGTCGAGATGGCCGGTGCCGTCATACCAGCTTGACCAAGGGCCGTTGGTATTGCCGTTCGGGTCTACCGAAAGGGTTCCAAAAAAGGTCAGGTCCACCCCCTGGAAGGCGGCGAAATACTGCTCCATCTGTTGCTGGCTGACACCGGGATTCTCGCGAAGAATGTGATCGGTGATGAAGGCTTCACCATAGGAAAAGCTGTGATAGTTCCCGCCGCCCTGGGCCAGTGGCAGCAGGTAACGATTGACATTGAGCTCGCCCGCCACGGCCGTCGGAATGCCGTTGTCCTGCGGGCGCGGCCGGTCATAGGTGTGATCGATGATGATGTGGCCAAAGTTCCCAAAGGAAAAACGCGGGCCGTAGTCCCGGATCCAGACCGAGTCGCTGGGGGCCTGGATGAAGCGAACCCGGTCCAGGTTGGCACCGGCACTGGCAAGCGCGGCGGCCGCGCTGTTCTGTTGCGTCTGGTTGGCAACGATCAGCTTGACCCTGGCGCGAGAGTCGCCGGTAGTGATCGGAACGATCATGCTGGTCAACACGGCATTGAATTGCCCCCAGCGCATCAGAATGGCCTGGTTGGGCTCGTACTCGGCAGCTGTGCGCAGGAAGGGGTAGTCCGGCAGGCTGGCCGGGGTAAAACGCGGCAGCCGGGTCTGTTGCTGCAGCCGCCGTTCATGTGCGGCGAGGTGTCTTGGCAGGCCGGGGTTCTGTCTGTCTTCCGCCTTCAGCCGCTCGACGACTTTTGGGTCGGCCAGACGCAGCGATGTCTGAGTCTGGGTCTGTGCCCGGGTCTGGCCGCTTGTGACTTGAGCGTGGGTCTGGTCGAGCACGAAAATGCCGAAGGCAAGCGTGGCCAGGGTATACCAGCTGATAGCCGTTACAATTCTTGTCATGATTATGGATGCTTCAGTTTTGACTGATTGACATTACTCTTGCCAAGTCTGGCCGGCAAATGTCGCAGCGAATGTTAGCACGGGGAGTGGCAGTGGAAAGGCGCGTTCAAAAACAGGCCCGTCGGATCGCCGCGGTTTTCATACTGCTGCTGGCATCGCTGCTGCTTGGCGATCGCCTGTTCCTGCTGTGGATGGGCACCAGCAGTGCGGATTGGCCAAAGGCAGTCGGGGTAGTCCAGTCGTTCGAGGCCAGTCCGGTTGATGCCGGCCGGGCCGGAGAAACCTGGCGCGTAAAGATCGAGTATGTCTATGAGGTAGACGGCAGCGTTTTTCAGGCCGAGCGGGTGCGCTTCACCAAGCGCTTTGCCGGTCTTGATCAGGATGCCCTGGAGCTGGTTCGGTCTCGCTACGCGCCTGGCACAGAGGTGATTGTCCACCATCACCCAGCCAGACACTCCTTGGCGGTACTGGAGCCGGGGCGTGATACCCAGGCCTGGTTCGGCCTGCTGGTTGGGCTGGGACTTGTGCTGATTGCCGCGGTGTTCTGGCTTGTGCCGACCCGGACCGCCGGGAGCCGTGTAGCCGGAGGGAGCAGTCGCAATGCCTGACGGCCTGGTCCATTTTGGCTGGCTGGCCCTCGTGCTGGGCGTGCTGCTGCTGGTCCTGGTCGTGTTTGGATACCAGAACCATCGATTGCGGCGGCGGCTGGGTCGGGCCGAGCGCCCTGGTCGGCGTCGGGCCGAACACGCGCAGGATTCCCGGGAAGCCATTCTGGCAGCACTGGCCGAAGGTGCTCGCCTGCTGTTCAATCATGGCGATCGCCAGGATGTCCTTCAGCGTGCCCTGGGTGCCCTGGGCCGTGCGGTTGAGGCTGACCGGGTCTATGTATTCGAAAACCATCGCGATCCGGTCAGTGGACGCTTGCTTGCCAGCCAGCGCTTCGAGTGGGTTGCAGAGGGCATTCAGCCGCAGTTGCAGAATCCGGAAATGCAGGGCATGGACTACGACGAAGTGATTCCCAACTTCCGCAGCAGTCTGGAGCGTGGTCTGGCCGTCCATGGCCGGGTAGAGGAGATCCCGGAACCGGAGCGCGCCTTGCTGTTGCCGCAAAATATAAGGTCGATTGCGGTGGTGCCAATCATTGTCGAGGGGCAGTTCTGGGGTCAGATCGGGTTTGATGATTGCCGCCGTGGGCGCAGCTGGAGCTCGGCGGAAATCAATGCCCTGGGCATTGCCGCTGCAACCATCGGCGCCGCGATCCGCGGCATTCGCGCCGAGCAGGAGCTGGCCAACCTCGCCAACACCGATTCGCTGACCGGTTTCAGCACCCGGCGCCAGTTTCTGAAGCAGGCCCGCGCCGCCCATGCAGAAGCGCTCAGTCGGGACACCAGCCTGGCCCTGCTGGTGCTTGATCTTGATCGGTTCAAGGCGATCAACGATGGCCACGGCCATCTGGTGGGTGATCAGGCGCTGGTCTGGTTCTCCAGGGTTTGCCGTCAGTGCCTGCGCCAGGAGGACCTGATCGGGCGTCTTGGCGGAGAGGAGTTCGCGGTCTTGCTGCGCGAGATCAAACAGCAACAGGCCATGGCCGTGGCCGAGAAGCTGCGGAGCTGCCTGGCCGACTCGCCGATGAAAACCGGCAATGTCGAAATTCGCATGAGCGTGAGCATCGGTCTTGCCGGCCTGGTCAAGGGTGAGGACAGTTTTATGGGCATGCTGGAACGGGCCGATCAGGCCCTCTACCAGGCCAAGCGCAACGGACGCAATCGGGTCGAGGCGGCTCCGGACGGGCTCAATCCGGCTGTTTGATGGCGTGTTTGCGGATGATTCCCCGCAGTTGGTCGTAGCTCAGACCGAGTCGCCTGGCCGCACGCCCCTGGTGGCCCTGGCAGGCATCCAGCGCACGCTCCACGCAATCGCGCTCAATCTGGTCCAGGTGCTGGCGCAAATCATCGGGCAGGGCATCGTCAGGACGCCGGGCCGGGCTCGGCTGCCGTTCCGACATTGACTGGGGGCGCCAGGGCGAGTCGAAGGGGTCGAACTGAAGGCCGCCAACCGGCTGTTCGTGGTCAGTGTGCCGGTATATTGCCCGCTCGACGACATTTTTCAGCTGTCGTACATTGCCAGGCCATGGATAACTCATCAGCTGCTCGCGCCCGCCGGAGGAAAAGCCGGGGAAAAGCTCGCGCCCCAATTCCCGTGTCATGCGCATGGCGAAGTGCTCGGCCAGCGGCAGGATGTCTTCGCGTCGCTCGCGCAG
>REEQ01000081.1 GCA_007695005.1 Wenzhouxiangellaceae bacterium | reverse complement strand
CCGAGGCCGTTGATTACCTGGGTGCCGGGACGGTGGAATTCCTGGTCGACGGCGATGAATTCTTTTTCCTGGAAATGAACACCCGTCTCCAGGTCGAGCACCCGGTCACGGAAATGATCACCGGGCTCGACCTGGTCGAATGGCAACTGCGCGTGGCCGCTGGCCATCCGCTGCCGCTGAGCCAGAACCAGATCCGGGCACAGGGCCACGCCATGGAAGCGCGCCTGTACGCCGAAGACCCGGAACGGGGCTTTGTGCCCTCCTCCGGTTTGATCAAACAGCTGGTCTTCCCGGCAGATCCGGATGTGCGCGTTGACACCGGTATCGAGGCCGGCGATGAGGTCAGCATGCACTACGACCCGATGATCGCCAAGCTGATTGTCCATGACAGCGACCGGGATCGCTGCCGCGCCCGCCTGAGTCGGGCCCTGGCTGCCTGCTTTGTGGACGGACCGACCACCAACCTCAGTTTCCTGCAGCGCCTGGCCGATGCGCCCGTATTCGTCGAAGCGCGACTCGATACCGGCCTGCTTGACCGCGACCTTGACAGCGTCATTGGCGACAACGAGCTACCTGACGTGGCGCTGGCAGCCGGGGCATGTTACTGGTCAAGCGTGGTCGAGTCGGAAGCCGCCAGCGGCGGCGGACCCTGGGCGCAAGCCGACGGCTGGCGGGTCGGCGCAGAAGAAGCGCGCAGTCTGGACATCGAGTGCCAGGGCGAGCGCCTGAACGTACAGGCAACGGGCAGCGCAGCGGATGGCTATCGGCTTGACACGGGGGTCAAGACATTGAGCGCACGCCTGACCGCTCTGGCCGATCATCACTACAGCCTGGCCGTGGACGACCAGCACTGTCACCTGTTCCTGTTTGCCAGTGCCGATGGCATGCAACTGGATGTTTGCCTGCCGGGGCAGCGCTGGCGACTGCAGCGCCACACCCGCTTCGAGGCTCTGGCGGCCGGGGGCGCTGCCGACGGGCGCATCATCGCCCCCATGCCCGGCAAAGTCCTGGAGATACGGGTCAGCGCCGATGAATCCGTGGCCGAGGGACAAACCGTGGCGGTAATGGAAGCAATGAAGATGGAACTTGCCATCAAGGCTCCGTTTGCCGGCCGGGTGGGTCAGATCAGTGTCACAGCCGGCGACACCCTGGAGGCTGATGCGCCGCTGCTGGAGATCGTCGCCGAGGACCACTGACCCGGACCTGTGCCCGGGCAGCTCCTTAGTCCAGTTCTCGCAGGCGCCTTTGCACGGCGCGAGCCCGCTCCAGATTGACCTGGGCGGGTTCAAACTCGGGATTCAGTGCCACGGCTTCCTCCCACAATGCGATCGACTCATCAATGCGCTGGTCGCGGTAGAGGCCCAGCGCTTGTTCATGCAGTCGTTCGACCAGCTCCGCGCGCGTGGCCGCTGCCGCCTGACTGGCCTCGGCCAGGTCCGGATCGAGTTCGACAGCCTGGTCAAAGCGACTGATCGCAAGGTAATAGTTACCTGCCTGACGTTCACTCAGGCCTTCGGCATACAGTACGCCGGCGCGACGCTTTCGAGCCAAGGCTTCGTCGTCGCCAGGCAGTTCTTCTGCAAGCTGGGCGGCTGCCTCATTACCACTCTCCACGCTCACCGTTACCGACTCAGCCTCTGTGTCAACGGCAGGCTTGGGCCGCAGCTGCCGGGGAATGCGCACCACCATGCCGGGTGCCAGGCGGCGCGGAACGGTAATGCCGTTATAGCGGGCCAGGGCAAAAAACTGCAGGGAATCACCCAGCTCCCGATGGGCAATGACTGACAGCGACTCTCCAGCCTGTACTTCCACCACATCGTAGTCAGCGCCCATCAGCTCGATCGGATCGCTTTGGATTTGCCCAAGCAGGCGGCGGGCAATCCGGCTGCCAGGCGTGCGTTCGAGGATTCGAACAAGGACGGCCTCGGCCTCGTCGACCTCACCAAGATCAAGCAAGTCAACGGCATTCTGCAGGGTGGCCGGAGGCGCTTCCGGCTGCGGCTCAGGCTCCACCGCGGTCGTGGGCGGCTCGGGCTCGGGCTCGGGTTCGGGCTCCGCTTCCACCGGAATCGTCTGGCAGGCGACCAGGTAGGCCATCAGCAGCAACAAAAGCAGCGCACCGCCGGCTTTACGCAGGATGTTTCGCACAGGGTTCATTCGGGTCGTCTCCTCGCTGCCCGCAAAACGGTCCCCTTTCACGGCCCCTCTCCAGGCACCAAGTCTAGCGCGCTTGCAGGGCTTTAGAAACCTCTGCGAAATCATTCGCCGGCGCGATTCATCACTCAGCCAGACTCAGGTGAGTCACCCGCTGAAAGCCCCGCGGAAGCTTGCGCCCGCGCTGGGCGCGCTCGCCCCAGAATCGCTCAGTGTCCGACCAGGAGAGGCGCAGATAGCGCTGACCCGCCCAGACCAGGCAATCCTGGCCTGAGGCAATGACGATCGCGCCGGCCATGGTCTCCCCATCCTTGCGGGCCTTGGGCGGGATATTGATCAGCTTGTTGCCCTTGCCACGGGCCAGTTCCGGCAGCTCGGCAACGTAGTAGGCCAACAGATATCCCTCGCTGGTCGCGCAAACAATCACACCCTCTTCGACGTCGCTGACAGGAGCAACGGGCAGCACCTCGGCGCCGTCCGGCAGGCTGATCAGCTGCTTGCCGGCCTTCTGGCGGCTGTGCAGGTTTTCCAATGCGGTGACGAAACCATAGCCTGCGCTGGAGGCCAGCAACACCCGGTCCTCAGCGGCGCCGATCGCAACGCCACGAAAGCCAATCCCGGCAGCCGGCGCAAAGCGCCCGGTCAATGGTTCCCCAAGGCTGCGGGCCGAAGGCAGTTCATGGGCAGGCATGGAGTAGCTGCGACCACTGGCATCGATAAAGCAGGCGAGCTGGTTGCTGCGCCCCCGGCTGGCGGCGAGAAAGCCATCACCGGCGCGGTAGTTCAGGTCCTCAGGTTTGATCTCATGACCCTTGGCGGCGCGCACCCAGCCGTTCTCGCTCAACACCACGGTAACCGGCTCGGACGGCACCAGGTCGGTTTCCTTCAGCGCCTGGGCGGCATCGCGCTCGATCAGTCGCGACCGCCGCTCATCACCGTATTGCTCGGCATCGGCCAATAGTTCGTCACGGATCAGTCGGGTCAGCTTGCGCGGTGAATTCAGAATTGACTCCAGGCCCTTGCGCTCGGCCTCCAGCTCATCCTTCTCGCCCTGGATCTTGAACTCTTCGAGCCTGGCCAGGTGGCGAAGTTTGAGCTCGAGAATCGCTTCGGCCTGGGTGCCGGTCAGACCGAAACGCGCCATCAACACCGGCTTGGGCTTGTCCTCGGTGCGGATGATATGGATGACTTCGTCGATATTCAGGTAGGCGATCAGCAGACCTTCGAGCACGTGCAGGCGGTCGACCACCTGGTCCAGACGATACCCCAGGCGCCGGGTGACGGTCTGGCGACGGTAAGCCAGCCACTCGCCCAGCAACTCACGCAGGTTCCGAACCCCCGGCTTGCCGTCGTTGCCGATGACATTGAAATTCACCCGCACCGAGCGTTCAAGGTCGGTGGTTGCGAACAGGTGATCCATCAAGGCATCGATATCAACCCGGTTGCTGCGCGGCACGATGACCAGGCGAGTCGGATGTTCATGGTCGGACTCGTCACGCAGATCAGCCACCAGCGGCAGCTTCTTGGCCTGCATCTGGGCGGCGATCTGTTCCAGTACCTTGGCCGGCGAGACCTGGTGCGGCAGCGCGGTGATGATCACTTCTTCACCCTCCCGCTCCCAGATCGCGCGCTGACGGACTGCCCCGTGGCCGGTCTCGTAGAGCGCAAGAATATCGGCACGCGAGCTGATGATTTCGCCCCCGGTGGGGAAATCCGGGGCCTGGATATGTTCGCAAAGCTCAGCCACGCTGGTCGCGGGCTTTTCCAGCAAACGTACGCAGGCGGCCACCACTTCACGCAGGTTGTGCGGAGGAATGTCCGTTGCCATCCCCACCGCGATGCCCTGCCCGCCATTGAGCAGCAGGTTCGGCAGGCGTGCCGGCAACAGTTTCGGCTCCTTCAGCGTACCGTCGAAGTTCGGCACCCAGTCTGCCGTACCCTGGCCCAACTCGGCCAGCAAGGTGCGGGCATAGGGCGCCAGCCGCGACTCGGTGTAGCGCATCGCGGCAAACGATTTCGGGTCATCGGGAGAGCCGAAATTGCCCTGCCCGTCCACCAGCGGGTAGCGGTAGGAGA
>REEQ01000179.1 GCA_007695005.1 Wenzhouxiangellaceae bacterium | reverse complement strand
CCCTGCACCTGGCCGCCATCGCCTTCCACGAGCTGATCAAGCGCGAACGCCTGGTCAAGCCCATGCTCACCGGCCGCAAGGCGGTTGAAAACCAGCGTGCCGCCGAAGACGCACGCGGCGGCGGCTGGCTTGCCTTCGTTATCGCCGTTGCCATCGCGGTAGCCGCAGTCTGGGTGGCCAATGGCGCACTGCTCTCGCCCCCGCCGCCCCCACCGCCGGACCTTGGCTGGTAGAAAATCTATACCGCAGTGAAGAGCAGGTCGACCGCAGCCAGCAGCTCGTCGCGATGCTCAGATAGATTGCCGCGGCACGACGAGAGTTCTTTAACGGGCACGGCGGCCATTTCGGCGGTTGACAGGAAGTAATCCTGATCCTCGATGGAAATCACTGGATTGAGCCGTTGCATCGTTGGCTCCCCTGATGGCTTGGCCACGACCAATGGGGCCATGACTCGGGTACCCAGTGAACTCAGCATTTCATGCTGAAGATCGATAATGTAGGGGGCCCATTCCCGCGACTGGGGATTGGGGTTCGCATAGTAATCAAATTGCGGCATGCCAGCATCAGAAACTACGATAAGCGGCCAGGGCCGGGCCGCGCTCATCGATGCGCCGGTTATAAGCCTCAATTGCCTGGCGATTGGACTCCAACCACTCGAGTTGTTCCCGGCGGCGGATTTCGACTTCGAGCGACCTCTCCAAAGTCTGGGACAGATTCACGCCGAGACTTTTTGCCCTTGTTTTCAAAGAAGTCCGAATCCGCAGATTGACGGCTGATTTTTCCTCGTTCGCAGACTCAACAGGCATTGTTTTCGCTCGCTACGGAAAGTGCGCACATAATATGCGCACACACCGCAAAGCACAAGGCCTCGCCTGTTCTGCTTTGTTTATTCCGACGCCCGAAACGGCCGATGACAGGCGCCGCAGGAATCAGCGGTAGCGCGGAACTGGCGGGCGATGGCGTCACGGTCGCCGCTTTCGGCGGCTTCGGCCAGGGCGTTGGCTTCGCGGATGAAGTTGCCGGCGATTTCCCCAGTGCGGGCCATGTCCTCGAAAAACTCGGGGCGCAGACGGGTCGGCTTCCAGCCGGTGCCGGTAGTGGTGTCGGGGCCGAACATGGCGCTCATGCCTGAATTGGCGATCGCGGCAATGGCATTGGCGGCGGCCTGGACCTGCCCGGCGTTGAACTCGACATCGCCGTCAATGACCTGGGCGCGGATACGGTTCATGTTCCAGCCCATGAAGGTGTAGGCCGACTGGCGCGCCTTGATCTGATCTTCCACGGACGGCGAGGCAAAAGCCAAGCTGGTGGCGACCACGGCCACGGCGATCAAGCACAGCATCAGGTATCTCACGGGCAAAACTCCTGTCAACATTCATGAACGCTGAAGTGTCTCCGCAGGCGCCGTTGCCGTCAAGCCAATTCTCGGGTTGTGGAGGCCAGGTGCCGAGCAGGTTTGGGTTCATGCCCATACCTTTGGAGGCAATCTGAACATGGCCCCCGGGGACGTGGCCCCGGGCTACGCTGGTCAGGTTGGAGGAGGTTGGACGATCTTTTCCAACCCGGCAAGCCGCGAGTGCACGCTTTGCCGACTGCGACCGGTTAGCATTCAACGATGGAAACCATTACTCAACCGGATTTCTCGACCCGCAAGCCGGACGGGGATGATCGCGAGCGCGAGGTTTGCCAGCGCTGCGGTTTTGTCAATTACGAGAATCCGAAAATCGTGGTTGGCAGTGTTGCGACCTGGGAAGACCGCATCCTGCTGTGCCGACGAGCAATCAACCCACGCGACGGCTACTGGACTTTGCCGGCCGGCTACCTGGAGCTGAATGAAAGCCCCGAGCAGGGGGCGGTGCGCGAGGCCTGGGAAGAGGCGCGGGCGCGGCTGGTGATCGATCAGTTGCTGGCCACTTATGCAATTACCCGAATCAGCCAGGTGCAGTTGATCTACCGGGCCCGGCTGAGTAGCCCCGACATTGCAGCCGGGCCAGAGTCACGCGAGGTGGGTTTGTTTACCTGGGATCAGATTCCCTTTGATGACATTGCCTTTCCGTCGGTGCGCTGGGCGCTGGAGCATTTTCGCCAGACCGCCGGTGAGTCCAGGTTTGCGCCGCTGACATACAGCGACAAGGAAGATGACGAGGGCGGTCTTTAGCAGGCACTCACATCCCCCGAAACCGCGCCCGCTCACCCTCGCTGACCGGGAGCTTTTCCGGGTGGTTTTTCAGCCGCAACCACCAGCGACCCAGCTCGTCCTTGTCGACCCGATCGATGGCGGTAACGGCCACGATGCTGGAGCGGTGGATGCGCCAGAATTGGTTCGGGTCTAGACACTCTTCCAGTTGCTTCAGGCTCATCCGGATCACCGCTTCGTCGTCGGCCGTGACCACGCGCACGTACTTGTCGCTGGCCTGAAAGAACATCACCTCTTCCACCGCAACCAGGCGCACGCTGTCGCCGATGCTGGCGGTAATCCACTTCAGCCACTGCGGCTCGGCGCCGGCCAGGCGCTTCTCCAGCTCGGCCAGGGCGCGACTCAGGTCGGATGGCGTGCCGGTGTCCAGGCGACTGCGCAGCCTGTTGACGGTCTGGTTGAAACGCTCAGCGGTGACGGGCTTCAGCAGGTAGTCCAGAGCGCCGGTTTCGAAAGCCTCAACGGCATGATCCTGGTAGGCGGTAATCAGCACCACCTCGGCCTTCCCGCTGGCCTCACTGGCCAGTTCCAGGCCGGTAACACCGGGCATTCGGATGTCGGTCATCAGCACGTTGGGCTTGTGGTTCTGTAATGCCGCCAGCGCTTCGCGACCGTCGGCACAGACGGCCACCAGCTCAGCCTCGGGCCAGTGCGTTTCCAGCAGTCGCACCAGGGCTTCGCGCTGATCCCGCTCATCCTCGGCTATGACGACCCGCCAGGACTTTTCGGTGCTAGTCATGTAGTTTTACTACCTTTGCTGACCGCAAAGACGCGAAGGTCGCAAGGATCATGAGGCCACAAAGCATCGCTTCGCGGGTCGCTTGCGCGACAGGCTCGCGGAAAAGAAATAGGGTTGCGTTATCCACTCAGCACCCTTGCTTTGCGCTCTTCGCGTCTTCGCGGTCGGTCAATCCAGGTCTGCCATCGGGCTCGGCAGACAGCTCGATGCGGGCGCGCACCCCGCCGCTGGGCGGACTTTCCAGCGCCAGGCGGGCCTGATCACCATAGCGCAGTTTGAGCTGCTGGCGGATATTGTCCAGACCGACGCCGCTGCCGGGGGCATCGGGCAGGCCGCAGCCGTTGTCAGCTACATCAACCCACAATCGGTCCGAGTCCAGCCCGGCACTGATCGTGATATGCCCGCCTTCGGGCTTGGGTTCCAGGCCGTGGCGAATCGCATTTTCCACCAGGCTGAGCAACAGCAGCGGCGGGAAGGGCTGAGTCCGGACTTGATCATCGGCCTCGATCGACCAGGCCAGGCGCTCGCGCATGCGCTTGTCCATGACGCTCAAGAATCGGGCACACAGATCCAGTTGTTCGCCCAGCGTGCTCGGTACGGCACCCTGCCGGCGCATGCGCGGAATGGTGGCACGCAGGTAATCACAGAGCGCGTCCAGGGTAGCCTCGGCATGGTCGGGCTCGCTGCGTAGTGAGGCACGAACCGTCGCCAGGGTGTTGAACAGGAAGTGCGGTTCGACCTGGGCCTGGAGCAGGGCAAGCTGACGATCGGCTTCCAGTTTTTCGCGCTCCAGTCGGGCCAGGGCCAAACCCTGGTAGTGATCCTTAAGCCGCTGATCCTCGAGCAGGTAGGCGCGCAAGGCCACCGCGCCGCCCAGTATGCCGTAGATCAGAATCAGGACCAGTACATTGATTGTGAGCGCGACCGGGCCCAGCGCGGTTGTCCCTGTGTCCGCGGCTGCATCGATCTGGCTCAAATGGCCAGATGACCAGGCATCGACCAGGTAGGCCAGCAGCATGCCAATGGCAATCGCAGCAACGACCATGAATCGCTGACGGCGACCCGGCAGAGTCCAGTGCCTGACCAGCATGGCAAGGCAGGGGCCGGCGGCGACAATACCCAGCATTCCGACAAGAAAATAGCCCAGTTGCCCAAACGCATCTTCCGGGGTGCCACCGCCGGCCAGGGTCATCAGCGAGGCGAGCATGCCCCACAGCAGCACGAACAGGCCGAACAGCAGGGTCCGTCGCCACAGCCAGGCCCAACTGAACACCGGAAACTGGCGGTAGGCCAGCCAGCCATGCGCCGGGCTCAATGATGCCGGCAGTGGGCGGTCGAGGGGGATTGGAGTGGGCGTGGGGGGCATGAGGTCTGAGGTCTGAGGTCTGAGGTCTGAGGTCTGAGGTCTGAGGTCTGAGGT
>REEQ01000087.1 GCA_007695005.1 Wenzhouxiangellaceae bacterium | reverse complement strand
AGCGAAGCTTCAGCCATCCCTTGCCCCCGTAAACACGAAGGCGCACTACATCTTGCGCGGGCTTTTTTGATTTGGCGTCCGCACTTTGTCACTAGGAAATTTCCTAGGAAGAGTCGAGGTGTTTTCCTGCTTCACTCTCAGCCGCTTTCCGATTACTGTGATGGCCATCACAGTCCATCATCTCCCTACCGGCAGCCACCAGGAGAAGATGAGATGGACCAGACAGTCAGTGCCAAGCAGTCATTCATGAACAATCTCAATGCCCAGGTCCGGCAGGCGGAGGAGACGGCGCGCAAGATACCTGATAACCAGCGTGCCTGGGCCATGGCCTGTTACCTGAAGGAATTGAGAGATGAGGTGGCCGGTTATGATGAATGCCATGCCCTGTTTCGCCACTGGCAGCGTGAGCATTGGTCGCCGCTGACTGTTTCCGATGATCCGTTCTTTGTTCGCGTCGCTTGACAAGCTTGCTTATTGAGGATGTAAGCAATGAGAGCCGGTTTGCCAGGGAAAGCACCCTGGTCAGGCGAATCCGATCAACAGCCAGAGTAGCCCGCCGATCAGCAGCATGATCAGCCCCGCGACCGGCAACCGCCGCTGGGCTTGTTCCAGCTGCCGTAGCCAGCGCCCCAAAGGAAGGCGCCAGCTTGGACGAGTCAGGCTGAACCGCAGACCAGCATCGGGGGCTGACGACCAGCGTTTGAACAAAGTCTCGACTACCGCCAGCAGGTCACCTTCGGGCAGGTTTATCCGCGCCGTCGGGAGCGAGCGCGCATGCGCTGTCACCAGGACAATTGCAAGCAGCAATGGCCATAGGCCATCAATCAGGCTGGCGGTGGAAAGGATGCCATCGAGGCCCAGTTGCCAGGCCGTCCACCAAGGCAGGACCATTGCAGCCAGCACGGCCAGGACCCATGCCGGGTGAACGGCCTTCCGGTCAGCGCTGTTCATCCGTCTGGCGAGGGTAAAGGCCTTCCACATCAGCAAGGCAGTGCTCGTCGAGCTGAGCGTAAGCAGGAACACCGCTGCTGCTGCTGCGGGTGACGACTGAAGTTCATATTTGAGGGCTGTCTTGGCAAGAAATCCGGTGCTCATGGGCACGGCGCACAGGGCCAGGGCGGGGAGTGCAAACAATGTCAGTCGCCAGCGGCTCGACCCTGGCTGATTGGCGCAGGACATGAAAAGCGCGAGTTTATTCAGGCCATGGTGCAATGCCAGCAAGCCAATGATGCCGAGTACGGCCTCACGCTCGCCCGGGACCAGGAACAGCAGAGAAAACCCGCTCATGATCAGGCCCATCTGGCTGATTGTGGAATATGCCAGCACAGTCTTGATGCGGCTTTGAGCAAGTCCCAGCAAAGCGCCGCCAAAAGTGGTCAGCAAACCGAGTACGAGCAGGGCATGGCCAAGCCACAGCGGATCGGTTGCCAGTGCCGGCACCATGCGCAGGCAACCCAGTAGCCCGGCCTTGACGATGACTGCCGACAGGATCGCGCTGGCGGGCACGGGGGCGACCGGGTGAGCCAGCGGCAGCCAGACATGCAGGGGTATGATGCCAAGCTTGACGGCGAAACCGGCCAACAGGAACCAGCGGGCTGAAGAGTTCAGGAGGACATCGGCAGCTTGCTGCAGTTCGTCAAAGCCAGGATTCCCAAGCTGTCCTGCGAGCAGCAGAACGCCGACCAGAATCGAGGCCTCGCCAGCCAGCGCCATGATCAGATAGATTCGACCGGCTCGCCAGGCCTGCTCGCTGCGAGCATGAGTGACCAGGAGATAGGCGGACAGACTCAGAATGGCGTAGCCGACGTAGAAGGTCGCCAGGTTGTCGGCCAGCAGCAACAGGTGCATGCCAGTCAAGGCCAGCAGCCAGCCGGACCAGAACCAGCGCCGGTTGCGATCTATCCGGTCTCGAGCCAGCCAGCCCGCCAGGGTCCAGGCTACGGTGCACAGCAGGGCCAGTGGGTGACTGCCTTCATCCAGGGCCAGTCCCAGGCCCAGCAGCGGCCAGTCCAGGGCGATTTCACCAGCACTCGCCCATGGCCAAAGCAGCAGCAAGGGAGCCCAGGGTGCCAGCCGATAGCTTATCTCGCGAAGCGCAGCGGGGGCGGCCAGCATCAGCGCCAGGATCAGTGGGATCAGGACGGTGGCCAGCGCACTCATGGAAAGTAGTCCGTGACGATGCCCGTGACCCAGCTCAAGGGGCTCAAGGGCAGGCCCGCGAGCAGCCCCACGGCCAGCGCGAAGCTCGCGGTGGCGATGCTTGAGCCGATCATGGCAGCCGACTCCAGGCGGCTGACGCGATGCTCGGCCGGCCACTGTTCGGGCGGCAGATGCAGCCAGATGCGCTTTAGCAGCGGCAGAAAATAGGCTGCGTTGAGCAGGGTGCTGGCAACGAGCACGGCGATCACCCAGTGCTGCCCCATGGCCACGGCGCCCGCACCCAGGTACCACTTGCTGATGAATCCAGCGACCGGCGGCAACCCGATCATGCCCAGAGCTCCGACAGTGAAGCAGGCGCTGGTCCACGGCAGGCGCTGGCCGATGCCGTCGAGCTGCTCGATTTTCTTGACCCCGAGCAGATTGGCAAAAATGCCGGCGCAGAAGAACAGGGTGATTTTCATCAGGCCCTGGTGGACCAGATGGATCAGGCCACCGATCGTGGCCACCGGCCCGCCGATGGCAATCCCGAGGGTGATATAGGAAACCTGGCTGACGGTGGAGAAGGCCAGGCGTTTCTTGATGTCGTTCTGGTAAAGCGCCAGCACCGATCCGTAAATGATGGTGATCGAGGCCAGCACGGCCAGCGGCAGACCAAGACCCAGGTCGGCGACCAGGTTGGGCCCGAACACATCTTCGACCAGGCGGACCAGGCCAAAGGCGCCGGCCTTGACCACGGCAACGGCATGCAACAGGGCGCTGACCGGCGCCGGTGCGACCATCGCCAGCGGCAGCCAGCGGTGCAGCGGCACCAGGGCCGCCTTGACCCCCATGCCGATGACCAGCAGCCAGAAAATGATCTTCAGTGCCCAGTCATTGTCCAGCCCCAGCTCTGCAATCGTCCCGCCGGCGATGAAGTCCTGGCTGCCGGTCAGGCCGTAGAGCCAGATCAGCCCGATCAGGAACAGGGCGCTGCCGGTGAGCGTGTAGCGCAGGTAGGTGCGGCCGCTGGCCATTGCCGCCGAGCTGCCGGTATGAACGACCAGGGGCCAGGTAGTCAGTGTCAAAAGTTCATAAAAAATAAAGAAAGTCAGTAGGTTGCCAGCCATTGCTATGCCCATGGTCGAGGTTACGCACAGGCTGAAAAAGCCGAAGAAGCGGGCCCGGTTGGGCGAATGCTCCAGGTAGGCAATGGCGTAAATCGTGGTGACCAGCCAGAGCAGGGCTGAGAGGGTGGCAAACAGCATGCTCAGGCCGTCGGCGCGCAGGACCAGGTCCAGCCCCGGCAACAGTGCGACGCGAAACTCAGGATTATGACCGGCCATCACCAGCAGGCCGATCAGGCCGACCAGAATCAGTTTCAGCAGGGCCGCGGCGATATTCAGCCAGGTGCGCAGGCGCTGGCGGCGCTCGCCGGCGACAAAGATCATGAGGCCGGCGAACGCCGATACCAGCACGGCCGCCAGCGGGAGCCAGAACATCAGCTGGGCGATCATGGCGTCATCGCTCCCGGCCAGGCTGCTTCCAGCAGGGCCAGTATCGGTGCGGAGGCGAAGCCAAGGGCAATCGCGGCCAGCGCCAGCAGCAGGCCGGCCAGACTGGCCAGGGTGGGTGGTTCTCGCAGGCGCGTGCTGTGGCCGTGGCTGCGTGGATGAAAACAGGTCAGGGCCAGAACCCGGAACAGGTAGGCGGCCGCGAGCAGGCCACCAAGGGCGACCAGTGCCATCCAGCCCCAGGCATTCTGCTCATAAGCTGCCCTAAGAAACAGCCACTTGCCGACGAAACCGCCACTGGGCGGCAGGCCCATCAGGCTCACCGAAGCCAGCGCCAGGGCAAACACATCCATGGGCAGACGCTGGTCCAGCCCGGCCAGCCGGCGCAGGCGGTCGCTGCCCAGGCTGGCAAGTATATTGCCGGCAGCGACGAACAAGGCGGCCTTGGCCAGACCGTGAGCGATCAGATGATAGCTGGCTGCCTGCCAGGCCAGCAGCCCGCTCAGGGGAAAGATCAGCATCAGGTACCCGAGCTGAGCCACGGTGGAATAGGCCACCACCATTTTCAAGCGTTTCTGAACCAGGGCCAGGGCCGAGCCATAGAGGATGGCACCGGCACCCAGCAGGCCAAGCAGCAGGCCCGGCGCTGGCAACTGCCAGTCGCCCGCAGTCCAGAACCAAAGCCGCCAGATGATGTAGAGCGATACCTTGACCACGATGGCCGACAGCATTGCGCTGACCGGCCCCGGCGCGTTGCCGTGAGCGGCCGGCAGCCACGCGTGGAGCGGAAAAATGGCCGACTTGACCAACAGTCCAGCCAGCATCAGGACAAGCGCGGTGGCCGGCAGCAACCCCGGTTCCAGTGTTTCGCCAAGCTGGTAGAGATCCAGCGTGCCGGCCTCGGCATAGACCAGCCCCACACCCAGCAGGTAGAGCAGCGAGGCCATCAGGGCCAGCAACAGGTAGCGCATCGCTGCGCGCAGGGCCGCACCGCTGCCGCCGGTGGCGATCAGCCCGATTCCGGCCAGGGTGACCAGCTCCAGAGTGACATAGAGGTTGAACAGGTCGGCCGACAGCAACAGCGCATGGATGCCGCCGGCCAGCAGCAACCACAGGGGCCAGAAACGCAAGCCTACGTCGCTGGCCGGCGCAAAGCGCGCCCCGGCGGCCAGGCCGACGAGGATCATCAGGCTGACATTCAGCCACAGAATGAGCAGGCTCAGGGCATCCAGCCGCCAGCGGATGCCCAGCGGTGCAGGATGGCCGGCCAGGGTCATTTCGAACAGGCCAGCATCGGCAATCAAAAGCGTCAGCGGCAGCAGACAAAAGGGCAGGGGTACGGTAACGGCCAGCAGGATGGTGGCTCGCCAGCTTGACGGTGCCAGCAGCAGCAGGCAGGCTCCCAGCAGCGGCAGAAAAACCAGGGCGGCGAGCAGCGCTTCAGTCATCCTCGGTCGGGTCCTCCTCCAAGCTGGCCTGGCCTGTGACCCGGTAAAGCTGAACCATCAGGGCCAGGGCGAAGGCTGTGGCCGACACCGCGATCACGATGCCGGTCAACACCAGCGCCTGCGGCACGGCATCGGGCCGCCCGTCGAGCGGTGCGCTGGCGGCAACCATCAGCACGAAGATGGCATTGCCCATGATGTTGATGGCAAACAGCTTGCGCAGCAGGTGGCTGGCAATGATCAGGCCATAGACACCAATCCCGAACAGGCCGGCGGCAACCAGCACATAGAGCGCTGTCGAGCTCATGGGCTGCCCCTGCGCAGCCCGCTGGCGCCGGCAAACAGCAGCACCAAAGTCATGGCAATGGACAGCATCATCGCCGTTTCGATCAGGTACACCGCCCACAGCCCCGGCAGGGCGAGCAGGGGGGCGCCGAATGCCATCACTGCCAGGCCAATCAGGCTGAACAGCATCAGCCCCAGGGTGAGCCCCAGGGCGGGCCAGCTCGATAGTCCAGCCGCTGGCTGCAGGCGCCCGGCCAGCACCAGCAGTACGCCACTGGCAGCCAGCACGGCCCCGGCCTGGAAGGCACCACCAGGCTCTCGGCTGCCGGCCAGCAACAGATGGGTGGCGATCAGTATGGTCAGCGGCACGATGATCGCCAACAGGGCCCCGACCAGGGGCACTTCTCTGCGCGATGGCGTTGGTGATCGGGCTTCGTCCTCGCCGAATACCGTGCGTGCGGCCAGAAAGGCGGCCAGCAACACCGCAACTTCCAGCAAGGTGTCAAGGTTGCGATACAGCAGCAACACGCCGGTAATCGGATTGCCCAGGCCGCTGTCGGTCAGGGCTTGGGCCACGGCCTGGCCGGCGACGGCGGGATCACGCTCAACGGCAACGACAGCCAGGCCGATCACGGCAACCAGGCTGCCGGCCAGCACGGCCACCGGCAGGGCCAGGCGCGAGCGCCGCAAGGCCGGCTGGGCACTCTGTTCCGGTCGGATTCTGACCAGACGACGAAAGGCAACCAGCATCAATGCCCCGGTTACGCCGGCGCCGATGGCAGCTTCGGCCAGGGCCAGATCCGGAGCGCCCATGCGCGCCCAGGCCAGAGCCATGGTCAGGCCAAAGACCACGAACAGCACGATGCCGCGAAACAGTGATTTGCCGATGATCGTCTGCCAGGCCAGTGCCAGCAATCCTGCGCCAATCAGAACATCGACGGCCAGATCCGTCACTGCTCGCCCCCATTGAAGTGGCGAGCGCGCGCGTGGCGAGCGATCAGGTGAGCCGATACGGTGGCGGCCAGCAGGCCCAGCAGCCAGATCGTGCCAAGCAGGGCTGCGGCGCGCCAGCTACCGGCCAGCAAGCTCAGGCCCGAGCAGACCAGCAGCAGCCCGAGGTTGTCGGCCTTGGTCAGAGCGTGCAGTCGGCTGTAGACATCCGGAAAGCGCAGCAGGCCGACGGTTCCGGCCAGGTAGAACAGGCCACCGGCCAGCAGCAGGGCTGCGGCCAGTACCTCAGTTGTGCTCATCGCTGCTCCCCGTCGTCGGCGTCATCGCGCGGCATGCCGAAGAAGGCCAGCGAGACAATCGCGGCCAGCATCACGAACAGCAGGGCAACATTGCGCAGAGCCGGCTCATTCATCCATTGGGCCAGGATCAGGAGGATGGCCACCGTGGTCGAGCCAAACAGCAGGGCTGAGAGCATGCGATCAGCTGCGGTCGGACCTCGCGCCACGCGAACCATGCCTGCAGCCAGGTTCAGCAGCAGGAAAATGACCAGGGCGGGCAACAGCAGTTCGATCATGATTCGATCGAAAACAGCCAGGCAACCCAGGCTTCCAGACGCTCGACCGAAGCCATCGCCTCCGGCATCAGCGCGTGAATTTCCAGATCCCGGCCATCCTCGGACAAGTCGGCGCTAAGCGTGCCCGGCAGCAGGCTGACAGTGGCCACCATCAAGGTGCGTGGCTGGCCGGTCGGCAGGTCAATGCAATGGCTGGAAAAACAGGGGTTGATCTTGAGCCCGGGATGCATGGCCCGCCAGGCTACGTCGACCCCGCCCTTGAAAGACTCCCACAGGAAGAAGCCGGCAAACCAGATCAGCCGGTGCGGTTTCCAGGGGTGAGGCTGGCCACTGACCAGCCAGGCCCCCAGCCCAGCGCCGGCGGCAGCCGCCAGCAGGCCGGCGAGGAAACGATCAAGGCCATTGAGCAACAACCACAGCAACAGCAGCACGACAAAAATCTGTACCGCCCAGGTCCAGCGCTGTTTTCTAGTTGCAGGCCTGATCGCGTTGTTTGCTGCGCTATCTGCCATCCGTTTTTCCCAGAATTCTCCTACCCACTCTCATTCAGTAGCCGGACACGAACACTAAACACTTTCCGAACCCCGAAAGCGAAAATTGCCTGCCCCGGCTCGATGGTGCCAGGCCAGGCATGGTCCCGGGGGCGATGCCCCAGGTTACGAGTTCCTGCCCTTTGCAGGATACGATTTTCGGCCGCCCGGCTCATCTGCATGGAAATTGTCGCAGGATTCGCCCATGCCCTTGTGTAACATGAACGACGCTGATCGGTGTTGTCCCCATGCCAACGTTACTGACTTTCCCAATGACTTCAAATCGTTTCCTCGCCTTCCTTGCAGGCCTGCTGTTGCTGCTTGCTACTGCCCATGCCACGCCTGTTGATGTCGGCTATCGCAGCCCGCCGGATGCCATCGTTGAACTGGTTGACATGGCACCGCCGATCGAAGCCTTTCCGGCCCCAGGCGGCGACTATCTGGCCATGTTGTCGCGGCCGCCCCTGCCGCTGTTGGTTGAACTGGCCGCTCCCGAAGCCCGTCTCGCCGGGCTGCGGTTCAATCCTGACAATCTGGCGCCGTCGCAACCGCGCTATTTCTCCGGCATCGAGCTGATTCGCGTCAACGGCGATGAGCTGAACGTGTCCGGCCTGCCTGAGCCGCTGCGCATGCTTGACCTGGCCTGGTCGCCGAACGGTGAGCACCTGGCCTGGCTGCAGCTGGAGAATGACGCCGTGGTCCTGTGGCGACTGGACATGGACCTCGCCTCGGGCCAAGCCCGGGCAAAGCGCTGGGGCGATCGTCCGGTGCATGCGGCCTGGGGACGTTTCGGCCAGGGCGACATGGCCTGGTTGCCGGACTCCAGCGCCGTCATCCATCGCAGCGTTCCGGCTGGTCGGGGCGAGGCGCCGCTGCGCGACCTGATGCCGCGTGGCCCGGTAGTGACCGAAACCCGCGGCCGTGCCGCGCCTACCCGAACCTTTCAGGATCTGCTGTCCGACAGCCATGATGAGCGCCTGTTCGAACACCACTTCCAGACCGAGATCGTGCGAGTCGACCTGAGCGGCCATACGCGGGTGCTGGAAGGTCCTGGCGTATTCACCTCCTTCAGCCCCTCGCCTGACGGACAGTACCTGCTGCTGACGCGCCTGGTCCGGCCCTGGTCCTACGCCGTGCCGGTTTTTCGTTTTGGCCATGAAATCACGGTCATTGGCGCTGACGGCAGCGAGGTTTTCCGCCTGACAAGAAACCCACTGGCCGACGGTTTGCCGATTGCCTTCGATGCGGTGATCGACGGACCGCGCAGCGCCGCCTGGCGTGCCGATGTGGATGCTACCCTGATCTGGGTCGAGGCAGCCGATGGTGGTGACCCGGCCACGGAGGCTGATGTGCGCGACCGTCTGTTGCAGCTGGCTGCGCCTTTTGATACGGCAGCCCAGCCTCTGCTGGAGTCGCCGTTCCGGATCGTCTGGACCCTGGCCGGTGATGGCGACACTGCCCTGGTCTGGCAGCGTTGGTGGGACAGTCGTGTCGAGCGGGTCAGCCGACTGGCACCAGACCACGCGGACTTCACGCCCGAAATCATCTGGGAGCGCAACTGGGAGGACCGCTATGGCGATCCCGGCGTGCCGATGACCCGCCGCGACGAGCGCGGCCAGACCGTGCTGGCGCTGGACAACGGTGCCGTTCTGTTGAGCGGGCAGGGCGGTTCACCGGAAGGCGATCGCCCGTTCGTTGATCGCAGGGATCTTGCCAGCGGCGAAACCGAGCGTTTGTGGCGCTCGGCCTCGCCACATTTTGAGCGCTCATTGGCGCTGCTCGATATCGAGAGCAGACGCATTCTGACCCAGCGCGAGTCCCAGCATGAGCCGCCCGACTACTTCATCCGCGATCTGGCTGCTGGCGACGTTCGACGCCTTACCCACACTGAGCATCCGCTGCCCGCACTGCGCGAGATCCAGCGCGAGCTGATCACCTTCGATCGCGACGACGGGGTAACCTTGTCGGCTACCTTGCTACTGCCGGCCGGCTACGATGCTGAGCGTGACGGCCCCCTGCCGACCGTAATCTGGGCCTATCCGCGCGAGTTTCTCAGCGCTGATGCCGCCGGCCAGTTGGCTGATTCACCCTATCGTTTCAATCGATTGAGCTATTGGAACGCCGAGTTCCTGGTTACCCGCGGCTTTGCCGTGCTCAATAATGTCACCATGCCGGTGATTGGCGGTGACGGTCTCGAGCCCAATGACCGCTTCGTCGAGGAAATCACCTTGAATGCCGAAGCCGCGATTGCCGCCGGTACCGAGCGCGGCGTCACCGACCCGGAGCGCGTCGCCGTCGGCGGCCATTCCTACGGGGCGTTCATGACTGCCAGTCTGCTGGCGCACACCGATCTGTTCCGTACCGGCATCGCCCGCAGCGGTGCCTACAACCGCAGCCTGACACCGTTCGGCTTTCAGCGCGAGCAGCGCACGTTGTGGGACGACACCGATCTCTACGTGCGGGTATCGCCGTTTTTCCACGCCCATAGAATCAGCGCACCGGTACTGATCATTCACGGCGCCGAAGACAACAATTCCGGCACCTTCCCGATGCAGAGCGAACGCCTGTACCAGGCGATACGCGGCCTGGGTGGCACCGCCCGGCTGGTGATGCTGCCGCTGGAGTCTCACGGTTACCGGGCGCGAGAGTCGGTATTGCACATGCTCTACGAGACCATCAACTGGCTCGAGGAGCATCTGGGCCCCGAGACCTCAAGCGAGAAGATTCCCTGGCCGCCTACCTGACCATACTGGTACTGATCGCGGCCGGCTATGCGATGGCAAGGGCGCGGCTGTTTCCTGCCGCCGCGCCCGAAGTGCTCAATCGGGTGGTGCTGTATCTGTGCCTGCCGGCGCTGATCCTGATTCACGTCCCGACCCTGGAGCCGGCCTGGTCGCTGCTGCCACTGGTGATCATCCCGTGGCTGCTGCTGGCCGCCACCGTTGCCGTCATTCTGCCGCTTGCCCGCGTGCTCGGGCTGTCACGCGAGGTCACCGCCTCGCTGCTGGTCCTGATCCCACTGGGCAACACCTCATTTCTGGGCTTTCCGCTGATCGAGGCCCTGCTGGGTCCGGAGTTCATCCGTCTGGCCGTGGTCTACGACCAGTTCGGCTCCTTCCTGATCGTATGCACCCATGTCCTGTTCGTGGTCGGCTGGTATGGCGAAGGCGAGAACCCGTCGGTCAAGACCATGGCCAAACGCATCGCCGGCTTTCCGCCCTTCATTGCCCTGATCGTGGCCCTGGCGATCGGCAATGCCTGGCTCCCGGCATGGGGTGAGTCGCTGGTCCATCGCTTTGCCGACATGCTGCTGCCGTTGGTCACCCTGGCCATCGGCATGAGCCTGAAGCTGCGCCTCGTGCCCGACTACCGCTTAGGGTTGCTTATCGGCCTGATCGGCAAGCTGCTGATCTTGCCCGCGCTGGCCATGCTGCTGGCTGTTCTGCTCGGCGCCCGGGTCGATGTGGCCACGGTAGCCGTGCTGGAATCGGCGATGCCGCCGATGATCACCGCCGCCGCGCTGTTGGCCAGCGCCCGCCTGGCACCTGCCCTGGGCTCGGCGATGGTGGCCTGGGGAGTATTGATATCCGCAGTCACGGTGCCGGCCTGGTTCTGGCTGTGCCTGCGCCTGTTTGGTCCGATCTGAGAGAGCGTTTTAAGGATGAGCCAACTGAAGAGTCCGGTCAGCGACGCCACCGAGCTGCTGCTGCGCGCCTTCGACGACTACAATGCCAGCTTTTCCGACATCACCCGGCGCGGTCGACGCCGGTTCGAATCCGGCGACCGGGCCGGAATGCGCGCCGATGTGATCGCCCGCATCGAGCTTTATGATCGTCGCATCGACGAGCTGATCGGGCGCCTGGATGAGCGCCTGGGAAGTCGCCTGTTTTCGCGCTCCGTCTGGCAGGAAATTCGACTCAGCTACCGGGACGCGGTGGCCGAGCGCCTCGATGCGGAACTGTACAAGACCTGGTTCAACACTGTCAGTCGGCGATTGTTCAAGACCCGCGGGGTTGATCCCAAGGTCGAGTTCGTGGCCCTGGACATCGAGCCTACCGATCGCATCAACCATCCGGTGTCGCGTCACGTCTATGCGGCCGGCGCCTGTCTTGAGGACAGCTTCGAGCGCCTGCTTGGCGACTTCGACTTCTCCCTTCCCTTTGCCGATCCGCGAGCAGATGCAAAACGCCTCGCCGAGCGCCTCGCCGAGGAAAGCGCCCGGATAGACCCCGGGCCGGTCAGCAATATCGAGCTGCTGACCACGGTGTTCTACCGCGAGGGGCGGGGCTATCTGGTGGGGCGAGCCTTTGCCCGCGATCACTACCTGCCCTGCGTTATCGCCCTGGTTGTCGAAGACGATGCGATTCGCGTCGATGCCCTGCTGTGCCGCCGTCTGCAGGTGAGCATCCTGTTCGGCTTTACATTCAGCTACTTCCTCGCTGACTTGCCGACGGTGGGCGACACTGTGGTGTTCCTGCGCACCTTGCTGCCGGACAAGCCGGTCGACGAGATCTACACCGTGCTGGGCCGCGCCAAGCAGGGCAAAACCGATCGTTATCGCGCGTTTTTCCGTCAGCTGTCGGCCACCGAAGATGAACTGCTGGTAGAGGCCGAAGGCAAGCGCGGCATGGTCATGCAGGTTTTTACCCTGCCGTCCTATCCGTTGGTGTTCAAACTGTTGCGGGATCGCTTCGATCCGGCCAAGACCATTAATCGTGAGCAGGTGATCGAACGCTATCACATGGTCTACCAGCATGATCGAGTCGGTCGCCTGATTGATGCCCAGGAATACAAGGATCTGCGCTTCCCCAGCGATCGCTTTGATCCGGTCTTGCGGGACAGCCTGCTGAATGATTGCAGTCGCCTGGTCCACATGGAAGACGACAGTCTGGTCATTCGCCACTGTTGGGTGGAACGGCGGGTGCGGCCGCTGAACCTGTACCTGGCCGAGGTCGATACCGAGCGCGCCGAACAGGCAGTGCTCGACATGGGGCAAACGCTGAAGGATCTGGCCCGTTCCAATATTTTCGCCGGTGACCTGTTGCCGAAGAACTTCGGCGTCACCCGTTCCGGACGGGTGGTTTTCTATGACTACGACGAGCTGATGCTACTGACCGAGTGTGCGTTCCGACGCATGCCGAAGGCCACCGACTATGTCGACATCTACAGCCCGGAGCCCTGGTATTCGGTGGCCGACAACGACGTCTTCCCGGAAGAGTTCCCCCGTTTCATGGGCCTGCCCAGGCCGCTGATGAAGGTCTTTACCGAAGCCCACGGCGAGCTGTTCGACGCGGATTGGTGGTTGGCATTGCAACAGCGCATTCGTTCAGGAGAGGCCCTGGATGTGGCACCGTATAACGATGAGGCGCGTCTGGGTAGATGTGAGAGGGAAGAGGAGGGGCGGATAACCACGGAAAGCACGGAAGACGCGGAATAGTTCAGCTTCTGCCCGGATACCGTTGAGCGCGTGCGGTCAGGATTGAAATCCAACCATCGACGGTGCCGGAATATGTCGTAGCCCGGCCCGACGCGGCCGGGGCCGAAAATGAAACTGTCGAGTCCCAAAGCTATGGCTGATCTGCCACACCCTCAAGCAGGGTGCACCGTCCCGCAACGTTCGCAGGTTCGATTTTTCTCGCTGTTCTTGAACCGGCCAATCACCGGCGGGAAATCCTGCTCGATGTTCTGAAGCGGAAAATATTCCTCGTAGAGCTTGTGATGACAGTTCGGGCAGAACCACATCAGCCCGTCCTGTTCGCCTTCCAGCCGGCGCCGCTCTATCACCAGACCGACGGTGTCGGGCAGGCGTTGGGGAGAGTGCGGTACGCGCGGTGGCAAATAGAAGATTTCGCCTTCGCGTATGCGTACATCGCGCGGGCCATCTGCCTCCATCAGCTTCAATACCATGTCGCCTTCGAGCTGGTAAAAGAACTCCGGCCCTTCGTCGTAATGATAGTCGCTGCGCTGGTTCGGGCCGCCGACGACCATGACGATGAAGTCCTCATCGTACACGCACTTGTTGCCGACCGGCGGCTTGAGCAAATGGCGGTTGTCAGCAATCCAGCGCTGGAAATTGATCGGGGGCAGCATAATGGGCTCCGGTTCTGAAGTGCCTTTCCAAAGCTTACTAACGAGTTCATTGATTAGCAGACATTCAGCTTGTCTCTCAGCGTTCGTGGCAAGGCGTCGGCGCGCCGGTGTAGCCACTCTACATCAAGCGCCGAGAACGCAGTCCACGGGCGCTGAGAGGCAAGCCCTTCGGGAGTTTCGGAGACGGTCACCCGCTGCGTTCCGCTCACTTGAAATAGACCGGTTATGTCTGCGCTCGCGCGCCTTGCCGGAGACCGTCTCCGAAGCTCTGAATGTCTGCTAATCAATGAACTCGTTAGTAGCGTAATCGTTACCCGCTCGTGGCTCAGTCCCGCTCCAGGCTGGCGATGCACTTGAACTCGACGGCAATGGGCGTCGGCAAGGCATTGACCTCTACTGTGGTGCGGCAGGGTCCTGCCTCGCTGAAGCACTCGGCATAGATGGCGTTGAAGCGCTTGAAGTCTCGCACCATGTCGGTCAAAAAGACCGTGATGTCGACCAGATCATTGCGAGTGGCGCCGCTGGCAGCCAGGACGGTGTCGAGGTTCGCCACCAGCTGGCGCGTCTGGCGCTCGATATCGTAATCGACCAGCCGACCATCGGCATCGTAGACATTGCCGGGCACCTCGTTGCTGCCCGGAACGCGAGGACCCAGACCGGACAGAAACAACAGGCTACCGACCCGACGCGCATGCGGGTAGGCGCCAACCGGCTGCGGTGCGCTGCCGGCATCGATGCGGTCGCTCATGCATCCTCCTCGAAGCGGTCGGCATACACATCGTCGTCTCGAGCAATGACCGCATCGCTGGCCGAAGTCGCTTCACCGCTCGGCGCACGCGCGCTGATCGCAGCCTCATTGACGATGCTGCCGGCGGCCAGATCGTTGCTGCTGACCGTATATTTCAGCGGGCCGCAGGTCATGCTTTCACCCGGTGCCAGCCGGTCCTGCGGGCAAGCAACCAGGCCGCCGAGCATGGGATCGTCCAGTTCGATCTGGTCCAGGCTGACATTGCCGGTGTTTTCCAGGACAAAACTGTAGCTCAGTACGTCACCAGCCCCAGCAAATGCCTGCGGAGAGACGCGCTTGAGCAGGCTCAGGGCGGGCGCCGCCTCCTCGACCTGGATGACATTGATTGCTCTGGCCAGCAAGTCATCACCGTGGCTCGCCGTCGGGTCCGGCGCTGTGACAGTCACCTGCCGGACAATGGCCTGACCGGCGTCGATCTTGTCCTGGGAAACTTCGACTGTGGCCGTGCAGGAGATCGCGCCTGCAGCTTCCAGGGTCTGGTCCAGCGGGCGGTTGCAGTCTAGCGCTGGATCAAATCCCGAAGTCAGCTCAAGCTGCACAAGATCCACGTTGCCGGTGTTTTCGATGGTGACCAGGTGGTCGATCTGGTCACCGACGGCCACCGGGCTCTCAACTGGATCGCCTGCGATCGTGGCCTCGATCTTCAGGTCCAGGCCGGGAATCAGCTGCGGCAGCTCGCAGGCTTCGGGCAGGGTGAAGTCTTCGGCTATGCCGCTGATGTTGCTGGACGAGCCGCCGTCACTGGCGTTGACGCCGACTCCACGGCGCGCGAACGCTTCCCAGATTTCGCACTGGTTCGCACCGGCATAGGCAATCTGGTCAGCCAGCAACATGGCATCGCGATTGCTGACAAAGGTCGGACCGCAGGGCTGCAGCTTGAGACTGTCTACAACCAGCTGCATGAGGATATTGTTGCCGCCACTGCCGGTATAGAAGTCTTCGTCGAAGCCGTAGCGGTTGACCAGGTTCCAGTACAAGTCCCAAAGAATGGTGTTGTAGACGGTACCCACACCGTGAGGAATGGAGACGCCACCCGGTCCGGCGGTGCGCACGCGATCGTAGGTCAGCGGGTTGATGCTCATGTCGCGAATGTAGGGCGCAGGCCTGATTGTCGCTCCCGGGATATTCTCCTGGAAGATCAGGTAGCTGCCAATGCCGCGAGGCTGGTCTTCCAGGTCGCTGGCCTTGGCCGTGATCCACAGGCCCAGGAAGTCACTCCAGCCTTCGCCTGCCTGTTCTTGACCGAACAGGCATGAGGAAGTCGAGGGTCCGCCGGTCAGGCGGATCGAGAGGCCATGGCCGTACTCGTGCGCAATCACGCCGGCGTCCAGATCACTGTCCCGATTGAGCTGCTGGCTGCCGGCACGAATCAGCGTGCCGGCGGTTTCGTCATTGAGGTTGCTGATGATGGAAGAGCCGCTCTGATCGCCAATCATCGCTACCGGGATGGTGACCTGGCTGCCAAATTCTCCGATGCCCATGCTGATGGTGCCGTTGCCGCCGTCGTTGTTGACAATGATGACGGCGCCTGCTCCCGCCTGCTCGGCGAGCAGAGCCTTGAGTCCGAACTCGCAGCTGCCGCGCCTGACCAGTGCAATATTGCCGGGCGTGAAACCGAGCAGTGCGCTGCAACCCTGGTCGGGGTTGCTGGAGCCGTCGCTGACAAGCTCGAGGCCACCTGATGTGCCCGGATCGCCGATCGCTGCGCCCCAGGTGGCGCCGGTGACGTTCCAGTTGCCGGCACTGGATTCCGGTTCGGTAATCACCAGCTGAGCCGGGTTGCCGCCCGGTGCAGTCCAGATGAACATCTGCATGCGCGGCCGCTGACCATCCGGCGGCGTTGAAAAGTTGGCGTTGTTGGTGCTGCTGCCGTCCTGTGCATCGGCCATGACCTGATCGTTGCCAAGACCGCCGAGACCGAAGTTATTGACCTGGAAGTTGCCGGCTGGCTCGTCGAAGCCGTAATGCCACAGCACGTCGTGCAGGATGTTGTTCCAATAGAAGAGGTTGGTGATGGCGAAGTTCTCATAGGCTGGCGGTTGCTGGCTGTTCAGGTCGATCGGGAAATCGAACAGCAGTTCGGCACCACCGTCGGGTCGTCGGCCGCCGCTGTTGTTCGCAGCCGTGTCCTCCTGAGCCCAGACGTTATTGCCGCGGGTGTCAGTGTACTGATTGCTGCCGGTGTCGTGCCAGCCCAGCGGTGAGGCTTGTGGGTCGGCCGGACTCATGACCAGGGTATCGGGGCCTTCGCCAGGGTGCTCCAGCGGCTTGGCGAAGACCCGATAGCCGGACTCCTGGGTCCAGTTCACTGCCTTGAGCAACTCGCCGCTATGGGCGTCGATAAAGGCGTTGAACCAGTCTGGCCGACCGCGCTCGTCAACCGCCATGTCCCAAACCAGATGCAGGCGGCCCTCGTGCTCCAGCCAGGCTAGCTGGACCGGAATGTCGCCGTCGGCCAGGCTGCCGCCATGGTAAATATGACGCTCGCCATCTTCCGAGCGCGCCCTGATGACCGAATCGTCGAACTCCAGTCGCCGCAGTTCGGCATAGCGGGCAAGCGCTTGCCTTGCCGACAGGCTCGGTTCGCGGGCATTGGTGCGGTCCAGCGCGCTGGCAGCAAAGCGGCTGTTGATGCTCCAGATGCGACCGCCCGTGCCTATATTGACGTTGGTCAGCCCCAGGGCAACGGGTAGGCCGTCAATACGCTGGCGTAGCCAGACGTGTTCAACACCATTGTGACGGGTGCGGTAGTGGTCGGTGACCTCCACTTCGGCAATATCGTCCCGGCTCAGCCCCAGGGACTCGGCATATTGTTCAAGCGCAACGCGGGCGATGTCGGGACCGGCCAGTGCCGGTGAGAGCAAACCAAGGGCGAGCATGGCAAAGGCCAGGCGAAGCAAGTTTTTCATTTTTATCCCTGCTGAGGGCGGTTGACAGTCACAACCGTGCGAATAGGTAGGCAGGCCTGGCGGCCGGCTGACGGAGTCTGCCACAAGCCAGCTTGCCTTTCCAGTTGATCCAGTTTGACAGTCTGTCATATTGGCGAAGATTGGCAGCTGTGGCCGTCACGGTTTAATCTTTACCGAGATACTTGCTCGGGTTTTTTGCCTGGCAAGCTTTTTTACCAACGATGGAGCGCGCCGGACGTGGTGATGGACAGGGACGAGACATCAAAGCCGATCAATCCGGATGAACTGCCAATGCTTGCGCCGTGTCGGGACATCGGGTTTGCCGCGTCGCTGCAATGGCTGAAGCTGGGCTGGAGGGACCTCAGAGCGGCACCCGGGCCAAGCCTGGTGTTCGGACTGGTCACGCTGATCCTGACCTACATGATCACGCTGGCGACCTGGGTATGGGGCAATGTGGGGCTTTATCTGGGTCTGGTTTCCGGCTTTGTCTTTGTCGGGCCCGGCCTGGCGATGGTCTGGTATGCGATCAGTCGCCGCCTGGAGCGGGGGTTGCCGGTTGGCATCATGCCGGCCCTGAAGGATGCCTTGCGCGCAGCGCGAGGCGCCTTGTTCTTTGCCGTCATTCTGATCGTGGTACTGCTGGTCTGGGCAAGGGCGGCCAATACCATGTACATCTTCTTCCCGGCGATCGAGAATCCATCATGGCGTGAGCTGGTCGTGTTTCTGACCGCGGGCAGTGCGGTTGGCGCCTTGTTCAGCCTGGTTGTATTTGCCGCCAGCGCCTTTTCCTTGCCTATGCTGCTGGATCGCCAGGCCGATGCGGTGACGGCGGTCATCACCAGCATCAATGCAGTACTTCGCAACAAACGCGCGCTCTTGTTCTGGGCTGTGCTTATCGTTGCCGCTGTACTGATCGGGGTGGTCACGGCGTGGCTTGCATTCCTGGTCGTCATGCCGCTGCTGGGTCATGCCACCTGGCACGCCTATCGACAGACGATTGACGCCAGCCAGTGGCCGGAAGCCTGACCTTAAGGAGAAGGTGAGCATGAATCTTCGGTTGGTCGTCATGCTCATTCTGGTGGCTACGGCCTGGTACCTCTGGTCCGGGCCGGTTTCCGCCCCGCTGGCCGACGATCTGGCCCAGGCTATCGCAGCGCCAACGGGTTTCGACCACCGGGTGTCGATTGCGCAGGCACCGCTGCAGAACGATCTGTCGCCGCACCGAGTGATTCAAGTCGATGATTACCGGCTTGCTCTGGTGGCCGATTTCCAGCTTGAAGCGCGTGTGCTTGGTCGCAAGGACTATCGGCGTGATCCTGGCGCGCGCCTGTCACCGATCGACCTCGCTCTTGGCTGGGGCCCCATGGCACGGCCGGAGATCCTCGAGCATTTCGATATTCACCAGCGCCGGCGCTTCTACTACTGGCGGACCGAAACCTTTCCGATCCCGCGACAGGAAATCATTGCCAGCAGTGCCAACATGCACATGATTCCCGGCAATCCCGCGGCATTTGGCGCGCTGCGGCGGGTACGCCCAGGCGACGCCGTTCGATTGCGTGGTTACCTGGTCAACGTCGATCGCCAGGACGGCTGGCGATGGCGTACTTCCATGACCCGTACCGACACCGGGGATGGCGCGTGTGAATTGGTTCTGGTGACGCTTGTCGAGGTCATTACTGACCCGGCAGGTATGTAGATTGCGTTCAGCCGCCCGGGAAGCTCACGCCCTGGTCGACACGCTCAAGCAGATTGGGGCCGGACTGGTCCGCGCACCACTGCCAGGCCTTGCACCATGCCCGCAGCCCGTTCGCAAAAACGGCTGCTTGATGCTGGATGAGCCTGGCTACCTGGTCGACCCGGTCAGCCCCCCAGTCGTCCAGGCTGCTGTGGCGATTCAGCAGGGTCTCGAAGTCTTTACGCAGCCAGGCCGGCGGACCAACCGCGTGCATGGTTTCTGCGATCATTGCGGCCATCTGAAGCCGGTAGTTGACGATATGACGGCGCAGGTCGATGCCCACAGCCTCCCGCTTCATCGCTGCGAGATTGGCCATCGATGCGCTCAGCAGGTCACTGCGGGTCAACGCATCGGCAGCCAGTTCCCGTTCAGACAGTGCCTTGATCTTCGCGCTGAGATAGGTAGCCGGATTGATCGTGATGCCCTTGGCCAGGTCGGATTCAGACCAGCGCCGGGGCTGGTCGAGCCGATGACCCAGCATCCAGGGCTGGCTGGCCAACAATGCGCCAGGATGCAGAAAGCGGGTTGATGCGGCGAAAACCATATCCTCACCCCTTCCCTTGGCAACCGTTGGCAGGAGTAATTCGCGGTTGTCGATGCCGGTCAGAGTGGTAGTCATGAAGGCAAGTGGCGAACCGATTTGCAGCTGCGGCGCACAGCGTGCCATGCGTCGGCTGTAGGCAAGATGGCGATAGCTTTCGGGACTATCGGCAAGCGCTGCGAACTCGTTGGCCGGCAAGGCGAAAAGCCAGGCCATACTGCCGGTGCCGACATCGCCCAGGGTGCCGTTAGCGGTCAGCCGGATTCGCGGCGTCGGCGTCTGCGTCAGTTCGTGCAGCAGCTGTGGAGAAACATCGTTCAGGAACTGATCGGATTTCAAGCCGGGAAGATGATCGAGATCATCCGGATGGCGACCCAGGAGCTCGACATGAGACCGTAGTGGATCGATGTTCAGTGCCGGAAACTGCTCGGATTCTCTTTTTGCCGGGTCGGGAAACAGTGATCGAAAAACCTGGTTTTCGCAGAGGCGAGCTGTTGGGGCATCATCGGCGATGGCGTAAACCGCAAGGTCGGTATCGTCATCAATCATGACGAATCGACGGCCCGCATTGAGCAACAGGGCCAGGTTGAGGCCCGCACCATAGCTGGGCGAGGTGTCGTCCGGGTCGCCCTCGATGAGGCCGGCCAGTTCGGCCGGGCTGCAGCCAGCAGCGCGCGCGATCTGTTCAATCAGTGCCCGCCGACTTGCGCGGGTGATGTGGACGACCGGCCGCGACAGTCTGGAGCGGGCTTGCTCAATGATGGCGGCGTTCTGCTCGATTGTGCCGAGATCACGGGAGTCGTCGAGGACAATCAGGTGGCGGGCAACCTCGCAGTCCGTGTATCGACCCAGCTGAACCAACAGACTCTCGAGCTGCCTGGGACGTTCGCAGGTTCGCACACACAGCGCGTTTACGGAGTCCGGAGAGGGTGCCGATGCCGGGCTGGAACTGGCAATCCGGCTGGCCACGGTGGCTTCATCGATCAGCAAACCCTGGTCAACCAGCCGCTCCAGGCCCTGCCGGACGGCAGCTGCCTGCCCAGCGGGTAGCGACCAGCGCTTTATTGCTCTCTGGCAGTGCTGGTCAAGTGTGCGCAGTCGATCACAGAGGCTGAGCAATTTTCCCTGGGGCAGGGGAAGCTTGACTGCTGAACCATCCTGCAGTGCTATGACCAGCGCTTCCGAGCCGGCGACATGGGCCTCGAAGGGCTGGGCCAGATAGCGTGGGGGCGGTGTGATCGTCCGGTCGCGGGTACCGGAGATGCCGAAACTGAGGTTGAATTCGCCGCTGGGCAGGGTCATCGGGACTGGTATGGTTGACGGATGAGTTCGATTCGGGATTTTCGCACGATCTCAGCCACGGCCCTGCGCATCGGAAAAAAATCGGCCAACGGTTCCCACCCCGATTGGGGGAAGCGGCGGGAAATAGACTTTGCCTCGTGACCATGGAACCGGACCAGGTCTAGAAAGCAGCTCCGAAACGCAGATAGAAGACATGCTTTCCCCCTGCGTCTTCATCGAATCCGCAGGCGAAACCCAGCCGGGCCTGCAGCGGCAGCAACCAGTTGTCACTTGCGCGTTCGCGTGTCGTAGCCAGGGCAGCTGGCGCTGCATTCCGGACAGGCCAGACCTTCCCCGGAGTGGCGGATATGGACGGTCACACCCGTGCCAGGCAAGTCGATCTCCACATCGGAAACCTCCCAGGGTGCCTGGATGCCGGGAATCTGTCGGTAGTGCTCGCGGTCGTGCATCCAACTGGACTCGAATCGGGGCCGGCAGGTAGCCTATCCGAACTCCTCAACCCACACAAAACCGGGAAGAGCCCAATACTACTATTCGATGCCTGTCCTGGAATTCACGGCGCCTTTGGCACACGCGAGAGAATCGCTAGCGGACTATTCTGGAGGGGTTACTC
>REEQ01000013.1 GCA_007695005.1 Wenzhouxiangellaceae bacterium | reverse complement strand
CCGAAGGGCGAGCCGGAAAGCGCTCATCTGCGGCGTTAGGACTCTTGGAAAGGCAATAAGCATTCCCTGCGAGCCCTGCCTTGCAGCTAAGCGCTTTCCGACTCGCTGAATGTTACAGGATTAATGACGGGGTACACTAGCCACGCCGCTGATCTCGATGTGTCGATCAATCGTCAGGCTTTCAGTGTAGGTGCCGGCGGCCACCCGAACGCGGTCGCCGGCGTTGGCCTGGCTGATGGCATGCCCGACCGACGCGCAGGGCGTGGCGGCATTCATGCAGGTATTGCCTCCATTGCTGCCGGTAGTGGCAACGAAGCGCTCGGTCTGGGCCAGCGCTGCCGGGTTGAACAGGGCCAGAGCAGCGGCAAGCGCAGCGCCACCGCCGTTGATTGCAAATGCGATTTTCATGGCTGGAGCAGGATCCTGGGTGCGTGAATTCTGCGCTTGTTACGCAGTCAGGCCGCGGATGCGGCCATAGGGGCTGGACGATCCGCGTTGCCGGTGTGGTTGGTTTCGCCAAATGCTTGGCGCGAATCGCCGCCCGCAATCCATTGTCATGCGGCATGAAGGTCGCAACTAGCTAAATTGCTGGCTCTTTTTCGACCAAAACAGAGCTGGCATCATTATTGCATTTTCAGTTGGAAATCTCGCTAGCCAGTTGCAACAGCCTTGAAGGAGTACGCCGTGACCAGAGAACAGCGCTCGAAGATTCAATCGATCCACGAAGCTCAGGACACCGACGCCTTTGCCATTCCCGCCGAGCAGCTGGAGCGCGTGATTGCCCGGGCCAGCGTGCTGCAACATGCCGCCGGCGATGGTGAGCAGCGTCAGATGAGCGAACAGGAAATCATCGCGATCGGCCGGGAGGTCGGTCTCGATGCCGAACACGTGCGCCAGGCGCTGGCCGAGTTCAGGGCCGAAGCCTTGTCGCCGGCACCGCCGGAAGATCATCCCTTGCTCGCTCGTTGGTTCGGTTCGCCGCATGCTCGCGTGCGACGGGTCATGCACGGAGATCCCCAGGACATTCATCGGGCTTTCGAGCGACATCTCAGCCGGCAAGCGCGCATGCGAGCGGTTCGGCTGCGCGGCACGACGTCGGTCTGGGAGCCTGATTCAAGCTGGATGGGCAAACTGACCCGCGCGCTGGACTTCGAAGGCCGGGGCTACGAGCTGACCCAGCTGAAGTCCTTCAGTATCGTCACTGCAGCCGCCTCGCCCAGCGAGTCGCTGGTAACGCTGACAGCAGACCTGGGTGAGGCCAGAAGCGAGCAGATCCAGGGCTGGGGCTATGGCCTGCTTGCCGCCTTGGTGACACTGTTTGTCGTGCCTGTGGCCATGAATATGTCGGCCTGGGTGTGGCTGTTGATCCCCAGTCTGGCGGCGGTCGCGGCAGGGATTGGGGTTTTCTCCATCCAGCGTGCGATGGATTCACGCAGGCGTCGCGCCGCCTTGTTGCTGGAGGGTTTGATGGATCAGCTGGAGTTTGGTCGCCGCGCGGGAAAACCTCGATAACGAGGGCCGATCCAGCATCGGTACGGGTGTGCAGGGATCTGGTTGGCTATAGCCATTGACCCGGCAAACGCTCTGATTGCCCGGTCAGGCAGTCTTGTCATCGCTTCGGGCTATACTCCAGACTGGTGCATGGCGAGGTTCCGAGGTGTGTATGTCTGGTGAAGGGCTTCGACGAGCGCTGTGTGCCGCCGTCGCGGCGCTGGGTCTGATGACATCCGGTGCGGCTGAGAGCTGCACCCGGGTGGTTTACCTGGGGCCGGAGGAGCGCATCCTCACTGGCCGCAGCATGGACTGGAAGTTGCCTATGGTCAGCAACCTCTGGGTGATGCCGCGGGGCATGGTCAGAGATGGCGCAGCCGGGACGCGATCAGCGCGCTGGACGGCCGAATACGGCAGCCTGATTGTGACAGGTTACGACATCGCAACTGCCGACGGCATGAACGAAGCCGGCCTGGTCGTGAACCTGCTGTGGGAGGTCGAAGCCAGCTACCCGGAAGATGATGGCGAGACGCCACGCATCTCGCTGGCCGTTTTTCCTCAATACCTTCTGGACCGATTTCCCAGTGTCGGTGTTGCCGTCGAAGATCTTCGACAAAACCCCGTGCTGGTCGCCGGTGGGGAAGTTCCGGTAGGACCGCCCGGGCGCGAAGCAACGGTCCATGTGTCGCTGTCGGACGCCAGTGGCGACAGCGCAATAATCGAGTTTGTCGATGGTGAAATGCTTATCCACCATGGTCGCGAATTTCAGGTCATGACCAACGAGCCGACCTACGAGCGCCAGCTCGCCGTGCTCGAGTACTGGCAGAACATCAACCCGCGCGAGTTCCTGCCCGGAACAGTGAGGGCATCGGATCGGTTCGTGCGCGCTCACTTTTATATCAACGCCGTGGTCCAGAGCGATGATCCGCGCATTGCCGCCGCATCCGTCTTCAGCGTCATTCGCCAGACCTCGGTGCCCTGGGGGATCAGCGTAGCCGATGCGCCCAATCTGTCCACAACGCGCTGGCGGGTCGTCGCTGACCACAAGGACAGGCGCTACTATGCCGAGTCGGTCATCTCGCCGAGCGTCTTCTGGGTGGACTTCGACCGGATTGATTTCGGCCAAGCCGCCGGCATCCGCAAGCTGGAGCTGGGCGTCGACATGGAGCGGGTTTTGTCCGGGGAAGTCTCGGACTTGTTCATGCCTGCTGAAGCATTCGTCTTTCAGGCCGCCGATTAGACACCCAGGTTTGAAACGACCCTTGATGCTGGCCGCCTTGTCGCAAAAGGAAACCGCGCGACTGGCCTTGTCGCTGCTGGACTTGACCAGCCTGAACGAGACGGATACCGAGGACGACATCCTGCGCTTGTGCCAGCGCGCCAATACTGCGTCTGCGCATGTGGCCGCCGTTTGCGTCTGGCCGCGCCATGTGGCTGTCGCCTGCCGGGCGCTGGTTGAGCAGTCCTTGCAAGGCAAAATCAAGGTCGCCACGGTGATCAACTTCCCCGAGGGCACGGCCGCAGCCGATCAGGTCCTTGCTGAGCTGGCGGCCGCACTGGCCAGCGGTGCCGATGAGATTGACCTGGTCTTTCCCTATCGTGCGCTGATCGCCGGTGATGCGCTCACCGGGAAGCAACTGGTCGAGCGCGTTCGCCGGGGCCTGGAAGGGCGATGCCTCAAGGTTATCCTCGAGACCGGAGAGCTGGGTGATGAGCGCCTGATCCGCTTCGCCTCGCAGATTGCCATCGACGCCGGTGCCGACTTTTTGAAAACCTCGACCGGCAAGGTCAAGTGCAATGCCACCCTCGCGGCTGCCCGGGTGATGCTGGAAGCCATCCGCGACAGCGGTCGGCAGGTGGGTTTCAAGGCGGCAGGCGGCATCCGGACCACGGCCGATGCGGCGGCCTACCTCGATCTGGCCGCAGACATTCTGGGTCCGGAATGGACGCGGCCTGAGTGTTTTCGTTTCGGTGCATCCAGCCTGCTCGACGAACTGTTGCGCACGCTCGGTGAGGAGGCTGGGTCAGCGCCCATGGGTGGCAGCTACTGATGCTTTACCAGGAGCTGATTCGTTCCAAGCGTGACGGCGCTGAACTGAGCCAGGCCGAGATCGCGGCGCTGGTCGCGGCCATGGTTGATGGCCGGATCGGCGATGAACAGCTGGGTGCCTTTGCGATGGCCGTGTACTGGCGCGGCATGGGTCCTGCCGAGACCGCCGCCCTGACCCTGGCGATGCGCGATTCCGGCCGGGTCATGGACTGGCAGGCAAGTCTTCCTGGCCCGGTGCTGGACAAGCACTCGACCGGCGGCATTGGCGATGGCACCTCCTTGCTGATCGGCCCCTGGCTGGCGGCCTGCGGCGGTCATGTGCCGATGATTTCCGGACGTGGCCTGGGTCATACCGGCGGCACGCTGGACAAGCTTGCGGCAATCCCCGGCTACGATCCGTTCCCCGACCCGGCCCGCTTTCGCAGCATCGTGCGCGAGGTCGGCGTGGCCATCATCGGCCAGACCGACGATCTGGCCCCGGCCGATCGCCGCTTCTATGCCATTCGCGACGTCACCGCCACGGTCGACTGCCTGCCGCTGATCGTTGCCTCCATCCTGAGCAAGAAGCTGGCCGAAGGCCTGGATGGCCTGGTCCTGGACGTCAAGACCGGCTCGGGTGCGGTGATGCCGGACAGCGCACGCGCGACCGCGTTGGCCCGGGCCCTGGTCCAGGTGTCTGCCCAGGCCGGCACGCCGGCCGAGGCCCTGCTGACCGACATGGGCCAGCCCCTGGCGACAACGGCCGGCAATGCCCTGGAAGTGGCCGAAGTGCTGGACCTGTTGACCGGCCGGCGCCAGGGCGGCCGACTGTTCCAGCTCAGCCGGACCCTGAGCGCCCGCTTGTTGATGCTGGGCCGGCTGGC
>REEQ01000200.1 GCA_007695005.1 Wenzhouxiangellaceae bacterium | reverse complement strand
TCAGATTCAGCGGCACCATGGAAAACTGCAGGCTTGCACCACCTTGCAGGAACAGCACCTTGTAGTGGTCAGGGATCGCCATCAACTCGCGCAGATCCGATTCTGCAGCAGTGATGATGTCCGTGAATTCGCGGCCACGATGACTCATCTCCATCACCGACATGCCCGACCCGTGCCAGTCAAGCATTTCATCGGCGGCTTGCTGCAATACGGCCTCCGGCAGCGCGGCCGGGCCGGCGCTGAAGTTGAATACGCGACTCATGGATTCTCCTTTCTCACACTGGCCCGCCAATGCCCCGGCAAAGCCTGAATTCAGTCAGGTTCGTTGAGGACTTCCGGATCCAGACCATAGATCACGCCCGACTTGTCCCGGTACAGCAAAATGAATTCGAATTGGCCTTCCTGGGTCACGCTGTCGGTGACAACCAGCGTGTCATTTTGTTGATTGGTTGTGGTGATGCTGGCTGTGAGTTGGCTTTCGGCTGGGATCGTGCTTTGCCCATGGTGACGACCGTCAAAGCCAATGCCGGCGATCTCAAAGCCGTCCTGCACTGCACTCCTGTCCAGTATCAGGGTCAATGTTGTTCCTGGCTCGGTAATGGTATAGGGGCCAGTCGGTGACAGAGTGACCTGGTAGCCCGGTGCCTGTCCGGAAATACTGACGGTAACGTTTTGATTGCTCATGGATGAGTCCTTTCTTGTTATTGCGGTCGCGGGTTCAGCGTCGCCATGAAAACGGGCAGGCCGGTAATCTCGGCCTGCAGGCCCGTCAGATGGTCGTTGAATCGGGTGATTGCGTCAAGTCGGTCTTGCTGCCCCGGATTCGGCAGGACAGAACTTGCCAGTCGATACCGCAAATCCTTCTCTCGAGTCTGGGGCACACGGTTCAACTGTAGCACCAGCCTTGCCGGAATGTCCGGATCAACTTCCTGGTCGGACTGATCCAGCGTGATGATCAGCAACGTGGCCAGTTCCAGCATGGGCAACCAAGTGTCATCGACATTTTCGCCTGATTCAAGGTGGTTTGCCAGTCGCTTCAGTTCCTGTGTGGCCACCCTGGCGTGCTCGGTTGAATCAGGATTGAACTCCAGCGTCGCCAATGCGCTCAATGCCGGCAGTTCAACGGAATGGCGGGCATCCAGACCCAGTTCACGGGCAACTTCAAGTGATTGCCGGCCCAACTCCAGAGTCGCTGGGCCATGTTCATGGTTCGGACCCAGGGTGCGGGCATACATCAATGCGGCCAGCGTCAGCATCGCCTGGCGGCGCGCGTGGGTTGGATCGTTGGCGACATCTCTCCTGGCCAGGGTGACCGCTCTGGACAACAGTGACTGAGCCGCGTCAGTCATGTCCAGACGTTCGGAGAACCTGGCAAGAATCAGTCGGAAATTGATCTCGGCACGCAGTAGTCGAGCGTCATCGGGATGGTCGAGAGAAGCCTTGGTGACCATGTTCAGAGCCTCGGCCGAGCTTGCCCAGGCCTGGACCGATTCGCCGAGGGAATTCTGGACTCGACCGATCCAGGACAGGTTGTTTGCCAGCCCGAGTTTGTCTGCAGCGTCCGCGGGATCGACCAGTTCCTGACGAATGCCTGCTGCCTGCTGAAAGTATTCCAGTGCATCCAGGGGGCGATCTCGGGCTTCGGCCAGTGCGCCCAGGTTATTGTGCGCATAGGCCAGCTCCCATCCGGACGAGATGTCGTCGGCCCCGCTTTGCCGATAACGCCTGGCATGGTCAAGATAGCCAAGCCAAAGTTGCTCTGTCTCGGCCCAATCGCGCTCGCGAAACGCGATCATGCCAAGCCAGAAGGCAATCTGGCCGGACTCGAAGTGCAGGTCAGCATACTTCGGGTCAAGATTGTTGTGCCAGGGTGTCAGTAGTTCTTCAGCACGAACCAGAACCTGACGGGCCTGTTCCGGTCGTTGCCGGTGCACTTGAACCTCACCAAGCGTGCGCAACGCACGGGCTCGATTCAGGGCACTCTCGGCATCGGTGGTGATCGGCTGCTCGGCCAGGTATCGCATGGCCTCACTTGCAATGTCATCAAGCAGGTCGAGCCGCCCGATCGGTCGAAGTTGAGTGGCGAAATCACCCAGCATGAACCGGATCAGCGCTTCGGCGTCAGTGCGGCGCTGCTCGGCGAGTTCGAGAGCGGATTCAGCCTCGGCCCGGCCCTGCTGGGCCTGGGTCAGCCCGTAACTCATCATGCCCGTGCCCACCAGTACCGACAGCCCGATCAGGCCTGCGGCGACACTCGCCAGAGCGTGGCGGCGCAGAAAGCACTGCGTCTTGTACAGTCGGCCACCCGTCAGGGCCTTGACGGGTTCGTGCTCCAGGAATCGACGCAGGTCTTCGGCCATGGCCGAAACCGAGGGGTAACGAAGCTCGCGATTCGGAGCCATGGCCAGGGTGCTGATCGCCCGTAGTTCGGCCGCGAGTGGATCCGTTCCTTCAGTGACCTCCAAACTGCCAAAGTGATCTTCATTGGCGTTCAATGGACTGCGCCTGCCCAGCCCGGAATGAAACTTCGCGCAGGCCGTCGTGCTGTCGATATTTTGCTGCTTGAATGTCCCGATTCCATCGCAGATCAGAAGTGACTCGGCCAGCACCGCACCCAGGCCATAGACATCGGTACGCACATCGATGCCGCCTGGCTCTTGATGGCTCTGCTCGGGTGCCATGTAGGCGCGAGTGCCGGCGCTGGGGTGTCGGGTATCATCCGGCGACTCCTGCTTGGACAGGCTGACTGCAATTCCAAAATCGATGATCTTGGGACGCCTGAGGTTGTCTTCCTCCTGGACGATGATGTTCTGGGGTTTGAGGTCGCGATGAATCAAACCGCGCTGGTGAGCATGTTGAACCCCGGCACAGATTTCGAGCATGAGGCTGGCCAGATCGCGACCATTGAGCCGGTGCGTCTGAAGATACTGATCCAGAGGAACGCCGCGCACGTACTCCATGGCGAAGAACAATCCACCGCCCGGCAGTTGACCGGCATCGTGGATCTGCGCGATCGCACGGTGGGATAACTGGGCCAGGCTTTGACGTTCGATCTCGAAGTAGGCTTCAGCCAGAACCGAATGCTCACCGGCTTTCAAGACTTTGATTGCAACCTCTCGTTGCAATGGTTCGAGTTGCTCAGCCAGCCAGACCAGACCCATGCCGCCACTGCCGAGTTGCCGGATCAACCTGAACGGACCCAGCCTTTGTCCGGCCTTCCAGTCCTGCGCCTCCGCCGGGACCCTGTCTGATCCCTCGGTCTGGAAATAGGTGGTCTGATCCGACCCGTTATCGTGATTTTCGCTCAAGAGAGTACTTGCAGCCTGGTCAGCGAGTCATTTTGCGCAACGAGTTGCTCATTTGAGCATTGGCACATCCACGTTGCGCTCGCGGGCGGTTTGAACCGCTTCCTCGTAACCGGCATCGACATGGCGGAACACCCCCATGCCGGGGTCGGCGGTCAGCACTCTTTGCAGGCGCTCATAGCCGGATTTCGTGCCATCGGCGACCGACACCATGCCGGCATGCAGGGAATAGCCGATGCCCACACCACCGCCGTGGTGGACCGAGACCCAGCTTGCCCCGCAGGCAGTATTGACCAGGGCATTGAGAATCGGCCAATCGGCGATCGCATCCGAACCGTCCTTCATGGCTTCGGTTTCGCGGTTGGGGGAGGCAACCGAGCCGCAATCGAGGTGATCGCGGCCGATCACGATAGGGGCTTCGACCTTGCCTTTCTCGACCAGCCAGTTGAACTTTTCGCCGGCTTCGGCACGCTCGCCATATTCCAGCCAGCAGATCCGTGCCGGCAGGCCCTGGAAGTGGATCTTTTCCTGCGCCTTGTGGATCCAGCGCTTGAGGTGTTCCTTCTCCGGAAACAGTTCAAGAATGGCCTTGTCCGTCTCGGCAATATCGGCCGGATTGCCTGACAGTGCGGCCCAGCGGAATGGACCTGCGCCGCGGCAGAACAACGGACGGATATAGGCCGGCACGAAGCCGGGAAAGTCGAAAGCGTTTTTCATGCCGCGCAGATCGGCGACCTGGCCACGCAGGTTGTTGCCGTAGTCGAAGGTGATCGCACCGCGCTTTTGCATCTTAAGCATGGTCTCGACATGAATGACCATGGAGTCGAGCACTTTTTCATCGTAGGTTTTCGGGTCCGACTGGCGCAACGCTGCCGCTTCTTCCAGCGAGTAGCCGACCGGGATATAGCCATGCCTGAGGTCGTGAGCCGAGGTCTGGTCGGTCAGGCATTCAGGAATGATGTCGCGGGCAAGCATTTCGGGCAGTACTTCGGCAATATTGCCCAGAAGCCCCACCGACAGCGGACCGTCGGCCCTTTCGATCAGGTCCAGGGCCTGGTCGATGGAGGTCGCCTTGGCGTCACAATAGCCGGTTTCGACCCGGCGATCGATGCGCCATTCATCCACT
>REEQ01000198.1 GCA_007695005.1 Wenzhouxiangellaceae bacterium | reverse complement strand
TCCCGCAGCAATTTCAGATTTTCCACGTGTACGGATTTGACCGCAGCCCTGGGGTTCATCGCTTTACTCATTGCTCATCCACGGCCCTATAAGCCTGCTCGGGATCGTTGGGTACGTCGGGGCGGGTCATGCTGATTTGCGCGGATTCCAGCAAGGGCTGCAAGTATTTCTGCCGGACGTATTCCGGGTTGCGTTGCAGAAGTTGTCCCAGCTCCTCCAGCCGCCAGGCGCGCTGGCGCAACAGGTCCAGGACGACATCGCGCACCGTATCGGGCGGGCTGCGGCGTCCCAGCGCGCCAATGCGGGCGCCCAGCTCTCCGGGCAATTCGGCAAGCAGTGCCTGGCGGGCTTGGGTTTTCCGCTCGGTCTCGGCCTTATCTAGGGAGTCGGGGTCCCTAGACAAGGCGCCGAGGTCCCTAGATAAGCCTTGGGGGTTACTAGACAGGAGACCAGGGTCACTGGATAGGCCAGCTCCCGCCCCCAGCATCTTTTCCGAGGGTTGGTACCAGGTGGCAGAGCCGCGACCTTGCTGGTGGAGCAGGCCAGCGTCTCGCAGTTTCTTCAGTCCCTGGCTGGCCGCCAGGGTGTCAACTTTGTTGATATCGCGCCAGGTGGCGTTGTCCATGGCGCCGACTTCGCGCGCCACGACCAGGGCGCGGGCTTCGGCATCGCTCAGTTGCAGGTCTTTGAAGCGGCCCAGCCAAACGAGATCGGCTGGCCCCAGGAAGTGATGAAAGAACAGGCGGACCACGAACTGCTCGCGCCCGCGGTCGGATTCGAACAAGGGCGGGGCCAGGCCCGCCTGCTCGCACATTTCGCGCATGACGCGCACCCCGCTGCCCTTGGTCTCGGCGAAGCGGGTGTCGTAGAGTGCTGCGGCGAGCTTGGGGTTGCGCGGCAGCGAACCGGGTTCGCCCAGATGCTCGGGCGACTTGAGCGAGAAGCCCGGATTGCGGATTTCCAGGCGGTTGCTGTAGCGGATGATCTGGACCGGCGCATGGCTGCGGTAGCTGCGATGCATCAGCGCGTTGACCACGGCCTCGCGGATGACGCGCTGGGGCACCACTGGGCTGTCTTTGCGCTGCAGTTCGCCTTCGGCCAGGCCAAATGCCTTGGGCAGATCGTCAAGGATTGCGGCCTGGACCCGGCGAATCAGGCGGAACAGGGGGTCGCGCAGTTCGATACTGTCGAAGCGCCGCTCCGGGTCGGGAACCCACTCGCGGCCGGGGACGCGGATGTAATCGACGCGGGTCATGGGAAAGCTGCGGCGCAGCGCCACGGGCTTGCCGAACAGCAGCAGGCCGGCCACGGTCGGTTGCCATTGGCCTTGCTCGTTCTGGCGGATGCCACCCAGCGCTTGCAGGAGCTCCTGGTCGGACCAGCGCAGCTCCTCGGCGTCGGGGTTGGCCTCGCTCCGGGATTTTCGGTAGTCGGCCACGGCATCCGGCGAAACATCGTCCATGGTCGCGTCCGCTACCAACGCCGCATCGAAACTCTCCTGCTGGCGGTTCTGGTACAGCGCGATCAGGTCATCTTCGGTGCAGTGCTGATCGGTGCTGCCAATGCGCCGAAAGGCGCCCCGCGGCAGCCCTTGCTTCTTGAAGTAGATCGGCTTGTCTTGCGGTGCTGCCTCGGGCACGAACACGACGATGACAGGACTGTCATCGATGGCGTCTGTCTGAATATCCAGACGCAAGGGTCGATTGAAGACACTGGCCGCCTGACTGGCGAGATCGGCGCTGAGCTTGTCGGGTTGCTCAAGCCCCTGGACTTCGTAGCTGGGAAAGAGCGCCATCTCCTCCCGTGCCACGCCCAGCAGGAGCCAACCGCCACCCAGGCCCGGTTCGTTGGCGAAGGCGCAGACGCTTTCCATCAAGGACTTGCCGATCTCGCTCGCCGCCTTGGCCTCGATGCGCTCGTTCTCGTCGAGCAGGTTCAGGCGTTCGAGGAGCTCCAGCGCGGTCACTCAGTGACCTCCCGCAGCAGCGCCAGGATTCGCTTCTCCACCTCGGCGAGTTCCGCATCGATCTCATGCAGGGGGCGTGGCGGCTGGTACTGGAAGAACACGCGGTTGAAGTTGATTTCGTAGCCGACCTTGCCGATGCCGCCGTCCTGCTCGTCCACGGTATTGCGGTCGATCCAGGCGTCGGCTACGTAGGGGCGCACTTCGCGCAGCACGTAGCTGATGATGTCTTCCTTGAGCGGGATGTTTTCGAAGTCCTTCAGCGCCGGGTCGGGCTCGTACTCCACGTACTTGCCCTTGCCAGCGGCGTGCAGGCCCAGCAAGGTATAGAGGTCGTCCTTAGTCAGGTCAGCGGGCAGGTCCTGGCCGGGAAACAGCGCAGCGCGGTCCAGCGGCACGAGCTTGTGGTACTTGGCAATCACCGGCTCGGCCTTGGGGTCCGTGGTGGTGAAGCAGGCGCGGAAGATCTTCTTCTGCGCGGTGCCCTTGGCGCCCTTGGCCCAACCCTCGATGTCGTCGGGCAGGGACTTGAACACCTGTTGCACGGCATCCCAGGTCTGGTTCCAATCCAGCAGCGCTTCGGTACCGAGCGCATCCTGCACGGCCAGCAGGGCGTCATACAGCTCGGGGCAGGTGTTAAGGAAGCGGTCCCGCGCTTCCTCGGTGATCTGGAAGCGCAGGCGCAGGGGGCGCAGCACGGTGATTCGACGGTAGCCGAAGTCGCTGTTGTCGAACACGCGGCTGGTTTGGCTGTCTTCCATGGCGCCATGTTCGCGAGTAACGGTATCCAGCGCCGCCTGGTCGAGGTAGCGACGCTTGTCGCCCAGGCTGCGCTTCATTGGCGTGTAGCGCTCGCGGGCATCGATGAGCTGGATCTTTCCTTTGCGATGCCGGGCCTTGCGATTGGTGACCACCCAGATAAAGGTGCCGATGCCGGTGTTGTAGAACATCTGTTCGGGCAAGGCGACAATGGCTTCGAGCTGGTCGCGCTCGATGATCCAGCGGCGGATTTCGCTCTCGCCGCTGCCGGCGCCGCCGGTGAACAGGGGCGAGCCGTTGAACACGACGGCGGTGCGTGAGCCGGGCCTGTCGCGGTCGCCTGTCTTGTAGTCCTGGAACTTGCTCATCATGTAGAGCAGAAACAGCAAGGCGCCGTCGTTGATGCGGGGCAGCTTGCCGCTGTAGCCGCGGAAGTTGGGCCAGCGGTCGATGATTTTCTTCTCCGCCTTCCAGTCCACGCCGAAGGGCGGGTTGGCCAGCAGGTAGTCGAAGCGCTGGTCCGGAAACGGGTCGTCGGTGAGGGTGTTGCCCAGCACGACCTGGCCATCCTTGTGACCCTTGATCAACAGGTCGGAGGCGGCCACCGCGTAGGAGCGCGGGTTGTAGTCCTGGCCGAACACCTTGACCGTGGCTTGGCCGTTATGGGCACGGATCCAGTTCTGTGCCTCAGCCAGCATGCCGCCAGTACCGCAGGCGGGGTCGCAGATAGTGACAATGACGCCGGCCTGGGTGAGCACAGTGGTGTCGGGCTCCAGCAGCAGGTTGACCATCAGCTGGATCACTTCGCGCGGGGTGAAGTGGTCCCCCGCCGTTTCGTTGGCGGCTTCATTGAAACGCCGGATCAGGTCTTCGAACACCAGGCCCATGGTGATGTTGTCGACCTTGCTGGGGTGCAGGTCGATCTCGGCAAACTGGGATACCACCTGGTAGAGGCGGTTGGATTCTTCCAGCTTCTCGATCTCCTTGTCGAACTCGAAGCGCTCGAAGATCTTGCGGATGTTCTCGGAGAAGCCATTGATGTAGTCGGCCAGGTGGCGGCCGATGTTGTCCGGGTCGCCCTTGAGCTTCTGGAAATCGAGTTGGCTGTGGTTGTGGAAGCCGAGCGGTTTGCCATCCTCGTCCTTGGCCAGGTTATTGAGGATGGCGTCGATGTTCGCGATGTTCTTGGCCCTGAGCTCCTCATGGCGCTTGAGGACGGCAGTCTTGCTGGGCGCCAGCACGGCATCGAAGCGGCGCAGCACGGTTAGCGGCAGCATGACGCGCTCGTACTGCGGCGGGCGGTAGGGGCCACGCAGCAGGTCGGCGACCGACCAGATAAAGTTCGCCAGCTGCTGAAAACTCTGGGGCGTCATGAATAGATATCCTTAGATCTCACGCTTGTCCGAGGGGTGGGTGCCCTGTCGTCCAAGCCCTTTCAGGCACCTCAAAGTCCATCGGCATTGATGAAATGGCGATCGGAACCAGACTGCCTACGGCCTACCGTCATTTCAATATAGCAGCAGAGAATTCGGCAGTGTAGCTTGCGGCGACGCTTAGCGTCGTGCCGGATGTGATCCTGCCGTCCTGCAAATCGGAACCGCTCTGGCCCGACTTATACTGATTCGGGCTGGTTGCTTTGGCGCCTCATCGCCCATCTTGCCTGGGCGTGTGTAATCATCTGGCGGAACTGACCGCGTCTCTGCCAAGGATT
>REEQ01000196.1 GCA_007695005.1 Wenzhouxiangellaceae bacterium | reverse complement strand
ACGCCGCTCACCTCGGGCCCGGCCCCAGTCAGGGCCACTCGGCACCTGGCCTCCACCCTTCCAACCCCTTTCCAAGCCGCGACTATTCGCTACAAGGCGAGGAATCAAACGCTGCTCCCGGTGGCCCCAGTATGTTGCGAGATTCGGATAGACCCATCAAAGTTGCGGCCGAAGTAGCGGTCCGAACCACAGGCCAGTACCTGCATATCCAGGCTTGTCAGTCGTTCATGTCGTTTTCGAAGCGATCAATGAAGATGCTCTGACCAAGGATGTCAAAGAAGTTGGATACAGCGACTTCAAGTTTGTTGTCCGGGTCACGGGCTTGCAGTCGATAGCCGGTACCTGTCTGATCAATACTGAGATCCTCGAAATGCGCTTCACCTTGGGTGACGGTCAGGGTGGTTGTGCCGGAAAGGGTAGCCCCCATCGGGCTGCTTTCCAGGCTCATTTCGATCACGGTCTCGTTGTCTCCGGCAACCAGTTGGCCGAGGCCGTTGCGGACCTGCACGACCACGGTCGGCAGGGTCGGCGCAGTACTGATTCCGTCGTCAATCGGGGACTGGAAAACCAGCGCAACCGGTCCGCTGGAGACGATCTCGTAGCTGGTCGAACTTGAGCTGGGGTCATGCCCGGCATCGCCTGAGTAGACGGCGTGGATGGTTCTGGATCCGACCGTGGTCGAGCGCAGGGAACAGCTGTTTGCAGGCAGAATGATCTGACAGCTGGCACCGCTGCCGTCGTCGACATCGATGATGCCGGTCGGGCTTTCTCCAGTGACTGCCACGGTGACGGTGTAGTCTTCGTCCACGAACTGGGCGTTGGCGGGAACTATTTCCGCAATGCTCGTTGCCGTAACTGTACTGCCGGTGTCGAAGGTGCCGCCCAGACACCATCGGTTCAGGCTGCCGGAAACTCCACCGACTTGCGCTACATCCAGGATCAGCTGCCACTCACCGTCCAAAGTCAGCCCGCTGAAACTTTCCAGCGGCTGGGCCGGGCCCAGGGTGCCGCCCAGCCCGGGTGGCTGGTTGGCGCAGTTGGCAAAGTCCTGCGCCGAGGGTGCGTCGTCTACGAGCCAGACCGCCACATCGCTGATATTGCAACCGGAACCGAAGGGTCCGTCGGGCACGCCGGGGCGGTTGAGCAGATCGTAAATGGTCCCGCTGTCGACATGATGCAGGATGGCGACCAGGTCGCTCGGCATTTCGATGTTGATATCCAGGAACACTTCCAGTTCGACAATATCGTAGTCAATGTCAAGCATCATCGAGTCAAGCAACAAACCAGGCGCGGGGAGAGCGCTGTCGGGGCTGTTGCAGTAGGCAAACTCGGTGGTAAAGCTGCGCAGCTTGCTGACCTCGATATCACTGCAGGCATTGCGCGCGGTGACTCGCCAGAAATAGCGGGTTCCCGGCGTCAGTTGCGGAAGTCTGAGAAAACTGGTGCCGCTGACTGTCTGCTGGACAACCACATCGGCAAAGGCCACATCCGTTGCCACTTCCACCAGATAGCTGGAAGCCAGGCTAACCGGGGTCCAGTAAAGCGTGGGGGTCAATCCGATCTCGCTGGCACTGGCAGCGGGCGCCAGCAGGTTCGGGGCATCGGGCGGGCTGGCAAAGACATCCAGGGTCAGACCCAGGTCCCGCAATGCTGGCGGAGATTCCGGTCCAGCGCTCGCGGCGCTGATCAACAGCGGATAGCTGCCGTGGTTGACTTCGCCGGTATCGGTTATGGACAGGTTGATTGAAGCAGCCGAGATACCCGGCGTGACCGGGTTTGGCTCTACCTGGGCCTGGCTGGTGCCTGGCAGTCCGCTGGCCGACAGGTGGACCGGATCGCTGAAGCCGCCAGTTGCGATGGTAGAGATAAGAAATTCGGCATCGTCGCCAGCACAGATCTCAATCCGGGTTTGCAGTGCGCTTAGCGAAAAGCCAGGTTCCGTGTCGAGGCCGCCGCTGGCAACCAGGGCAAAAGGCTGCGGTCCCTGGGGAATGTTGTAGGCGCGCACGGTCAGGGTGTAGACGCCAGTGGCGGGGTTGGCCAGCGCGATGCCTTCGACATTGTTGCTGCGATCTGCCTCCCCACCAGTCAGGCCTTCATTGCCTCGAATCAGATTTCCGCTGGGCGTGGTCAGCTCCAGGTCCAGATCATTGACCAGCGCACCGTGGCTGGCTTCGGTCCCATGGAAATCAGTCCAGGTCAGGGTAATGCGCAGCGGCAGGCTGCTATCCTCGACCGCAAAGTTGAACATGAAACTTTCACCCGTATTCAGGCCGCCACCCTCGTGAAACCATTTCTGGCGGCCATGCTCCTGGATCAGGCTGTTGGGCAGGTCAACCCGTCCCCAGCCCTGATTGTTGTCGGGGCGGCCGGTGACATCTGGTGTGGAGCCACTGCCGTATTGCCCCGGTGTCATGTCGACGGCACCGTTGATGAGGGTAGCCTTGACCAGTGCGGCACTGGGGTTGAGGCCATGTTCCACCTGGTAGAACTCCCGAACGATGGCGGCAGCACCGGCCACCAACGGCGTGGCCATGCTGGTGCCGCCCATGTACAGGTAATAGGTGTTGAACACACCCCAACCCGTGCCGGTGCTTTCGTTGCGGGTCGAGATGATGTTGGTGCCGGGGGCAACCAGATCGGGCTTGAGCCGATTGCTCAAGGTCGGACCACGGCTGGAGAAGGCAGCCATGCCGTTGATGTTGTCGGACACAAGGTCGCTGAAAATGGGGTCTACCGGAAACCAGGTGGGCCAGCGGCTACCCCAGGTCGATGGATTGCCTGACTGCACGTTTTCGGAGGCACCGACAGTAATGACATTCTTGGCGGTCGAGGGCATGTTGATCGAGCCCAGATTGACAACGCCGCTACTGTTCGAATCCCGCCCGCTGTTACCGGCCGCGAAGGTCAGCACCATGTCGAGATGGTCGCGGACGAAGCGATCGGTCTCTCGGGTGAAGGTGTTGTAGCGGCCGAAGTCCCCGTTGAAGCCCCATGAGTTGGTACTGATCCGCAGGCTGGGATCAATGGCGTACTTGACCCCGTAATAATTGGCATACGGCGAGTTGGGCAGGCCAGAGAAGTTGTTGCAGAAGCTCCAGACATAGATTCCGGCCTCCGGCGCAATGCCGGCATGGCTGCCGGCGTAGTCCTGGTTCGGGATGTCGGCGCCGCTGCGTGCGCCGCTGCCCAGGACGGAGCCTGCCACATGCGTGCCGTGGGAGTTATCGTCTCTCCAGCTGCCGCAGGTGCCGCCGCCCCAGGTGCCGCCGACGATACGGCCGGCGAAATCCAGATGAACGCTGTCCGGGTCGCCGGTGCTCAGCCCGCTGTCGCCGACGGCGACGATCTGGCCCTGGCCGAACAGGCCGAGTTCGTTTTCGATACGGTCCTGGTCAAGGGCAACGGGACCGCGGGCGACTGCGTTGGCAAAAACGGGCTCGTGGTAAGGCTCGATCCAGGCAAGGTCCGGAAGGTTGGCCAGTTCGACCAGGGTGGCCTCCGACACCCGGGCGCGCAATATGGCGCCACCGCCGCTGTCTTCGAACTGGTGGAGGATGGAGGCCCCCAGGGTGGCCAGTGACTGGCTCAGTCGGGCAGCATCAACTCCGGGAAACAGGCGCACATTGATTTCTACCGGCACATTGGCGCGGGCGCTGGCGATGTGCGGCCACAGCTGCGTGCTGAGCCGAAATGCCGGCTGCAGGATACCTGTCCAGCGCACCGGCTCCAGGCTGCGGACCCGGACAAGGGCTTCAGGATCCGCGCGCACGATGTAGGCGTAATCGGGCACATAGTCCATGATTTCCGAGCCGGTCTGCTCCAGCTCGGCCCGCCAACGGGCAAGGATCGGCCCCCGGAACTGGACCAGGTGATAGGGCCCGGCCGCAGGATCATCGTCAGCCACGATCAGCGCCGGTGGCAGCCCGGGCGGTGCGCCCAGGGTTGGATCGTATGCCGCCTGCTGCAGGCGAATCATCATTTGCCCCGGCACCCGCCTGGCGAGGGTTTGCGCAGCCAGCTCATTTGCCTGTCCGAATTCGGCGCGCGCTTCAGGTTCCAGTTTCAGCACCAAAGCGCTAATGGATGAGTTGACGCCGTAGGCCCAGGCCAGGCCAGTGGACAGAGCCAGGGCGAGTACGAGGGTAAAAATGCGATGGTTCACGATGCGTTGAATCCGGTTTCTGCCCCTTGATTCATCGACTTCGCTCAGATCAGGTTTCCCAGGAGGCGAAGCTTGCTCCTGGCCCGGTGTCGACAGGAATGACTCGAATATAGTCGGTTAGGGCCTGGCTATTCAACAAAAAGTGCTGCTGGAAAATTTTTACCCGACAACCAGGGAGGTTGCCGGGTCGATATCTGGGTGAAACGGCCTGGACTCATGCGCGAATCGCTGCTTGCGATGCGCCGCCAATGCCATGCGGCGCGTCCCATTAATGC
>REEQ01000163.1 GCA_007695005.1 Wenzhouxiangellaceae bacterium | reverse complement strand
CCAACCAGGGCCGCGACACCCAGCTCGAAGCCGCCATCCGCGAAGTGCTGGACCAGCTCGAAACCTACAGCGACGACATCCACCGCGAACCCCCGCCCTTGCCGACAGAGTTGGGGCGCTAAGACAAGCGCTTGCGGCTCGGATAGTCAACAGATCGGTCGGACCTCAGGTCCGGCCGACAGCTCGATTGATCCAGCGCATGCTTGGAGGCTGCGCTGAAGAGAAATATGAGAACTTGATCAGGGTTCTATCAAGTCTTTCAGTGCAGCCTTCGACACACTCTCCTCAGGTGCCGGTCGGAATTGCTCCGGCACCGCACCACGGCATGAATGCCAACACGTGTACTGAGGAGAACGATCATGAAATCAATCCAGAAACCCACCCGTTCCATTGTTGTTCTGTCGCTGGCGCTGACTTTCGCGCTGAGCGCTATCGCCCCGCAGGCAATCGCCGATGCCGAGCACTCCGGACCGAAAACTCCCTACTGCATCCTGCTGGCCAAGTTGATTGGCAAAGTGCCGGCCAACTGCATTGCCGACGAGCAGCACACGGGCCTGGATGAGAGCGTGCTCGCCCAACTCGACGCCCTGCGCCTGGCGACTGTGGCCTTTCATAGTTTCGATGTCGCCGCCGCGGCCGGCTGGGACACGGCAATCAGTCCCTGTGTCGAAAGTCCGATGGGGGGCATGGGCTATCACATTGCCAACATCAGCCAGCTGACCAACGGTGGGCACCTGCAGCTGCTGCGCCCGGAAGTCTTGTTGTACGCCCCCACCGAGGACGGATCGATGGAGTTTCTTGGTGTCGAGTACATCATTCCGGCCGCCGACTGGCCACACGATCATGCGCCGGAGTTCCTTGGTCAGCACTTGCACTACAATCCGGTACAGGACATATGGGCACTGCATGTCTGGTCGGCACGCCACAATCCGACCGGCATCTTCGAAGACTGGAATCCGGAAGTCAGCTGCGAGTTCGCCACCGATTGAACCCGTTCGACCGAAACGCGCTCCGAGCATAATTGTGCAGAGGTTCCCAAGGTAAACAGGCACCCGGCTGCCTTGCGGCCGGGTGCTGAATCACGAAGGTTCATGAGTTACCATGGACTGCATGGTAGCTGACCTGCCACGCTTGTCGCCGCTCAAGCGCCGCGCGCTGGATCGCCTGCTGATCCAGTATCTTGAGCTTGAGCCGGCTGGCCAGGCGCGCTTTCTTGCGCGCTGCCGACAGCGCCTGCCGCGCTTGGCTGCCGGTCTTGCCGCGTTGATTGGCTCGGTTCATACGGTCACCTTGCTGGATCAGGGCCCAGGTGCCCGGTTTTCCAGCCAGCTTGCAGATCACTACGCCGAATCCGAGCAGGTCCTCGATCCGGGCACCTGCCTGGGTCCGTGGCAGGTGACCGAACGCATCGGCGAAGGCGGCATGGGTGCTGTCTACCGCGGTCAGCGCGCTGATGGCGCTTTTGAAATGGATGTGGCGATCAAGCTGATCCGCCGTCGCCGAGAGGGCCTGGCCGAGCAGCTGCAGCGCGAGTCGCGTCTGCTGGCCCGCCTGCAGCACCCGGCGATCACCCGGCTGATGGATGCAGGCCTGGACGACGAGGCAGGTCCCTTCCTGGTAATGGAATGGATCGAGGGTGATGACCTGCAGCAGTGGCTGGATGCGAGAAAACCTGCTCTGGGTGATCGCCTGGCCGTCTTCGTGGACCTGCTGGCCGCTGTCCACCACGCCCATCAACGCCTGATCGTGCACGGCGACATCAAGCCCGACAATATTCGTATCGAGCCCTCCGGTGCGGTCCGGTTGATGGACTTCGGCGTATCCCGCTTGCTGGCCGACGAGCAGCAGCGCGATCGCGCCCTGATCGCCCTGACCCCGGCCTATGCCGCCCCCGAACAGCTCGACGGTGACACGATCAGCACTCGCAGCGATATCTGGTCGCTGGGGGCGCTCCTGTTTGCGCTGTTGACCGGCAGTCGTCTGCCGAAAGACGCTGCGTCACTCGATGCCAAGATCGCTGAGAATATCGCTGCGACCGGTGCCAGCCGAGCACATGAACTGGCCGCGATCATCGTCTTTGCCACTGCTACCGATCCCGAACAGCGCTATCGCTCGGTGGCTGATCTGGCTGACGATATCGGTCGCTACCAGCGCAACGAACCCTTGCTGGCCTTGCCGGTCAGTCGCCCGCAACGCCTGGTCAAGTTCTGTCATCGCCACAGTGGTCTGGTCGGCGCCGCAGCGGTCGTCACCCTGATGGTGCTGAGCAGCCTGGGGGTGATCAGCGTGCTCTGGATCCAGGCATCGGCCGACCGCGAGCGGGCCGAACAGGCCGCCGCCACCGCCCAGACCGTGACCGAGCTGCAACAGGGGCTGTTGGCCGACATGGCGCCTGATGACATTGCCGAAGGCCTGCTGCTGGGTTTGCGTCAGGCCGCTGGTTCAGGTGCACAGCCAGAAGCTGACCTGATTGTTCTCAATCGTCTAATAGATCAGGCTGGCCCGGTGGACGTATTACGTACCAGGCTGGTCGAGAGTGTCCTGCAGCCGGCCGAGCAGCGCATGGACCTTGAGCTGGCCGACAGTCCAGTCAGCCACGCCGCGCTCCGCCACAGCCTGGCGGAAGTCTACCTGCGCTGGGGTATTCATGACCAGGCCGCTGCCCACTTTCAGCAGGCCTGGCGGGAACGGGAAGTCCTGCTGGGTGCGGAGCATCCGGACACGCTTGCCTCGGGAAGGCGCTTGAGCGTCGCCCTGCGCGAGGGCGGTGATCCGCATGAGGCAAGAGCCCTGGGTGAGTCACTACTGGCAACGGCCAGAGAGGGACTGGGGCTCAATCATAGAGAAACACTCAAGCAGGCCGATAGCCTGGCCAACACGCTGATCGATCTTGGCGGCGAGCGCGAGCAGGCCTACGCCTTGCTGACCGAGGCGCTGGAGGGCTGGCGCGCGCTGGCCGACGAAAACCATCCGCGTGCCTTGTCGACGCGGCATAACCTTGCCGTCGGTTTGTTTGGCACCGAGCGTAGCGAGGAAGCCTTCGACATGTTCGAGCGCGTCCTCGAGGCGCGCCTGAACGTTTTGGGTGAGCGCCATCCGCACACCCTGGCGTCCATGAACGCCCTGGCCATCGCACGATACATGACTGGCCATGCCGATGGGGCGGTCGAGCTGATGCAGCGTTCGATTGATGTGTCGGTAGCAGTGCACGGGCGGGATCATCCGTCCACGCTCTTATACCAATGGAATCTTGCCTCTTTGCATCTTCAAGAGGGCGATATCGAGCGAGCATTGCCTCTGACCCGGGAGGTTTACCAGCGCCGGCTGGCCGTGCTCGGCCAGGCCCATGCCGACACCCAGTATGCTGCCCAAACCCTGGCGATGGCGCTGGTCCGGGCCGGGCGGCTCGACGAAGCATTGGCGCTGACTCGCTCGGCGCTTGCAGTGCTCGAGGATGTGCTTGGCCCCGACAACTATCGCACTCTGGCCGTTGCCGGCCGACACGCCGTCAACCTCGTCAGGGCCGGGTTCGACGACGAGGCTCGCGAGCTGATTGATGAGGTGCTGGAAACGACGCTGCAGGTCGAGGCACGGAAGTCGGTTCAGACCCTGGATGTTCTCCGGCAGTATTTCGACGTGCTGCGAATTCAGCAGGACTACGAAGCGGCGGCTCGGGCGCTTACAGATTTTCGCGATTTGCTGGAGGCTGAATTGCCGCCAGCGTTTCGATACCATCAAGCCCTTGTTGTGGCAACAGTGGTTCGGCTGTACGGCGACTGGCACCAAACAGAGCCCGGGCAAGGGCACGATCAAGCCGCTGAGTACTGGCAGCAGCGCCAGGACGAGCTGCGCGGATAGATGACGGATTGGAGTAAACACGGATGAGAAAAAACCTGCCCATTGCCGCAGCCCTGCTGCTGCTGACCGGTGTCACCAGTGCCGAAACGGTTGACCAGTTCTGGTCGAAACTGGCCGGCTTGTGCGGGCAGGCCTTCGAAGGCCGCTTGCTTGCTTCGCCAGACGGCCATATGCAAGGCGACCGGTTGCTGATGCACGTGCGCGAGTGCGGTGAAGATCGGCTGCGCATCCCCTTCGTGGTCGGTGACAACCTGTCCCGGACCTGGGTACTGACCCGCAGCGGCGATCGCGTCGAACTGCGCCACGACCATCGCCATCCCGACGGCACTCCGGAAGAGGTGACCTTGTACGGCGGCCTGTCACCCAACCGCGGCAGTGCCAATGCGCAGATCTTCCCGGCCGATGATCAAACCCTGGACACCCTGCCCGACAATTACCCCAACGTCTGGCTGATGGAGGTCCACCCCGGCGACAAGTTCGTCTACTACGTCCGCCGCCAGGCCACGGACCGGTACTACCACGTCGAGTTCGACTTGACCGAACCGGTCGATCCGCCGCCAGCGCCCTGGGGCTGGGAGGATTAG
>REEQ01000041.1 GCA_007695005.1 Wenzhouxiangellaceae bacterium | reverse complement strand
ACTAGAAAGGCTCCCCGTTGGCATTCACCGCATTCAACTGCAGATCATCGGGCGCATCCTCCGGTGCCGGAATCCAGCGGCCATAGCAGCTCCGATCCAGAAGACAGGGGTCAGTCAGTGCATCCATGAAGGCCAGAAGCCAGGTAATGGCCTGTATTGGCACCGCGTCCGGATCCACCACTGGCAGCGCGTTGTCCTGGTCGCTGGCGCGAAGCGCATCGATCCTGGCCAAAGCGGCCAGCGTATTGGATTGAACACGAGCGGCCGATGCCTCGCAGTCAGGGTCGCTGTTGAACGGAGGAATACGACACCATACGCGGGCGCTGATGTTCTGCATGGCAGTATCGCGCGGGAAGACATAGTGGTTGATGATGTCGGTCAACGTGCGATAACTGCCGCTGTGACCATAGGGCGCGGTGCGGGCGACATTGAGCAAGCTTGGCGTGCGAAAAGCCTGCCGATCAGCATCACGCCCTGACTGGCGCGCTCGACCATGGTCATTGGCATTCGCATCACCCAAACCAGGCCCGACCTGAGGGAAGCCAATGACGTGATGCCGCTCGTCGGTGAAGAAGTCTCCCCCATGGCACTGCACGCAGTTGGCGCCACCCTGGGCGACCGTGCGGTAAAACACCAGCGCACCGGACTTGGCATTGGTGCTGATGGCCGCGTTGTCGCCCCGCAGATAACGCGCCCAGGGTGTCTCGACAAACACCGCAGAACGCTGGTACTCGGCCAGGGCCGTGCTGATGTTGTCAAAAGTGATCAAGTCCTCGGCCCCGGCATTGCTGCCAAAGGCATCACGAAAGCGCTGCAACCATCGGCTCGGGGGCAGGCTGCCCACGCCGGAGCCGTAGTTGCCGAGGCGCGCGGCCAGGTGCGCACGCACCTGTTCGTCGTTCATGCCCGGGAAACCGGTGCCCAGCATTTCGCCGGGCTCAACCACCGGAAACCGCGCCTGCGCCGCGAGCAGATTGGGGCCGGCCAGGGGGTCAGCCTGGCCGAACTGGCTATCGGGCGTGCGAATGCCGCCGACTTCACCGTTGTTGCCCGAATCCGGTGCCAGGCTTTCGACCCGCGAGTCCCAGAACAGACCGCTGTCGTACAAAGCCGTATTGAAGAAGGTCTGGGAGTTCCGACCCACCAGCAATCGGCCGTCGATCGTGCGCCGGCCCGGCCCCATTACATCGGGTTCGACTGCGGTCGCTCCCACCGGCAGCGCCAGGCCATCGGCACCCCCCAGTGCCGGGTGATGGCAGGAAGCGCAGGCAGTGTCGCCATCGCCACTCAAGGCCTTGCTGAAAAACAGCAGCTTCCCGAGTTGTGCCAGCGGCGAATCGATCCCGGGCAGCTCCCGACCACGACTGGGGTCACCGCTGAGACCGTGCTGGGTAATCAGCGCGCGCAGCTCGTTATCGAAAAAATTCGGCGCCGGCGCCGGGATCGTGCAAGGTACCCCGGACAGCTCACCGACCAACCGCGTCAAGTCCAGCCCAAAGCTTACCCGACCGGTATAGCGCATGCGCGTATTGCCACAGCCGTCCTGCTCGATCAGTGCCCTGCCGGCCTGCTCGATTCGAACATCAGCCGGGTTGAACGCATTGCCAAACCGCGCGCCGCTGCCGGTCAGCAGCGGAATCTCGATTCGGTTTGTCAGGGCGGAGTGATCAGCGGTTCCGACCAGCCAGGTGGAGCGCCCCTCATCGTCGTAGGTGAAGTAGTAGATCGAAATCACCCGGCGCTCGCCGGCTCGCTCGAAAGAGATGAAGCTACCCTCACCGCCGCGGGCAGAATCCCACCAGCCGCCAGAGGCGCTGCCCACCATCCGGGCATTGCCGGTTGTCACCTGACTGCCGTCACAACCCACAGCTTCCAGCGGGCCGACCAGGCGAATGATCTCGGTCTGAAAGTCCTGCTCCTCATCAGCGTAGTGCATCGACAGACGCTCACAGTCGATGATCTCGAGCCGTATCGACCCAGCCGGGCTGATGACAACATCTTCACTGCGAAAACCCGCGCCGAAGCGGGGGCCGCGACCCGACAACATGGAAAACTCCAGCACGGTCGCACCGGGTGAGAAATTGGCATCGCCAACCAGCCACCTCGCCCGCCCCTCGTCGTCATAGGTGAAATAAGCCAGCACCGCCACATCCCGATCACCAACCCGTTCGAAGCTCAGAAATTGACCCTCGCCCCCGCGCGCCGGGTCCCACCAGGAACCGGTCATCCCACCATTGAACGACTGCGCCCCAATCGAGGCCGAAGCCAGCATCAACACAGCAACGAAACACCGAACCATCCTCAGACTCATCGAGAGTGCTCCCATACCCTGGCCTAGGAAACCAATGCCTGGCCATTCTTTGGGTCCTGAAGTTGAAAACGTAATCGGTCGTTGCCCGGGGTCACAGCGACTTCACCGCCAAGTCCCTTAGGCTTCAGTCTGTCGGTTTTCGTTTGTTGGATCATTGGAACGCGGTTGACCCATTGATGAACAGTTTGTGGGTGAACTGTTCTTCCTCCGGCTCCCGTTTTGCCAGCATGGTCATGTGTTTGGCACTCTTGGCTTAGGGGTTCTCGCCGCGACTGGAGTTTGATCCGGCGGCTCTGCCTGAAGCGCCGGCAGCGGGTGCCGAGTCGCAGCTGCGCGGCGTGCAGGCGGCGCCGAACACCAACGCGAGCCTCCTTGACCTGGACGCTCTCGAGACCTTCGCTCCGGATCGACTGTTTCGCGGTCGCTTTGAGGCCGCTTGAGCCTTGGTCAGGGTGAGCGGGATTGCCGCTCCGGACTACTTCAGGTCCCCTCTCCAAGCTGGCGGCGCAACCAGGCTCGGGCCAGGCTCAGGTCGCGGTCGACGGTGCGGCTGCCGATACCGAGGACCTCGGCCACGGCCTGGCGGTCGAGACCGCCGAAATAAGTCAGCTCCATGATGTCGGCGGCACGCTGGCTGTGTCCGGCCAGGCGTTCGAGGGCATCGTCAAGGGCGAGCAGGTCAGCATGGGGCTCGGGGGCGGGCAGCTCGGAGCCGGTCAGCTCGACACGGATGCGGTCACCGCCACGGATGGCGCGCTGGCGGGCACGGGCGTGGTCGACAAGCAGGCGGCGCATGGCCCGGGCGACGGTGGCATAGAAGTGATTGCGATCGCGCCAGTCGATCCGACTGCCGTCGAGGTTGATGAAGGCTTCGTGGACCAGGGCGGTGGGTTGCAGAGTATGCCCTGAGCGCTCGCGTGCAAACTGACGATCAGCAAGCTTGTGCAGGGTGTCATAGACGCGCTGGATCAGTCGCTCGCGCGCTTGTTCGTCGCCCGCCCTCCAATCCTGCAAGAGCTGCGTAATGTCCCCTTGTTGGTGCTCCGACCGGGGCGGTGACGACATTGATCAGTCAGTGAAGGCTTTCCATTCGGTCTCCAATTTACCAGCATTGGCCGGCAGATGTCCGATGTCCGCTATTCCAGCAAACGCCAGCAGCTCGGGTCAGGCTCGCCACCTTGCAGGCAGCCCAGCTTGCGCAGCACTTCGGAATCGGCGGCCATGCTGGCAAGCAGCAGGGCTTCGACCCGCATCAGGCGTTCACCGGCCTGGTCTGGGCGATCGCTGAGCAGCTCGATCCGGGCCAGATCCAGATCGAGCACCGCGGCCAGCGGGTGGCTGGCGCTGAGATGCTGGCGATAGTGGCCGATGCTCTGGATCAGCAAGGTCTCGGCCTCGGCCAGCTGGCCGCGCTTGATCAGGATGCGAGCCAGATCACGACTGACCGCCAGCACCCAGAGGTTATTGTCGGGCAAGCTCTGGCGCAGACCGGCCAGGGCGTCGCGCAACAGCCGTTCGGATTCCCACAGCTCGCCCTTCAGACCAGCCAGGGTGCCGCTCAGGCCGCGAGAGAAATGGGTCGCGTGGTGTTCTTCTCCGAACAGGCGACTGCGCAGGCTGATCGCCTGGTCCAGCAGGCTGGCCGCCTCGGCCAATTCACCGATGTCCATCAAGCCGCCGGCCAGATTGTGCATGGCAAGGGCCGTGGCCGGGTGCTCATTGCCCAGGGCTTCGCGCCGAAGTGCCAGCGAGCGCCGAAGTAGCGGTATGGCCAGCTCAGGCTGGCCGCGGTCGCGATGGGCGGCGGCCAGGTTGTTCAGGTATATGGCCTGGTTGACTGGCGTGGCATCGGCGTTTTCCACCAGTTCCAGCGCCCGTTGATAGAGGGCGATGGCCTGGTCGAATTCGCCCAGGTCATGATGGGCATTGGCCAGTTCGTTGTAATCGATAAACATCCCCGGATGATCCTCGCCGAACAGCCTGATCCTCGCCTGGACGAATTCGGCCACGGCCTGGCGCGCGCCCTGATGGTCACCCAGCCCGCGCAAGACCTGGGCGAGCATGCGCTGGGTGCTGACATAGGAAGGATGGCTGGTGCCGATGGTCCGGGCCTTGATGGCCAGGGATTCTCGGTAATGCTCCGCAGCCTCGGGCAGCCGGCCGATATTCTGTTCAGCCAGGCCCAGGTTGTGCAGAAAACGGGCGCTGCGGGCCTCGTCATCGCCCAGCGCCCGGGAATCAGCGAGCGCCTCGGCGAAAGCCTCCCGGGCTGCATCCAGGCTGCCGCTATCGAGCAGCCACAAGCCCCAGTGGTTGTTGAGGCTCAAGCGGGTGTCGGCGCTCAGCTCCGGGTGTGCATCCAGCATCGCCAGCCCGGCCTGCAGGGGCGGCCGGGCCGCATCCAGGCGCTGCTGACGAATCAGCACATAGCCGAGCAAACTCAAGGCCTGCGCTCTTATTTCGGGTTCCTCGGCCTGACTGGCCTCGATCAGCAGGGCCTCGGCCTGGTCAAAGGCTTCAAGTTGCTGGTACACCTCGCCCAGGGCCAGCAGCATCCGCTTGTGCAGGTCCGGGTCAAGCACAGGGCTGTCCTGCAGGGCTCGGTGGCCGCGCTCCAGCGCATCCTGCACGCTGAGCTGCTGCCCCAGGGAACGTTCGGGAGAGGCCGAGCCGATGATGTCGATCAGAAAGTCCAGCACCTGGCCTGCATGGCGGGCTTCCAGGGCGGCGCTGGCTTCGGCCTGGCGGGCGCGCTGGTACTCACCAGACCACTGCCAGGCCAGCAGGGCACTAACCATCAAGGCCAGGGTGGCTGCGGCTACCACCGGTCGATTACGGCGGACAAACTTGCCCAGGCGATAGACCAGGCTGGAAGGCACGGCCTCCACCGCCCGACCGTCCAGATAGTTGATCAGGTCGGCGCGCAGGGCAGCAGCCGAGGGATAGCGGCGCTCCGGCTCGGCGCGGGTGGCCTGATCAATGATGGCAACCAGGTCGCGAGGCAGACGGCGCTGCCAGTCGCTGCGTCCCAGCGCGGGTTCGCTGGCCGGCTGGCGGGCGGCCTGCTCGAAGCCCAGCAAAGCCAGCAACAGGCGGCCGAGGCCGTAAATGTCGCAGGCCGTGGTCAGCGGGGTGCCGGCCAGCTGTTCTGGGCTGGCGTAGCCTGGCGTGTAGTAGCGGCTGGTCTGTTCTTCGCTGGCCGCCGGGGCCGAGAGCAGCTTGGCGATACCGAAGTCGACCAGCATCGGCCGCCCGTCGGCGGTGATCAGCACATTTCCCGGCTTGATGTCGCGATGGATGACCAGGTTCTGATGAGCGTAGTGAACGGCATCACAGACGGCCAGCAGCAGGCGGATACGGTCGGCCTGAGCCAGCTCCTGCTGGCGGCACCACTGGGTAATCGGCACCCCGGCGATGTATTCCATCACCAGGTAGGGCTGGCCGTCTTCGGTGCTGCCGCCGTCGAGCAGACGGGCGATATTCGGATGAGCGAGATCCGCCAGGATCTGGCGCTCGCGGCGCAGCCGCTCCAGCGCGGCGGCTTCCGGAAAACCGCGAATCAGCTTGATCGCGACCCGGGTCCGGTATTCCTGGTCATCGCGTTCGGCCAGGTAAACTGCGCCCATGCCGCCCTGACCCAGAAGTTCCAGCACCCGATAGGGGCCGAGCTGGCGCGCCGTCTGGGCCGCGCTCAGCCCATCGACATCGCCAGCCGTTGCGGCTACGGCGCGATCAACGCGCGCATCATCACCGACATGGCAAGCCAGCAGCGCCAAGACTTCGTCCAGCAGGGCCGGGTTGTCAACACAGCGGGCCTCCAGCCAGGCACGGCGCTGTGACGCCGGCTGCTCCAGGGCGCCGTGGAACAGCTCTGTCAAGGAGGCCCAGTAGTCGCTGTCAGATGCGCTCATCAGGATCCTAGTTTATTAACCCGGCACCAATGTAGATCGCGATCAGCGCATCTCGAAGCGATCCCTGAACAAGCGATCGCCGACGCCCTGGGCGCCAAGCGGCAGGCTGGCCTGCAAGGGTTCGCCAGCATCAATGATCACCATCCCAGGGTAAAGCCCTTCGGCTTCTGGAACAAAAACCACCTCCATCGTGCAGGCTTGACCGGCCTCGAGCAGAGTACCGGGCAGGCAACTGCTGCTGTCGATGCTGTAGCCGCTGGAGCCCGTGCCGAGTCCGGCCTCCAGGATCTCGGCCACGGCGCCGCCCTGGTAGCTGATCTCGACCGCCAGCTGGCGCTGGCTACCCACTACCACGTGGCCGAAGTCCAGGTTTTCGGGGCTGAGCTGCAGGAAAGGCTCGCGGCCGGCGCCGCTCAAGTTCAACTGGGCCGGTATCGTACCTTGCTGTTCATCCACCAACAGCGTAGCCGTCAGCGGACCGGTGCCGCTCGGCAGGAACTGGATATCCAGCTGGCAGCTCGATCCGGCAGCCAGGCTGGTGCCGCAGTTGCCGCCGCTGATGCTGAAGGCCGGGCTGCCGGCCAGGTTCGGTTCCAGATCCACTGCAGCGCCGGATCCGTTATTGGTCAAGGTCGCACTGAGGGTCTTGCCGCCAGCATCGGTCCAGACCTCATCGAAGTCGATCGTTTCCTGCAAGAATTCAAGCGCCGGCTGAGCGCCAGTGCCAGTGAGGTTTATTTCAACCAGGCCGGGTTCGCCGTCGGTGCTGATCCGCAGCATCGCGCTGTGCTCGCCGCCGCTGCTCGGCTGGTACATCACACTGAACACGCAGTCCTGGCCCGAGCCCAGAATCATGTCTTCGCATTCAATCAGGTCGTCACCCAAGGCAAAGTCAGGTGCATCCAGCTCGACTTGCAGAATGCGCACGTCCTCATCCTCATTCCAGTTCGTTACCAGCATGCCCTGGGTCGCGCTTTCACCAACATCCAGAGTGCCGAAATCGACCGGATTGGGTGTTACCACGATGTCGGGTTTCAGGCCTTCCAGGATAAACATCCGATCCGAGCCCGTAGACCAAAGCCAGTCCCCGGACGAGCTGAGCCATATCAATCCGCCCGGCAGCAGAACATTGTCGGCAAGCGTCATGCTGTTAGCCGAGCCGCTTGCACCGAATCGGTTGCTGCCAAACGCCAGGGCGTAGTGTCCCGGCTCGAGCAGCAGATCCTCGAACCTGGCCCAATAGGTGTTGTGCGGCACATCGACCGGCATCAGCGTCAGCCCGACGACGCTGTTCATGAAGTTCGGGTGATTGGTCGGCAGGGGCAGGTCTTCGGGTCCGCTCAGACGAATGATGGCCGCGAACAACTCACCGCTGCCGTTGTACAGCCAGGTGCCGGCCCGATCGATTCGGGACTGACGCGTGACCTCGAAGCGGGTCCCGTACCAGACGCTGTTATTGATCGGATTGGCACTCTGCGTCCACCGGGCCTGCGGGCGGGCGCTCTCCACACGAAACTGCCTGGACGGGGCGGCAGCCGGCGGCAGGGTCTGACCCTTGATGAAGTATCGCAGGGTGATACCCATCCAGGTCCGCTCACCGGTTGTCGGGTTTAGCGTGTAGGTACTCCACCAGGCATCCGGGTGAGCCGTGGTTCCGTTGTCGCCGATCCTGCCATGCCCGGATTGCGCGCTTGCCCCATGGCGCCCGCGACCGGTAACGATGGCATACCAGCCGGGCTCGACCACCAGCGACAATTCACCGCTGACATTGGCCATCTCATCGGGTATTTGGATCAGGGTGGTCGCCAGCAGCTCACCGTCACCGATGACCTCCGGCACGCTATGCGGGGTATCAATACGATAGATGGCTGCGAACAGGGTCTGGCCGGCGCCTTCGGAGTTCGGCATCAGATTGCCGATCCCCAGCGCGGTAATGTGGGTACGCTCGTGCATGCGGAAATTCTGGACGCGAAAATCCGAACCGTAGCTTGTCCAGACCTGGTACGGCCCCGGCGCCCGGTTTTCGAAAACGATGGGGTCGGGACTGGAAATGGCCGGATGCTGAACCAGCAGCACCCCGGCCAGCAGCAGGAACGTTCGGGCAATCTGTCGCACGCTTTATGGCTCTTGGTATGGGTCAACCGAGACTGTTTGGGGTCTCTGTCAGGTCTAGCGACAGGGAGGGACGAAGTTCGCCAGTTTTTTGGAAAAGGGAAAAGGGAAAAGGGAAGAAAGGAGAAGAAAAATGATCGCTTTTCGGCGTTCAAGGAAATTTCCCTCTTCCCATCTCCCCCGCAGCCTGAAGGACAAACCGGCGAGGCAGACCAGCGCCCGCCGCGACGGCTGGGCCGTCTAAACCTTTACCTCGCCATTCCTGACAAACGGTGGCTTGGCGATCCGGGCCGGCAGCTGGCGTCCGCGCAGTTCAACCTCGACCTGTTCGAACTGGCCGCTGGGGATGCGGGCCAGGGCAACGGGCAAGCCGATGCTTGGGCCGAAGATGCCGCTGGTAATCACGCCTTCGCCGGCCGGCGTGATCACCTTGGCACCGGTGCGTGGGATGGCGCCGCGCTCCAGTACCAGGCCGACCAGCTGGCGCGGAACGCCGGCGGCCTTTTGCGCTTCCAGCGCCTGGCGGCCGATGAAATCACGCTCGGGCGGCTCGAAGGCGACGGTCCAAGCAAGGTTCGATTCCAGCGGGCTAGTGCTGGTATCCATGTCCTGGCCATACAGGTTCAGTCCAGCCTCCAGCCGCAGGCTGTCGCGCGCGCCCAGACCGCAAGGCTGAACGCCGGCTTCGATCAGGCCATTCCAGAAGTCTTCTGCCAGCTCGGTCGGCAGCAGCACTTCGAAACCGTCTTCGCCGGTGTAGCCGGTGCGGGCAATGAAGTAGTCGCCATGGCTGGTAGCGCGAAAGGGTTTTAGCGATTCGGCACTTCTGGCACCCAGCAGTTCGATGACCTTTTCGCGTGCGGCGGGTCCCTGGACCGCGATCATGGCCAGGTCATCGCGCTCGGTAATTTCAATGGCAAAGCCTTTGGCCTGGCTGCGCATCCAGTCCAGATCAACCACGCGGGTGGCAGCATTGACCACGGTGCGATAGAAGGTCGGTTCCAGAAAATAAGTGATCAGATCGTCAATCACCCCACCCTGCTCGTTGAGCATGCAGCCATACAGCGCCTGGCCGGCTTCCTTCAAGCGGGCGACATCATTGGCCAGCAGCCGCCGCAGGTAGGGGCCGGCGTCTTCGCCCTGGATATCGACAACGGTCATGTGCGATACATCAAACATGCCGGCCGCCTTGCGCACGGCGTGATGTTCATCCATCTGCGAGCCATAATTGATCGGCAGCGACCAGCCGGCGAACTCGACCAGCTTGCCACCGGCAGCGGTATGGGCGTCGAACAAGGGGGTTTGCTTGGACATTGGGCTGGACAGGTTGGCGAAAGCCGTAATTTTATAGGGTTCGGGATTCAGGGTTCAGGAAAATCGGATCGGAGCCCGCGCTTAAACCTTGACCCTTTTCACCGAATCAAAGTCGCCCGCCGAATCAGAACAACCACCGGAATCGCCCCCAGCACCACCAACACCAGTGACGGCAGGGCAGCCATCTGCCACTGGCCTTCCACGGTCAGGTCAAAGATCCGAACCGCCAGCGTCTCCCATCCAAAGGGTCTGAGCATCAAGGTCGCGGGCAATTCCTTGGCGACTTCCACCAGGGCCAGCAAAAAGGCCGTGACCAGGCCAGGCCAGAGCAGCGGCAGATGGACTCGCCAAAGGCATTGCCAGCGCGAGATACCGAGGCTGCGAGCAACTTCAACGTACTCTGGACGGATGCGGCCGGCCACACTGTCCAGCGCACCCCAGGCAACGCGCACGAAGCGAATGAGGTAGGCCAGCACCAGGGCCAGCAGACCACCGGCCAGGGCCGTGCCCAGGGCCTGGTCGAAGCGGATGAAAGCCAGCATGATGGCCACGGCCAACACGGTGCCGGGTATGGCGTAGCCCAGCGCCGCCAGCTCGCCGAATACCAGGTAGCGGCGCGGCGCCTTGTGCATGGCCAACAGCATCAACAGGCCGCCGGCCAGCACGGCAACGGCCCCCATCAGGCCCAGCAGCATGGTGTTGCCAATCACCCGGGGCATGGTGCCGGTCGTGATCTGGTCCAGGTTCGGCCAGGCCCAGGCCAGCAATTGAACGAGCGGGACAATGACCGCCAGCATCACTACCAGGCACTGTACTCCGGTCGCCAGCCAGGCCTGCTTGCCGCGCAAGCGGATGCGATGGGCGCTGGGGCGCTTGTCGGCCTGACGCGGGCGCTGATCGCGACTGTAGCGTTCGGCCAGCAGCAGGACCAGGATGAACAGCATCAGTATCGAGGCCAGTTGCACGGCCGCGGTGAGGTTGAACATGCCGAACCAGGTTCGATATACCGCCGTGGTAAAGGTCTCGAAACCATAGATCGACACCGCACCGAAATCTGCCAGGGTTTCCATCAGCGCAAGCGTCAGACCAGCCACAATGGCCGGGCGCGCCATTGGCAAAACGATCCGTCGGAAGGTCTGGACCGGGCCGACGCCGAGGCTGCGGCCAGCTTCGAAAGCGCTCAGTCCTCCACTGATGAAAGAGGCGCGGGCAAGCAGGTAGACGTAGGGATAGAAGGCCAGGATCAGAATGAACAATACGCCGCCCGGACGACTGAGCGCATCAAGCAGCCACGGCCCGCTGCCGAACCAGTCGCGCCATGCACTCTGCAGCGGCCCACTGAAGTCGACCACGCCGAGATAGATGAAGGCGAGCACGTAGGTTGGGAAAGCCAGTGGCAGAACCAGCATGGGATCCAGCCAGCGCCGCCCCGGATACTCGCAGCAGGCCGACAGCCAGGCCAGGCCAACGCCGAGCGCAGTGACGCCGGTTCCGACCACCAGCAGCATCAGCAGGGTGTGGCCGACCAGCAGCGGCAGCAGATGAGCACGCAGGTGAGACCAGATCTCGGCCTGGGGGTCCAGCCAGCTTGCCGCCAACATCAGCAGCGGCAATCCAACCAGCAGCAGCAGAGGCAGCAGCGCCCAGTGGCGTCCCGGGCGCTTCAATGCTGGCAGAAAGCTTCTGGACTCAGCGGTAGCCTGCACGATCCATCAGCCGCACGGCCTGGGCCTGGCGCTGTCCGGCAATTACCAGCGGCGTATCATCGGCGCGAAAATCGCCCCAGTCACGAACCAGTCCACGAGCGGGCACGGCCGGGTTGGCCGGAAACTCCAGGTTGCGCTCGGCAAAGTCTGCCTGTGCCTGGTCTGATGCCAGCCATTCGATCAGGGCCTGGCCCTGGCCCGGCCGCGGTGCATGACGGGTGACGCCGGCGCCGGAAATATTGACATGAACACCCGTGGTTTCCTGGTTGGCCCAGAACAGCTCGACCGGATAGTCCGGATTGTCGACCAGCAGGCGGCCGAGGTAGTAGCTGTTGACGATGGCAACATCGCACTGACCGGCTGCTACCGCTTCGATAGTCTGAGTATCGGAGGAATAAGGGTTCGTGGCCAGGTTGGCGACCCAGCCGCGCACGATCTCTTCGGCCCGCTCCTCGCCGTGGTGCTCGATCAGCATCGCCACCAGCGACTGGTTGTAGACCTTGCGCGAGCTGCGCAGACAGAGCCGTCCACGCCAGCGCGGGTCGGCCAGGTCCTCATAACTTGACAGTTCGGCCGGGTCGACACGATCGCGGTGAAAAACAATCACCCGCGCCCGCAGGGACAGACCGAACCACTGGTCCTCATGATCGCGCAGGGTGGCCGGGATCGCCTGGCGGAGCAGCTCACTGTCAAGCGGCTTGAGCAGATTTCTGTCGGCAGCGTGCCACAGGTTGCCGGCATCAACCGTGATGAACACATCGGCGCTGGTCCGGGCCCCCTCGGCCGCCAGGCGCTCGATCAGCGAAGCTTCATTGTCGCTGGTGAAATCGACCTGGACACCGGTGGCCGCCGTATAGCGCTGAAACAACGGCTCGATCAAGTGCGGCTGGCGGGAGGTATAGACCACGACGCGAGCTTGCGCAGCTTCAGGCATGGTTTCGCGTCCGGTATCATCGCCCGCACCGCAAGCTGCCAGCAAGACGACGGCCAGCACAGAAATCAGTAGTCTCATGTAGGCAATTGGAAGATGAAAGTTGATGGATATTCTATCGATAATGATTTGCATTTACAAGCAGGCGGCGGTCGCTCTGGCGGGTATTGCCGTCAGCACTCCTCGAAGCGATCCTGAAAGATTCTTCCACCCGACGGCATCGGTCCCGGTGCCGGTACCGCGGTCTGGATCGATCCCGGTTCGGCGCAACCCGGAACGCCCATCAGCACCCCGCCCTGACTTTCCGGCGCAGCATCCGTCAGCAGTTCGAAGTTGTACAAGGTAAACCACGGCAGGACTTTCCCGGCCTCGCTCCTGAATTCCACCTGGCCCCCAGCCCGACTGGCAGCCCAGGGAGAGGGGAGCACGTCCGGCGGCCCGCCCATCCATGTTTCCAGCAATGCCGCATCGGACGGCAAGGGCACGACGAAGGACTCGATGCCGCGATCGAAGTCAAAGTTCATTACCGCGTAACGATAGCGCCACAGACCATCTCCGGCCTCCTCGGCGCGGGCCAGCACCCGCAGGTGCCCCTGTGGCATGTTGAATGGGTAGGGCTCGTCCGGGCTCAGTGAAGGCACGGTAATGATGCGGTGAGCGCTCAGCGGATCGCTACTGTTCTCAGCCACCCAGCGACTGACCGGCGGCCCCTGGAAAAAAGGGGCGTGGCTGAAGGTATAGCCGCCCGAGCCCCCGGCGGCCGGAAAGATCTGGTGATAGCCCATGGTGTTCCAGATATCGACGTCGAACTGGATCACATACCAGGCGTCGAGGAAGTACTGGGCTCCACTGTTGCCGTGATCCAGCTCGGCCGGGTCGACCAGTAGACGATGCTGCCAGAGGCCGGCATTACCTGTCTGCTGACCCGTGCAGTTCGGATCGAAGAACGAGCCGCAGGAATCCCACAGGCCCAACGAGGGCGAAACCTCGGAGCGCGGCGCCAGATAAAGGCCCAGATCGTTGGTGCCTGAAGAATAGACATCAAGACAGCCCGGCCAAAGTACATGTCCCCGTAGCGACTGCGGGACCGTGCCGTCGCAATTCAACGCACAGGTATTATTGATGGTGAAGAAGGCGTGCTTGACCCCGGAGGCGGCAAGCTGCTCGATGCGCCCATCCATGATCCGGTAGAGATTCCAGACCAGGAAGGGATGTTGATCACGCGGCTCGAATGGATAAAACGACGCATCGGCCGGGGCAAATTGACGAAACCAGGGCACATCGGCTTCACCAAAATTCCTGAGCGTCGCCGATGGCGCGATCTTGAGGCGGCCAGTGTCAGGCTCGAAACCCTGACCGACAATGAAGTTGATCGAGGTCAGCTGCACATCCACTTCATGACCATCCTGGGGCCAGAGCGGGCGACCCTCGCAGCTCAAACCGCGTCCGCTGAAGTCCATGCCACGACCGGAAATATCGGCCCCGGCCGGCACTTCCAGCGCCAGGTCCAGCCACAGCATGCCGATCGGCATACCTGCCAGATCGGGCTGATCGAGCAGTTCAGCCAGGATCTCGGTGGCCGTGATATCAGCGTTGCGAAATGCCACCCTGCCCTCGGCCGGATCAGCCAGCAGATGAATATGGGTGATGTTGGCCAGATGTCTGCCCTTGCTGTCGATCAATTGCAGCACCGGGACGCGAAACTGCTCGGCCGGGATCAGGCGCAGCTCTTTCAGCGGCAGGGCTCGGTCGCCATGGTGCAGCGACAGCTCGCTGGACAGCCGGATTTCGCCGCCACTGAAGCCTTCGAAATTGCCGAATGGCATGAACAGCCAGAGATTGGATTCCTCGATTCGAAGCTCGACGGGCTGGCGCTCACGCAGGGACTGTCCGGCCCGGCGCAGCTCGATGCCGAAGTCAGGCAGATAGTCGCCGCGCAATTCCATCGAGCCGGTACCCGGGCCCGCCGGCCAGGCAGCAGTCGGTTCAGGCACCCAGTCGGCGACAGAAGACCAAGCCAGCCCGGAAACAGCGGCCAGCGCAAGCAAGGTGCAGATTCTGTTCAGCATGCAAATGGATAGCAAAGGGTTGATCTTGTCTAAGTGTAACCATTCACCGTCCGTGCTGCTCGCAGCAGCCAGTGTTCAATCGCCCGGCAAGTCGAAGCCTGGTCGGCGTGCACGGTAAACAGGCTGGCCGAATTTCGCCGTTGCTGGCATCATCCCGACCATGAAGTTCCTCACCGAGCTGTTCCATGCCCTGATCCACGCGGCCCGCAACTTGCTGCCCATTGTGCTGGTGGTGGGCGTGTTCCAGTTCCTGGTCTTGCAGCAGACGCCGGAGGGACTGGGCTCGATGGTGATCGGTCTGCTGATCGTGGTGGTTGGCGTGGCCCTGTTCCTGCAGGGCCTGGAGATGGGTGTTTTTCCGATCGGCAAGAACCTGTCGGATGAGTTTGCCGCCAAGGGCTCCCTGCCCTGGCTGATGATTTTCGGTTTCTGCATGGGCTTTGGCGCGGTGATCGCCGAACCGGCCCTGATTGCCGTGGCCGAGCAAGCCGAGCTGATCAGTCAGGGCCGGGTCGACCCGCTGATTCTGCGCTTCCTGGTTGCCGCTTCGGTGGGTCTGGTGGTGGCCGTCGGCGTACTCAGGATCATTCTCGGCCTGCCACTGCACTGGATGATGATTGGCGGCTACCTGGTCGTAGTCATCGTTACCTTTTTCGCGCCGGCCGAGATCGTTGGCCTGGCCTACGATTCCGGTGGCGTGACCACCAACATCGTCACCGTACCGCTGGTCGCTGCCCTGGGGCTGGGCCTGGCTGCCTCGATCCGCGGCCGCAACCCCTTGATTGACGGCTTCGGCCTGGTCGCGCTGGCAGTGATGGTGCCGATGATCACGGTCCAGCTCTACGGCATCATCGTGTTCGGCTTTGGCGAGGCTGAGGGCGCCGGCTCGACCGAGGAAATCCTCGCCCACATGGAAACCCAGGCCGAAACCAAAGTGCCAACAACGGCCTCAGGGCTGCTCGGTGATCTGGCCGGCATGGTCAGAGACGTGCTGCCGATGATTGCCGTCATCCTTGTGTTCCAGTTCCTGGTCATTCGCAAGCGCATTCCGCGCTTGCCGATGGTGGTATTCGGCTTTGTGCTGGTCATTGTCGGCCTGTATGCCTTCGTCGTCGGCCTCAAGCTCGGCCTGTTCCCGATCGGTGAGCGCATGGCCGAGCAGTTGATCGCCCATGACCGGCTGCTGTTTCTGTACCTGTTCGCCTTCGCGATCGGTTTTGCCACGACCATGGCCGAGCCGGCCCTGATCGCGATCGGGAAAAAGGCAGAGGAGGCCGCGCGAGGTCGCATCCACGGCCAGGCGATCCGCATTCTGGTCGCGATAGGTGTGGCCATCGGCATTACCATCGGCGTCCACCGCATCATTGCCGGCGATTCGATTCACTACTACATCATCGGCGGCTACAGTCTGGTCATTCTGCTGACCTTCCTGGCGCCGCGCTACATCATAGCCCTGGCCTACGATCTGGGCGGTGTGACCACCTCCGAGGTCACGGTGCCACTGATCACGGCTTTGGGCATCGGCCTGGCCACTCATATCGAGGGCCGCAATATCATGATCGATGGCTTCGGCCTGATCGCCTTTGCTTCCATTTTCCCGATCGTGACCGTGATGCTGTACGCGATCGTGATGGAGCGAATCGCCAACCAACGAGGTAAGAGAAGATGAAATTTTCCGTACTGGTCGCCATCCTCGCCGAGGAAATGGAGGACAAGGCCATCGATATCGCGCGCGAGGCTGGCGCCGGCGCGGTCACTCTGCTGTCAGCGCGCGGCATTACCGGTGATGAGAAGAAAACCTTCTTCGGCCTGACCTACGAAGGCTCGCAGTCGGTGCTGGTGTTCGTGCTGGAAAAGAAGCTCTCGCTGCAGGTGCTGAAAACGCTGACCCGCGAACTGGACCTGGATGAGGACCCGCGCGGCATTGCCTTTACCATCCCCCTGGAGCACCTGGGCGGCATCGGCAATCGCGAGATCGACCAGTTCACCCGCCAAATCGAGGACGAAATCTGATGAGCAACGAAGACTCCCGCAAGCTGGTAGAAGACATCATGGTCAAGGATGTCATCACCATCTCGTGCATGGCAACCCTGCGCGAAGCCATGGAAAAGATGCGCAAGCACAAGGTCAAGTCGCTGGTGGTCGAAAAACGCAGCGACGCTGATGCCTGGGGCATGGTGACCTACACCACGGTACTCAAGACCATCATTGCCGAAGAAGGCGACGTTGATCTGGTCAACGTCTATGACATTGCCACCAAACCGGCCATGGGGGTTCCCCGCCAGCTCGAGGTCCGCCACGCCGTCAGCCTGATGCTGAACTTCAACATCAAGCGCTTGTTGGTGACCAGCAACAACGAGCTGGAGGGTATTTTGACGATGAACGATATCGTCGGGGCAATCCTTGAAAAACTGGATGATTGATCCAGGCCGGTTTCCGGTTTACGGATGATTGAGGGAGACCGGAGCCAGATCCAGGGCCGTGCTTGACAGGACCTGCGATTCGGGATGTGTGTGCGCCTGGACCCGATCGATGGTGCAGACTCAAGCATGGTCCCCGGCCACGTTGGGCCGGGCTACGGTTGATCGCAATTGATGAGTTTTCCTGGTGGCCTTTGCGTCTTTGCGGTTGGGCATTTACACAACGGCGCGGACGGCGTCGATGACGGCCTCGGTGGTCAGACCATATTCTCGGAACAGCTGATCGGCCGGGGCCGAGGCGCCGAAGCGGTCGATGCCGATGACCTTGCCCGCCGGGCCGACCCAGTGGCGCCAGTACAGCGACACGCCGGCTTCCACCGCCACCCGGGCTGACAGCGCACCGGGCAGCACGCGTTCCTGGTAGTCGGCATCCTGGCTGGCGAACAGCTCCGGGCACGGCATCGAGACCACGCGCACGCCCAGCCCTTCGGAGTCCAGTTGTTCGGCGGCGGCCACGGCCAGGCCCACTTCGGAACCCGTTGCCAGGATCACTGCCTGCGGCTTGCCACTTTGCGGCTCGCGCAGGATGTAGGCGCCGCGGGCGATATCCGCCCGCTGGGCGGCATCGCGCGGCTGGTGCGGCAAGCCCTGGCGGGTGAGAATCAAGGCCGTGGGCGCCTTGCGACGACGCAGCGCTGCACCCCAGGCGACCAGGGTTTCGGCCTTGTCGGCCGGGCGCCAGACTTCCAGGTTGGGTATCAGGCGCAGGCTGGCGACATGCTCCACCGGCTGATGGGTGGGCCCGTCTTCGCCCAGTCCGATCGAGTCGTGGGTGTAGACGTGAATGTTGCCGGTCGGGATCAGGGCCGACATCCGAACGGCGTTGCGCGCATAGTCGGAAAACACCAGGAAGGTGCCGGTATAGGGGATGAAGCCGCCGTGCAGGGCCAGGCCATTGGCAATGGCGGTCATGCCGAACTCGCGCACGCCATAGTAGATGTAGTTGCCGCGCGCCGGGTCGTCCATGATATCGACGCTGCCCGACCAGTCGGTATTGTTCGAGCCGGTCAGGTCGGCCGAGCCACCGATCATTTCCGGCAAGGCCGGCGCCAGCTTCTCGATGCTCATGCCGGAGGCCTTGCGGGTGGCGACCTTGCTGTCATCAGCCTGCATCGCATCCAGCGCGTCGGCCAGCAACTGATCGAACTGTTCGGGCAGCTCGCCGCTCATGCGGCGGGCGAATTCTTCGGCCAGATCAGGGTTGGCCTGCTGGTAGTCCGCCCAGATCGCCTGCCAGGCCTGCTCGAACTCGGCGCCGCGCCGACGCGCGTCCCAGCCGGCGCGGATTTCGTCAGGAATCTCGAACGGCGCATGCGGCCAGCCCAACGCTTCGCGGGTGGCCGCAATCTCGGCATAGCCCAGCGGCGCGCCGTGGGTATCGGCGGTACCGGCCTTGTTCGGCGAGCCGAAGCCGATCGTGGTCTTGCAGCAAATCAGAGTCGGCCGGCTCAGATCCTCGCGGGCGGCGCGAATAGCCCGGTCGATGGCCTCCGGATCATGACCGTCGACGGCCTCGATCACCTGCCAGCCGTAGGCCTTGAAGCGCTCGGGCGTGTTGTCGGTAAACCAGCCGTCGATCTCGCCATCGATGGAAATGCCGTTGTCGTCGTAAAACACGACCAGCTTGCCCAGGCCCCAGGTGCCGGCCAGCGAGCAGACCTCGTGCGAGATGCCTTCCATCAGGCAGCCGTCACCGGCAAATACCCAGGTCCAGTGGTCAACCAGCTGGTGACTGTCGGTGTTGAAGCGCTCGGCGAGCAGTTTTTCCGCCAGGGCCATGCCGACCGCGTTGGCCAGCCCCTGCCCCAGCGGGCCGGTGGTCGTTTCAATACCGGGTGCCTCGCCAAACTCCGGGTGGCCCGCCGTGGGTGAATGCAGCTGGCGGAAATTCTTCAGCGCGTCCATGTCCAGGTCGTAGCCACTCAAGTGCAAGGTGGCATAGAGCAGCATCGAACCATGGCCGTTCGAGACCACAAAGCGGTCGCGATCCCACCAGCCGGCATTGCCCGGGTTGTGGCGCAGATGGTCGTTGTACAGCACCTCGGCGATATCGGCCATACCCATGGGCATGCCGGGGTGGCCGGAATTGGCGCGCTGAACAGCGTCCATGGCAAGAGCGCGGACGGCATTGGCGAGTTGGCGACGTTCAATCATCTCAGACGGCTCGGTAGGACGGGAAAAAACAAGCCGCCCATTTTGCCGCCTGATGTGCCGGGGTGCAAGCTGCCAACGCCACGGTATCGCCGCTCGACCATGGCCATCTGTATGCCAGGCAGACGAGGGCCAATGGCCGACTCAACCGAGCCCCGGAGCCACAACGTACAGTCTGTGGTCCTGAACGGCCTTGCACTCGGCACGGAGCCGGATGATCAAGGCCCGGCGGATTCCTCGGGCAGACGGTTCAAATCCTGGTGCCGCTTGCCGGCGGCAGGCTGGTCAGCAGCGGCGCATCCCAGTCCGGGTCGTCGTTGCCCAAGGCGGTCAAATAGCTCATCCCAACCCCGGCAAGGCCGGTCAACAACCCTAGCGACGGTATCCGCAACTGTGAGTCGCGGGTGGCTTCCAGCACAAAGATACCGGCAGCCTCTTCAAACTCGACATCGCGCATGGTCAGGCTTTGCTCCAGCCAGTGCATGCTCGCCGATGCAAGCTCCGGGTTGTCGCAGTGCTGCCACAGGCGCTGAAATATCAGTGCGGCGCCAGCGCTGCCGTCGCGCAGACCGGGCTCCCGGATCGAGGCGCGGATTCCGCGCAGACGCGCGCAGTCACGGGCAATGACCCAGGCCGTGCCGTACCAGTCGGGGCGTCCGGTGGCCCAGGCTGCATGAAACAGGGCACAGGCAATGCCAAAATCGCCCTTGCGCCAGGACAGCGGCCGCGAGACATACGGGTCCTCGCTCAGGGTCGGGAAGTGAAAGCCGGCGGCATCCGCCGCCCGACGCTGGGCCAGCAGCCAGGCAACGGCTGGTTCGAGCATGGCCGCAGCGTTATCGGCATGAACGTCCTCTGTCATGGCCCGTGCGAGCAGGCCGATGACACCGGCCTGGCCGGCAGCCAGACCGAGGAAATGACAGCCATTCGGGTAGCGCCGCCGCTGATCGTCGTCCAGCAGCCGGGCGGCTGTGCGCCAGCACCAGCCGTCTGGCGTTCTTTCCGCGAGACGCTCAAGATGCAGCAAAACCAGTCCAAGCAGCCGCCGGCGCCAGACAGGGCTGGCATGACCCAGCGCATACAGCCCGAAGCCGACCAGGCCCTGAACAAGGTCATGACCTTCCTCCCAGTGTCTGGCCTCGAGCGATTTCAACAGCGCTTGATCAATGTCCGGGACGAAGTCCAGCGGTGTCGCCCCGGTGCGCAGGGCGACTCGATTGAAGGCATGGGTGATGCCGGCCCATCGACCGAGCCCATCAAGGGACGGGCGCCTGCGCATCAACTCTTCGCGCGCATGCGCCAGCAAGACTTCGACCGCCGGCTGATGGGTTGATCCCCCCTCATAGTGATCGCAGGCGGCCAGAAATCCGGCCAGTTCCACGGCCGTATCGGCGCAAAGAGAGGGATTTGATCGCCGCGCCTGCAGCCGAGCCGCACGAATCAGTCCGTCCAGCTGTTCGGCCAGGCGGGCGCGCAGGCCCTGGCTGAGAGGGAGCTGCCTGCCGGCCGGCAGCAGCTGCTCATTCGGTAGCGGAAAGCTTGCACTCATGGGTTCTGCTCGCTGCTTGAATAGACAATGGGAAGTTCAGCCACGACATCGGCTGGTCAGGCGCTCGCGGAAGCCTGGAAAAGCACTCTAGAATGCGTCGACGGCACGATCTCGCCCAGATGCAGCAGGCCGGCGAACTGGTACGAGCAACCTTTATCCAATACTCGGCAGGCAGGGCCGAATCCGATCACGACAAGGATTCGCGCGGCAGCGAAATCGCTACGGATTTCCCTGCACACCAATGGCGTCATGGTTCCATGCAGGCAAAAAAAAGCCCCCGTCGAGGCGGGGGCAAAATGCCATGGGGGTGGCAGCTAAAACTTACAGACGGCTGGTGGTGCAGGCAACGCCCTGAAAAACAGTTTCGCTGTAGCCATTCGGGGCCGTAATGGTGACGGACAAGATGCCGCTGGCGATTTTCTCCATGCAGTGAACCGTGACGGTCGGATCGGAAGAATCGAGGCCCGGCTCGATATCGACCTGGCCGCTGCTGCTCCAGTCAAACTTCATGTCGCCCTGCGGGTAGGCGCTGCAAGACAGCGCCTGCGGGCCTGTGTGGACGCAGTTGATCCATGCCGGCGCAGGCGGGATATCGGCTGCCTCATGCAGGCAGAACTTCCCTTCCAAACTGCTGCAAAACGAGGGGTCACCCATCGGCTGACCATCGCCATCGTGGTAGATCATGGCGTAGAAATCAGGCGGGCATTGCCCTGGGCTCAACGGGAAGTCACAAATTTCGGTGATAGCATGGCTGCTGCAGACCCATGCGAGCAACAACACGCCGAACACGGGGCGCACTTTCAGGAAAGATTTCACGGTCAACTCCTCACGAATCGATTCTGAGCTCATTCAGGACCGGAACCTGTTGAGACAAGCTCGGCCAGATCAAGCGACTACTCTTAACTCGTCAAGCAGTCAAAAAATCGATCAATGATGACGAATGCTTTCAAGCTTGGAGAAGAAATCTCAAGCATCCTGCATGTTTGCGGCCAGCGCTCGACAGCGCTCCAGGACATCAGCCGACAGCTGCGACGATGGACAGCCAATCGCGGCATGCAAGGTCTCGAAGGTCTGACGCCAGCGTGGATTGGCCCAGAGCGCCTCGATCGTCACGCCCTCTCCACCGAGGAGAATCGTCATTGCTTCCGCCCCGTCGCGTTCCCGGCCGACCAGCTG
>REEQ01000109.1 GCA_007695005.1 Wenzhouxiangellaceae bacterium | reverse complement strand
TTGCCGAAGGCAAGAAGGCCATGCGCAGTGCCGTCAAGCGCGTGAAGGCATAGTTGTTCTACGTCGAGCTACTTTAACGCCGCAGGCGGATTCGTCAGGAGTCCCCTTCGGGCTTGTCTCTCGGCGTCCGTGGGCTTCGTTCTCGGCGCTTGATGTAGGGTGGCTACACCGGCGCGCCGACGCCTTGCCACGAACGCCGAGAGACAAGCTGAATGTGGCAACACTTATGCAGGTACTAGTATCGGGCCACTGACGCGGCAATCAAATCGATTGCCGCGTTGATGCCCGACCGGAACGGCCGGGGTTCATGAGCGAAGGTATTTGCGCACATGTGCCGCAAAGGCCATGCAACAAATGCCACAGGCATTTCGTTCCCGGGCCAATACTTGACCATGCCATACTGACTTTTGCCCAAAGCCTACCAATGCACTCAACTCCCATGTCGCAAAAAATGCACGCGATGCTGCTTGTCATGTCCTTGTTTGCCACGGCCGCGTCCGACAAGCTCGTGGCCGAAGAGACCGCGCTGGAGTGGAACAATATCTGCGCTGCCACGGTCTGCCGCTGGACCGGTCACGACGGAGTCTTCGATGCCCGCCTGTCACCGGATGGCAATCGCGCCGTTTTGACCATCAACACCCCGCGCCAGCGCGGTCTGTTCCTGCTGAACATCGAGACCAATACACTCGAGCATGTTGCCGATGGTCATTCCCCGGCCTGGTTCGATGATGGCCAGCAACTGGTCTTCGTGCAGGGCAACGATCTTCATCTGCTCGATCTGTCTGCTGGCCAGCGCTTGCAGCTGACCGACGATGAATTCGATGCGCGCCTGCCACGGCCATCGCCGGACGGCAGCCAGGTGCTGTTCGCCAGCAGCCGGTCCGGGCACCAGGATCTGTGGCTGGTGGCCACCGACGGCGAATCAACGCCACGCCAACTGACCGAAAATGCCATGGACATTGACGAGGCAAGATTCGGTCACGCCTGGTCGCCGGACGGAGCACGGGTGGTGTTCTTTTCCAACCGGGCTGACTTTTGGGAGGACGACCTTTGGCTGGTCGAACTCGACAGCGGCGAAACCCGCCAGTTGTCCAGCAGCTTCATGGCCCGCGGCATGCCCGCCTTCAGCCCGGACGGCACTGCGGTGGCCGTCTACGGCACGCCCAAGGATGGCTTCTGGTACCTGGACCTGGCCGACATTTACCTGGTCGATCTCAACGGCAGCGAGACTCGCATCGACATGCAGGTCACGGCTATGGAAGTCGACGCCCCGGCCTGGTCTGCCGATGGCGACGAGCTGTTTTTTCCAGTTCATGAGCGCGGCGAGCTGGAGCTGTGGCGGGTGCCGGCCAGCGGCGGTGTGGCGACCCGGGTCACCAACATGGGCGGGGTGATTCATGGCTTTGATGCCAGCGCCAACGGTGAGCGTTTTGCCTTTGTGCGTTCCACGCCCACCCGTGGGCGCGAACTGGACCTGATCGATCGAACGGGCGGCAAGCCTCGCCAGGCCACGGAAGTCGCCAGCCGCTGGCAGGGCGTTCAGGAGCCGGTTGAAATCAGCTACCGCACGCGCGACGGTCTCTACATCCAGGCCTTCAAGTTTGTCCCACCCGACTTCAACCCCGACTACCCCTACCCGACCGTCGTCCAGGCGCACGGCGGCGGCACGAATTCCTACTACAACGGCCTGAATCTGGTCGAGCAGCGGCTGGCCCAGCAGGGTTACGTGGTGCTGGCGATCAACTATCGCGGCGGCTCGGGTTTTGGCCGGGCCTTCCAGAACATGGCCGTCGAAGACTGGGCCAATACCCAGTCACTGGATGCCGCCGATGTTGCCCACTGGGTGCGGCGCCAAAGCTGGTCCAATGGCCGGGTCGGGATCTACGGCTACAGCTATGGCGGCATCATCAGCTTGGGAGCCGTCACCCGAGACCTGGATGCCTTCGACGCCGCCGTGCCGATGGGCGGCATCTACGACTTTGCCGACGCCTACCAGAACGCCGACCGTCTCGGCCGCCTGTTTACCCGCGAAGGGCACCGTGGCTCTCCGTCAGAAAACCCGGAAGCCTACCGGCGCAGCGACTCGGTCGCCTTGCTGGACCAGGTGCGGACCCCGATTCTGATCATGCACGGCGAAGCCGACATCCGCGCCCCTTTCCGTCAGTTTCAGTTGGTGGTCGAGGCCCTGGAAAAACATGAGCGCACCTTCAAGGCAGTCAGCTATCCGGATGAGCCGCATCAGTTTCAGCAGGTGGCGAACAGGGTCGACATGTATGGTCGGTTGGAAGCCTGGATGGAGCGGTGGCTGGTGAACAGTGGGGAGAGGTGAGCGGGAAGATGAAATGGCAGGCTTGACTTTAGTAATGCAAATCATTATCATTGTTATCAAATACGGTTCCATCCGCGCCCCGGCTACCTCTCCTGTCCGACTCTCCCCATAGCCGGGGCGTTTTTCTTCGAGATCGGCAGCAGTTCCGGCCTGATTGGCGCTGACTTCACTGCCAATCAGGCAATCTCGCAACGATGAAAAAGGGACTTCTTTACCCTGATGCTGGCGGACTTTACTGCCCGGCCGGCGACTTCTGGATTGATCCGCTGAAACCCGTGCCGCGGGCGATCATCACCCATGCGCACGCCGATCACGCCCGTTCCGGCAACGCCGAAGTATTTGCCGCCACGCCCGGCATTCCTGTGCTGGACCATCGCGTTGGCGGTGCCGATGCGCTGTCGGCCTGCGACTATGGACAGCCCTTCGAGCTTGGCCAGGCTCGGGTCACCTTGTTTCCCGCCGGCCATATCCTGGGCTCGGCCACGGTACGCATCGAGACTGGTGATGGCATCTGGGGCGTGTCCGGCGATTTCAAGCGAGCGCCTGACCCGACCTGTGCGCCCTTCGAACCCTTTGCCTGCGATACCTGGTTGACGGAATGCACCTTCGGCCTGCCGGTGTATCGTTGGCAGGATACGACCGAGGTCATCGACGAGATCATCGACTGGTGGCAAGGCTGCCGCGATCAGCAGCGCCCGGCCGTTTTGTTCTGCTACGCCCTGGGCAAGGCCCAGCGCGTGCTGGCCGAGTTGCATGGCCGCGCCGAAGGACCTGTCTGGCTGCACGGCGCGATGCAGCCGCTGACCGACTGCTACCGGGCGCAGGGCCTGGACCTGATCGAGACCCGCCCGGTCAGCGCGGCGGAAAAAGGCTACAGATTTGCCGGCGATCTGATCATGGCCCCACCCTCGGCGGCCGGCTCACCCTGGATGCGGCGCTTTCCGAAGCACGGCTCGGGATTTGTCTCCGGCTGGATGCGCATACGCGGCAACCGTCGCCGGCGCGGCTATGACCGCGGCTTTGTCCTCTCCGACCACGCCGACTGGCCGGCCCTGATCCAAACCGCGCAAGATATGGGCGCCAGGCGGGTCATCACCATCCACGGCAATGGCGAGGCTTTGAGCGGCTTTCTGCGCGAACAAGGCATCGACAGTGAAGCCTGGAACCTGCGCCAGACCTTGCGGCAGGCATAGGCATGAAGCGATTTGCCGCCTTGTACGATCGCCTGGACCGGACCACGGCAACCAATGCCAAGCTGGCCGCGCTGGTGGACTATTTTCGCCAGGCGCCAGCAGCAGATGCGGCCTGGGCGGTGCGCTTCCTGACCGGGCGCCGATTCAAGCGCCTGGTCAACACCCGCGAGCTGCGCGAGTGGACGGTGGCGGCCAGCGGCCTGCCGCCCTGGCTGGTCGAGGACAGCTACGAGCATGTCGGCGACCTGGCCGAGACCATGCACCTGCTGCTGCCGGACGCGCAGCAGGATCAGCCGACACCCACACTGCATGCGCTGATCAAGCAGCAGATCCAGCCGCTGCGTCAATTGGATGATGAAGCGCGACAGCAGCGGGTAACCGAGCTGTGGTCCAGCCTGAGCGGCAGCGAACGCTTTCTGCTCAACAAGATCCTGACCGGCGGCTTCCGCGTCGGCGTGTCCAAACGCCTGGTGACCCGCGCCCTGGCCGAGGTCGCCGGGGTCGACTCCAGCCTCATCGCCCATCGCCTGATGGGCCGCTGGCAGGCCACTCCGGATTTCTTCCAGCGCCTGATCGCACCGGCGTCGGACGACGACCTGGATCAGGCAACACCCTACCCATTCTTCCTGGCATCGCCGCTGGAAGATGAGCCGGAGACCCTCGGCGAGGCGGGCGAGTGGCAGGCCGAGTGGAAATGGGACGGCATTCGCGCCCAGCTGATCCGGCGCGGTGGTCAGACCTTTATCTGGTCCAGGGGTGAAGAGCTGATGGAGGGCCGCTTTCCCGAAATCGAGGCCGCGGCCGAGACCCTGCCTGACGGCAGCGTGCTCGACGGCGAGATCATGGCCTGGCGCGACGGCCAGCCGCTGCCCTTCGCCGTGCTGCAAAAGCGTATCGGACGCAAGAAGCCCGGCCCAAAGACCTTGCAGACCGCACCAGTAGCCTTTCTCGCCTATGATTGCCTGGAGCAAGACGCTGAGGACCTGCGCGATCAGCCCTTGCGCGAACGCATGACGGCGCTGGATCAGGTCCTTCACAAGGCCTGCGGCCTGCATCGCTCCGAGTGCATTGCTTTCGATGACTGGCAGGCCCTGCCCGAGCTCAAGGCCCAGTCGCGCGAACGCGGCGTGGAAGGGATCATGCTCAAGCACCTGGCCTCGCCCTACCAGGTCGGGCGAAAGCGCGGCGACTGGTGGAAGTGGAAGGTCGAGCCCTACACCTTCGACGGCGTTCTGATCTACGCCCAGCCCGGCCACGGCCGGCGCTCAGGTCTGTTTACCGACTACACTTTCGCCGTCCACGACGGCAATGAGCTGGTGCCGGTAGCCAAGGCCTACTCCGGCCTCACCCAAGCCGAGATCGATCGCCTCGACCGCTGGATTCGCAACCACACCCGCGAACGCTTCGGCCCGGTGCGCTCGGTCGAGCCGGTGCATGTCTTCGAGCTGGCTTTCGAAGGCATCCAGGCCTCGCCCCGTCACAAGTCCGGCATTGCGATGCGCTTCCCGCGCATTCATCGCTGGCGCGAAGACCTGACCGTGGCCGATGCCGATCGCCTCGACGATCTGAAGAAACTGCTGCCCGACACACAGCGATGAACGCCCTGGAACGTCTGTTCGCCGAGCGCGGCTGGCCGGTGTTTCCGTTCCAGCGCCAGGCCTGGCAGGCTTATGCTGACGGGGCCAATGGACTGATCCACGCACCCACCGGCTCGGGCAAGACCCTGGCCGCCTGGGGCGGACCGGTGCTGGAAAGTCTGGACGATCCGCCGCCCGGCCTGCGCTATCTGTGGATCACGCCGCTGCGCGCCCTGGCTGGCGATACCGCCGCAAACCTGAACCGGCCGCTGGCGGAGCTGGGCCTGGACTGGCGGGTCGCGCTGCGCACCGGTGACACCTCTGCCAGCGAACGCCGCCGCCTGCAGAAAACGCCACCGCCGGCCCTGGTCACCACGCCCGAATCACTGGCGCTGATGCTCAGCTACGCCGATGCCAACCAGCGTCTGGGCCGCCTGCGCGCGGTCATCATCGACGAATGGCACGAGCTGCTGGGTTCCAAGCGCGGCGTGCTGCTGGAGCTGTGCCTGGCCCGCCTGCGCGCGCTCAACCCGGGCTTGAAAACCTGGGGTCTGTCGGCCACCCTGAGCAATGTCGAACAAGCCATGCAGGTGTTACTGGGACCCCATCGAAGTGGTGTGCTGATTGCAGGCGACCTCGAGCGCGACATTGTCATCGACATCCTGCTGCCGGAAAGAGTCGAGCAGTTCCCCTGGGCCGGCCGCTCCGGCCTCCCGCAGCTGCCCGGCGTGTTGAAAGCACTGGAACGCGCCGAATCCACCCTGCTATTTACCAATACCCGGTCACAAGCCGAGCTCTGGTTCCGGGCGATTTCCTCGGTCGTGCCCTGGCCCGACCGGGTGCAACTCCACCATGGCTCCATCGACCGACAGCAGCGCCTGCTCGCCGAGGCCCGAATGCGGGCCGGCGAGCTGAAATGCGTGGTCGCCACCTCCAGCCTTGATCTGGGCGTCGATTTCTCACCGGTTGACCAGGTCATCCAGGTTGGCAGCCCCAAGGGCATTGCCCGCCTGATTCAGCGCGCCGGGCGCTCCGGCCACCAGCCAGGCAAGGTCAGCCGCCTGCTGTGCGTGCCTACTCATGCCCTGGAAATCGTAGAGGTCGAGGCTGCACGCCGCCAGGTAACGCGACGCCGCATCGAAGCACGGCTGCCGCTGACAGGCTGCCTGGACGTCGCCGCGCAACACCTGGTCACCCGCGCCCTGGGCGGCGGCTTTGAGGAATCAGACATGCGCGCCGAGCTGGCCGACACCCATGCCTATGCCGATCTGGATGAACAGCGCTGGCAATGGCTGAAGGACTTCATCACCCGCGGCGGGCCGGCCCTCAAGGCCTACCCGGGCTTTCGCCGTGTTGATCTGATCGATGGCCAGTACCGGGTCAGTGATCGCCGCATCGCTACCCGTCATCGCATGTCGGTAGGCACGATTACCAGTGACGGCCACCTGCAGGTGCGCTTTCAGAAAGGCGGCAGCCTGGGGCAGATCGAGGAGCGCTTCATCACTCGGTTGAAACCGGGTGAATGCTTTCTGTTTGCCGGCCGGCTGCTGTCGCTGCTGCGAGTGCGCGACATGACCGCCTATGTGCGCGCAGCCACCGGCAGCCGCGCTGCCGTGCCACGCTGGGCCGGTGGCAGACTGCCGCTGTCGACCCTGCTGGCCGATGCCGTGCTCGAGCTGTTCGGCGAGGCCGACCGTGCTTCAGAAAAACCCCCTGCCCTGACGCCGGTTGCCGAATTACTGGACCTTCAGCGCCGCCGCTCCGCCCTGCCCGGCCCCGACCGCCTGCTGGTCGAGCAGGTCGAAAGCCGCGAAGGCGCGCATCTGTTCCTGTTTCCATTCGCCGGCCGCCTGGCCCACGAAGGCCTGGCTGCCTTGTTGGCCTGGCGCCTGGCCCGGGAACGCCCGACCAGCTTCTCGATGACGGTCAACGACTACGGCATCGAGTTGGTGGGCGATGAGCCACTGGCGCTGAACGAGGATCGCCTGCGCGCCCTGCTCAGCCCAAACCATCTGGAACGCGACATCATCGCCAGCCTGAACGCGGCCGAAATGGCCCGCCATCGCTTTCGCGAAATCGCCCGCGTCGCCGGCCTGGTGTTTCAGGGCTATCCCGGCCGGGGCAAGGGTGCGCGCCAGGTCCAGGCCTCCAGCGGCCTGATGTTCGACATGCTCAGCGAGCACGACCCGGCCAACCTGTTGCTCGACCAGTCCCGGCGCGAGGTACTGGAAGCCGAAATGGAACTGTCACGCATCCGCGCCACGCTGGAGCGCAGTCAAGGCCAGGACATCGTCCTGACCCAGCCCGGCCGCCTGACCCCGCTGGCTTTCCCGCTGTGGGCCGACCGCCTGCGCAGCCGGGTTTCCAGCGAAGACTTCGAGCGCCGGGTCGAGCGCATGATTCAGCGCCTGGAAGCAGCCTGATGCAGATCAAGCTGGGCGAGCACGACTTGCGACTGATGGCCGAACGGGCGGTTTGGTGGCCTGAGCAGCAAGCACTGCTCCTGGCCGACGTCCATCTGGGCAAGGACCAGGTGTTTCGCCGCCAGGGCCTGGCGGTGCCAGCCGGCGTACTCCAGACCGATCTTGGCAACATCTCCGCGCTGCTGGCAAAGACCCAAGCACGCCGCCTGATCATCCTCGGTGACTGGGTGCATGCTCCGCCTGCAGCGGGTGACGATTGGTCGGAACAAGTTGCCGTCTGGCGCTCGCAGCATTTGGAGCTGACGATAGACCTGATCGTTGGCAATCACGACCGTCAACTTGACCACTGGCTGCCGCGCTGGGGCATGAGCGCCCGAACCGAGCCCTGGATGTTCGGCGGGCTCGCTCTGTGCCATGCCTGGCATCCACGCCTGGACACCCCCGGCCTATCCGGCCACCTGCACCCTGGCGCAGTGCTGGGCAACGGCCGTGATCGACTGCGCCTGCCAGCCTTTCTGCTGTCGGACAGGCATCTGGTGCTGCCTGCGTTCGGGCGTTTTACCGGCCTGGATGATCAACCTGATTTCCCGGCCCAGCGGCGCTTCGTGATCGCTGGCAGGAAAGTCATGGAAATTGCTTGATCAGAGCGCCAGACAACTGCTTTAATCCGCCAATGCTTCCGCTGCCTGCCTCCGATCAGATCGCCGAGCTCGCCGTGCTGAACTCCGATCAGGTGCTGGCACGGGTGGGCGAGTCACTGACCGAGCGCGGCTGGTGGGTAGGCGACAATGCTGTTGCCCCTGATCTTGTCGGCGAGCTGAAGGCCGAGCTCGAGGTGCTGCGCGCGGCCGACGAGCTTCAGCGAGCCGGCATCGGTCGAGACCTGGACTGGCAACTGGCCGAGCGAATCCGACGCGACCGAATCCACTGGCTGAGCCGTTCCAGTCCGGTGCAGATGCGTCTGCTCGACCAGATGGAAGCCCTGCGCTTGACCCTCAATCGCGAACTGTTTCTGGGACTGTTCGAGTTCGAAGCGCACTTTGCCCACTATCCGCCCGGCGCCTTCTATCGCCGCCATCTGGACAGCTTTCGCGGCGCGGCCAATCGCATCATCTCGACAGTGATCTACCTGAACGAAGACTGGCGCGAAGATGACGGCGGTGAACTGCTGCTCTACCCGCCCGAGCAAGACCATTCGATGTCATCAGGCACTGTCACCGAGATGACCCGAATCGCCCCTGTTGCCGGCCGTCTGGCACTTTTTCTGAGTGAAGAGATTCCGCACGAAGTACTGACCGCGCGTCGTGACCGCTACAGCATCGCCGGCTGGTTTCGGCTCAACGCCTCGCTTGGCAACCAGATCGACCCGCCGCGCTAGTACCGTGACCCATCAATTTCGACACAACCAGAGCCCCCCGGATGCACCAGGACGGCGTTGCACCGCTTGCCAAGGGCCTGGGCCATTGCCGGCGCGCTGCGCCTTGATTCGGGGCCTGCTTGGCGCCCTGAATGTGATCTACATACCTGCCGGGTTAATAGTCAGCGGCCGCTGCCTTCATCTTCTCTCTCGCTTTCCTCCTCGGCCTTGAGGTCTTCGTCCGGCTCAGCCTCAAGTTCATCGTCATTGAGCAGCACAGGATCCAGGGCGCGCTCACACGGCGCATCGACCGGAATGGGATCATCGATGGTCAGGATTTCGCCGAATTCAGCATCATCACCAAGATATTCCCGCAGGCGCTGCGCCCGCGACACCCGGTTCTCGAACTGGATTTCCAGGGTGAAGGTCATCCGCCAGTCGCGTCGGCGGTCACCGGTATCCGGGTCCAGCGGCCAGGCGTGCTCGGGCTGCAGCTCGTAAAACAGCCAGTTACGCAGGAACTGGCGGCGATAGCGAAAGGCGACGAAGTACTCCTCGACCTCAAAGCTGGGGCTGGTGTAGCCAAACACGCCGACCTCGCTGCGAATGGCCGTGCGCGGTGACAACTGCCGGAAATCGATCACCGATGTGCGCCAATCAATGCCGGAAGAGGACTCCGACCAGGTCCCCTGACCCGTCCAGCGAACCAGTCGATCCCGATCCGGTAGCCACTCCCAATCGAGGCGCGAGGTCGTGCCGAAGCCTTCGCTGCGCTCCCAGAACACACTCTGGGTTGCCCGACCAAGAGTATTCTCGCTCAGCCCGTGGACGTAGCGATAACGCGCCCTGAGGCGCGGATTGAGGCCGCTGGTGGTCACCCGCACAGTGCCGTCGAAATCCAGCTGCGAGCGCACCCGCTCAGAGGCAATGAAGCGCAGCCCCAGGCGGGTTCTATCCTCGGCATCGTCGGCGGCCGGGCCATCGCGGAAATCACCGCTGACGTCCTCATCGCGGGTAATCAGCAGGCGCACCCGCTCCGACACGTTCGGCAGCAGTACATTGGCCCGGACCCTCAGGCCGGCGCTCCAGTCCTCGGTCTGGTCCCAGCGCAGGGAGCTACGCAAGCGTACAAAGGTGCCAACCGGGGTTTCTTCAAACGAGCGCGGATCACCAAAAAATCCGTCGAACCAGGCGGCCGGCTCGCACAGTCGCTGGCTCATGTAGGAGTGCGAGCGATCCAGCCAGCTTTCCGGTCGATCCGCATCATCCCGACAATAGTCCTCGATCAGGCGCTCCTGGAACTCGCGCCGAGCCTGCTCTTCTTCTGAGCTTGTCGACCACGCTGGCGCCGACAGCACGAGGCCGATACCCAGCATACCGGCGACAAGCGGACGAGCACCTGGCATGCTCATGTCACAATACGAGTTGTGAAAGCGACGCAACGGTTTCATGGACGAGATAATAAGGCATGGCAGAAAAAATTGGAGAAGTTTCAGTAAGGTGCCAGCCAAGTGACTGAACACCAGGACCCTCTATCGCGCCCTTTCGACGGCCTGGAGCCCGACTTGATCTGCGATGCCGTGGAGTCGCTGGGCCTGTGGCCAGACGGCCGTTTACTTGCGCTCAACAGCTACGAGAATCGGGTCTGGCAAGTCGGCCTTGAAGATCAGCAGCCGGTTGTCGCCAAGTTCTACCGTCCCGCTCGATGGTCTGATGAGGCCATCCTCGAAGAGCATGACTTTGCCCGGGAACTTGCCGAGTCCGGCATATCGGTTGTCGCGCCGCTGCGCATTGATAATCAGAGCCTGCATCAACACCGGGGGTTTCGCTTTGCCCTGTTCCCGCGGCGCGGCGGCCACGCACCGGAACTGGCTCACCGCCCGACGCTGGAGGCACTGGGTCGTGTGCTGGGGCGGATGCACGCGATCGGTGCCAGCGCCAGCTTCAAGCATCGTCCGCAGATTGCCATCGAAAGGTTTGGCCACGAGCCAGTCGCCTACCTGCTGGGCAATGACTGGCTGCCTCTCCACCTGAAAAGCGCTTTCGAGTCACTCAGCAAGCACCTGCTCGAGGCCGTGGAAGCCACCTGGGCGCGTGCTGAACCATTTCGGCGCATTCGCCTGCATGGAGATTGCCATCCCGGCAATATCCTGTGGCGGGACGACACAGCGCACTTCGTCGATCTGGATGATTGCATGATGGGGCCGGCGGTGCAGGATTTGTGGATGCTGATCTCGGGCGACAGCAACGAGCGCGCCAGCCAGTTGGGCTGGCTGCTGGACGGCTACCGCCTGTTCCGCGACTTTGACCCGGCCGAACTGAACCTGATCGAGCCACTGCGCTGCCTGCGCATGCTGCACCACCAGGCCTGGCTGGCCCGGCGCTGGCACGACCCGGCCTTTCCGCTGGCCTTTCCCTGGTTTACCGATGCCCGGCATTGGGAAAACGTGATCCAGCAATTGCGCGAACAACTGGACGAATTGCAGCAAGCGCCGCTGCAGCTTCCGGAGTTTTAGCGAAAGCTTCGCCGCGGGGTCGGGCTACGAGCTGGTGGCGGTCGCAGTTTTTTGCCCCGGACGTCGCGGCAAGGTGCCGGCGCGAACCAGGCGCTCGATACAGCTGAACACCTCGAAGCGCCCGAAGGGCTTGTGGATGAAGTCCTCGGCACCAACCCGCCTGAGAAAGAAGTCGTCGGCCGCCTTGGAGCTGCCGCTGATCATGACCACGGGCACGTTGACGGTGCGCGGCTCGCGCCGCAGCCGTCTCAACACGGAAAAACCGCTGGAATCCGGCAGCACGATATCCAGAAACATCAGATCAGGCGGACTGATGAAGGCAGCCTCCAGCCCCGATTCTCCATCCTCGGCCAACTCAACCCGATAGCCTGCCTGATCAAGCATGTTGTCCAGCGTCTTGCGCACCGTGGGCGAATCGTCAACAACCAGGATGCGCATGCCGCGCGGAGCATCGACCCGCTCTGTGCGGCGCCGCTCACGGCCCTGACCCAGCCCCAGTATGCGGCCCAGACCACCGCTGATCGGGCGGCGATCCGGCGGCGCCTTGGCGTTGCCGGAGCCAAGGGCACGGGGCAGAATGCGGGTAATTTCGCGCATGTTCACCCCCTCACCGCCGGCCGGTAGCACTTCCTGGACCCGATTGGCCACGCTGCCACTGCCGCCCTGCAGGGTCAGGTCAACCTCAATGCCCAGGCGATAGCCGTCCTGGACACGGTTGAGTTTTCTCGCCAGCGGCCGGGTCGAGCCTTCGGCATGATGGACGACCACTGCCAGATGACCAGTAGCCAGACGCACCAGCGTGCCTGGTGGCGCCCAGCCCAGAAACTGGGAAAAGCTCTCGACCAGCTGTCGGTCGAACTGCCGGTCGCGCTCTCGCCACAAAAGCCCCAGCGCCTGTTGATGCGATCGGGCCGCCGCGTGGTGGCGATGCGAGGCGATGGCATCGTAGGCGTCAACAAGTCCGATCAGGCGCGCCAGCACCGGAATCTGGTCGCCTGGCAAGGCGTCCGGATACCCCTTGCCGTCCGGTCGCTCGTGATGGCTGTGGACCGCTGCCAGCACCGGCTGCGGAATACCCTCGCTCTGAGCCAGCAAATCGTGGCCGAACCTGGCGTGTTGGCGCACGTGTTCGAGTTCACGGGGCTCGAGTTCGCCCTGTTTCTGAATGACCTTGAGGCTCAGCCGGGTCTTGCCGAGATCAAACAGCAACCCGGCCAGGGCGGCGCCCTCGACCAGCTCCCGGCTCCAACCCGCCGAACGAGCAAAAGCGCTGGCCAGGATGGCGACATTGAGACCATGCTGATAGCTGTAACGGCTGCGCTCGCGGATATTGGTCAACCACACCAGGGGCAGCAGGAAAGTGTCCAGGGACTCGACCAGCTGGGCAACCACATCACGGGTACCTTCAACATCGACACGACCATGACGATGAAAGCTCAGCATCAGCGATTGCGCCGAAAGACTGGTTTCCCGATAGACCCGCCAGGCGTCGATCACCCCGCGTGGCGTCATCACACCGGAGCGCAGGGCATTGATCCGCTCCGGCAAGGGCGGCAGCCTGGCGCCCACAGCTTCGGCGCGGGCACTGGCATCCTGACCGCGATGCAGACAGCGATGCAGGTCGATAACCACACGGCGACAGTGGGATCTGAACCACTGCTTTTCTTCAAAGCTCTGCACGGCCATGCCGGCTGGCGGGAAGCTCAGATCCGGATCCGCCGTGTCGACACGGACCACAAAGTCACCCAGGCGCAGATCGGACGGCGCAATGGTCAACTCGTACTCGCCCTTCTGCTGCTTGTTGAATTCGTCCCAGGACAGGATGCTCATGGTTCCCCCAACGGTCGTCAATGGCGATTATAGCCACCACATCGACCAAAACCAAAGCCCTTGCTGGCCACCTCGGCAAGGCCCAGTCGTCAATTCTGCTGCTGTTGCGTGATCCAACTCTCCATTCGAATCCGCAGCGCCTCCAGCGGGATGGCACCGACGGCCAGCAGGTGATCGTGAAAATCCCGCAGATCGAAGTCGGCGCCCAGCGCGTCCTCTGCCTCGGAGCGCAGTTCGCGAATCAGCAGTTCACCGGTCTTGTAGGCCAGGGCCTGGCCAGGCCAGGAGATATAGCGTTCGATCTCGGTGCGAACATTGTGTGGTGCCAGGGCAGAGTTTTCCAGCAGGCAGGCCTCTGCTTGTTCGCGTGACCACCCAAAGTAGTGAATGCCGGTATCGACCACCAGACGACAGGCGCGCCACATCTCGAAAGTCAGACGACCGAAATGTTCGTAAGGCGTCCGGTAGATCCCCATCTCCACACCCAGCCACTCGGTGTACAAAGCCCAGCCTTCACCGAAGGCGGTGATGTAGGTGTTGCGCCGAAAATCCGGCACGTTCTCCAGTTCCTGAGCGATGGCGATCTGGTGATGATGGCCAGGCACCGCTTCATGCAAGGTCAGGGCCGGCAGCTCGTACAACGGGCGCTGGTCCAGGCGATAGGTGTTGACCATGTAACCACCGGCAATGCCGGCTTCGAGGTCACCGGCCCAATAGCGTCCGGTCGTGTAGTTGGGCGCAATCGAGTCCGGTACGGGACGAACGCCGTAGGGCAGTCGCGGCAGATGGCGAAAGAATCTGGGCATGGCATCATCAGCTCGTTTCGCGATCCATGCAGCATGCATCAGCAGCTCTTCGGCGCTTTGGGCATAGAACTTGGGGTCACTGCGCAAGTAGGCGAGAAAGGCGGCAAAGTCGCCTTCGAACCCGGTATCGGCGATTACTTCGGTCATTTCCGAGCGAATCCGCTCGACCTCCTTCAGGCCCAACTGATGGATCGCTTCCGGCGTGGTATCCAGCGTGGTGTGATGCCGCACCAGCTGGCGGTAGAACTCGCGCCCGTCGGGCACTTCGGAAATTCCGATCGAACTTCGCGGTTCGGCCAGATAGCGCTCCCGAAAGAACGCCAGCAGCTCACGATACGCCGGCAAGGCCGATTCGACGACGACCGACCGACCGGCTCGCAGCAGCTGCTCGCGCTGGCTGCTTTCCACATGGGCGGGCAGCTGCTGCAGGGGATCCAGCAAGGGGTGCTCGTCGGCCGGGACAGCAAGCACGCTCTCAAGCTGCTCGATCACTCTGTCCACAACCAGCCTCGGCTGGACGAAGCCGGACTCGATGCCCTGCTCAAGCCAGGCCTTGTGAGCCAGGAAATACTCGGGTATGGCCGCGAGCCGGGCCAGCCAGGCCTCGGCCTCGGCGACCGAGCGGGCGCGAGTCGCACCGGCCACCTGGACAGGCAGCGAGAAAAATCCGGAGTCGTTTGTAAAGCCCATGCGCTGCGCATCGAATCCGGCCAGGCCCGCGCGAGTGTCCAGTACATGAGCCATCACCAGATGGCTGATGCGCTCATCCTGTTCAAGCTCATCGGCTGCCACGGTGGCCAGGCGCTGCCGGAATCCGTGTTCTGCCTCGCGCCGCAGCCTCACCGCTTCCGGGCCAGGGTCCGGCCAGCGCGCTGCCGCCTGCAGGTCACCGCGACGTCCGGCCCGAATCGGGTCATTGGCCAGCTCATGGGCCTCGAAATCCTCGATCAGGCGGGCAAAGTCGCCGCGCGTGTCGGCCTCGACCGATGTCGACAGAAAAGCAAGGGTCAGCAGAACAACTCGAATCATGCAGTACGCTCCGAACAACAGGGCAGGCGCCAAGGATACCGGGTTTGCTCCCTCGGTATAATGCCGGGCTGCTCACGCCCGCCCATCATCCGGATTCATGTCGCGCAGCCCGATCCAGCATCTCGTCATCAGCCTCAAAGGTGCGGCCATGGGTGTGGCCGATCTGGTGCCTGGCGTATCGGGCGGCACGATTGCCCTGGTGACCGGCATCTACGAGGAATTGATCGCCTCATTGGCCAGGATTGGCCCTGAACGCTGGGCCGATTTGCGCAGCGGTGGACTGCCTGGGCTGTGGCGCTCAATCAACGGCAACTTCCTGTTGGCGCTTTTCAGCGGGCTGCTGCTGGCCGTTCTGACCATGGCCGAGCTGATGAAATGGCTGCTGGAACATCAGCGGGTGGTGTTATGGGGCTTCTTTTTCGGCCTGATCCTCGCCTCGGCACCGCTGGTTCTGATGCGCCTGAAGCATTGGCGCTGGCGCTGGCTGCCCTGGTTGCTGGCCGGTGTCGGGATCGGTCTGGGGATTACTCTGCTCGGCGGTGGCGCGACACCGGATTCCGCCTGGATGATTTTTCTGGCCGGTCTGATTGCCGTGTCGGCCATGGTCCTGCCCGGCATTTCCGGCAGCTTCCTGCTGCTGCTGATGGCCAAGTACGAAACCATGGTCACCGCGGTAGTCGAACGGGATCTGGTCGTCATCTCGGTCTTTGCCATCGGCGCCGTGATTGGCGCACTGAGCATTTCCAGACTACTGGCCGCTCTGTTCCGCCGTCATCACGACCGGACCATCGCCCTGCTCACCGGTTTCATGCTCGGCTCACTGAATGCACTGTGGCCCTGGCAACACGGGTTGGCCGAGCGCGGCGGGCTGGCGGCACACTTCTGGCCATGGCAGTTCGAGGCAGTCAGCGGCCAGCCGGCGCAGTTGCTGGCGGTGGCGGTGGCGTTTGTGGGTGGATTGGTTTTGATTGGAGTGTTTGCGCGGGTCGAGATTAGGGCGAAAGGAAAAGGGAAAAAGGGAAAGGTGAGCGTTTAGCTGGACAAGGGCTGGCGTTCCCCGGATTGCTTCAGAGGCTGGTCAGTTCGGGTGTCGCGGCGGCCGGTCAGAGTTTGCAGCAGCCAGTCGCTGGCGTTCTGGACAATCAGATACAGACAGGGAATCAGGAACAGGGTCAGCAGCATCGCCGACATCAGGCCACCGATCACGGCAATGGCCAGCGGCTGCATCAGGTTGGCGCCGGCGCCCATGCCGACAGCCAGGGGAGTCATGCCGGCCACGGTGGTCAGGGTGGTCATCAGAATCGGGCGCAGCCGGATGCCACCGGCCTCGACCACGGCTTCTGCCGTGCTTAGACCGCGCCGTCGACCGCGCTCGATGTACTCGACCAGCAGGATGGCGTTATTGACGACGATGCCAATAAGAAGAATCATGCCCAGAAAAGCCGGCGCCGACAGTGAAGTGCCGGTCAACCACAAAATGGCCACCACGCCAACCAGACTGAGCGGTGCGGCAGCCATGATCACCAGCGGGTTGGACAGGCGTTCATACTGCACAGCCAGCACAACGAAGACCAGGAACAGCGCAAGCAATATGACCGTCAGCATTTCGCGATCGGTTTCCTCCGCCGTTTCAAACTGACCGCCGAAGATCAGGCCGTACTGGTCCGGCAGGGCCATCTCGTCGATACGTGCGCGAATCTCATCCATGATGCTGCCGGCATCATTGAGCGCTGTATTGAAGTTGCCGGTAATGCGCTGCACCCGCACCTGGTTTTCACGTTCGATGTGGGCCGGGCCATCGCCAAGATCGAAACTGGCAACATCGCCGAGCTGGACGAGTCTTCCTCCTCTGGCCGACACGATGACCTGGCTCAAAGCCTGCTCATCACCTGTCACCTCGCGCGGCAGCCGCACGCGCACGTTGTACTCGTTGGCACCGGTGGCGAAACGCGTCGGCACTGCACCGGTCACGGCATCACGCAGGGCGCGACCAATTTCACCGACGTTCATGCCCATGGCAGCCGCTCGCTCGCGGTCAACATTGATGCTGAGCAGTGGCGTTCGGTCTTCACGCGCCACCTCCAGGTCTTCCAGGCCGACGATGTCTTCCAGCCGATCGACCATTTCACGCGCCAGCGCCTGCATCAGCTGCAGATCGTCACCGACGATCATCACATCCATGTCGCTGCCGGAAGCACCGAAATTCAGCCCCGGAATGCGCGGCGGCCGGACCCAGATGCGAGCATTGGGAATATCGAGCTGGCGCAGGCGCCGCTGCGCCTCGGCAACCCAAAGCCCGGCGGGCATGTCAGGGCGCAGTGTGGCATCGACCAAAACCACATCCATCCGTGCCGTGCCCGGCCGCTCCGAGATCACGCCGCCCTGCAAATGGCCGCCGGTAATGGCAAACACGCTCTCCACATAATCCATGCGCGCAAGTTCGTTTTCGACCAGGCGCGAGGCCCGGTCGGTCTGCTCAGGCGTAGTCCCCGGCGGCAGCGAGATACGCACGTTGATCTGGCCGTCATCCAGCTGCGGCAAAAACTCGTTACCCAGTTCGTCCATGACATGAATCGCCAGCATGAACAGTGCGACCGAGCCCAGCAACACCGGCCAGCGCCAGTTCAACAGGCCACCGAGCAGGCGGCGATACCAGGACACCAGCCAGTCGATTGCACCATCAAAAGCACGGTAGACGCGGCTGCGATCCAGGCCGCTGCGAAAGCGCAGTTTGCCAAACTGCGCGGCCAGCATTGGCACCAGGGTCAGCGCAACCGCCAACGAGGCAATCACAGCAAATGAAATGGTCAGAATCAGCTCACGAAAGACCAGTGCCGCCATGCCGGTGATCAGCAAAAATGGCGCCACTGCGGCCAGGTTGGTCAGGGTGCCGGCGGTGATTGCCGAGATCACCTCGTCTGCACCGTCATGGGCTGCAGTCTGCGAGGCCTTGTTCAACTTGTCCTGGTGGCGGGAAATGTTCTCCAGCATGACGATGGCGTTGTCCAGCAGCAAGCCGACGCCCAGCGCCAGGCCACCGAGGCTGATCACGTTCAGGGTCAGCCCGCCCATGCCCAGTAACACGAAGGTAAACAGGATGGCCAGCGGAATCGACAGGCCGATGACAAAGCTCTTGCGCAGCGAACCGAGGAAGGCCAGCACCACCAGCATGGCCAGCACGGCACCAAGGATGGCGGCGGCGGCCACGGCTTCAACCGAGCCGCGCACGAAATAGGCACCATCGCGGGTGGCATTCCACTCCACATCAGGTGGCATGAAACCAGAGCTGTCGAGCTGGGCCATGCGCTGATTGATGGCATCGACCACCTGGACCACGTTGGCATCGGGCAGCTTGTAGATCGACAGCTGGGTGGACGGAACACCGTCGAGGCGCACGAACAGGCGCTGTTCCTGGAAACCGTCGCGCACATCGGCCACCTCGCTCAAGCGAATGCGGCGCTGGCTGTCGGGAATGCTGAGCAGGATGTTCTCTATCTCTTCAGGGCTGGCAAAGCGCCCATCCGTCCGCGCCATGACATCGAACTGGGCTGAGGTGACATTGCCGGCAGCAACATTGACATTCTCGGCGGCCAGCTGGTCCGCCACATCCCGCAGGCCCAGACCGTAGGAGCGCAGACGCTGCTGGTCAAGCACGACCTCGATCTCTCGTACCTGGCCACCGGCGGCCTCGACAGCTGCCACCCCGGGAATGGACTGCAGCTGCGGTACCAGACGCTGTTCTACCCAGTCGCGAACTTCACGCGGCGGTCGCGTTGGCGAAGAGAAACCGGCCCGCCAGATAGCCCATTCGCCCGGATCCCACTTGCGCAGGCGCGGCGGCTCGATGTCAGGCGGCAACTGTTGGCGCGCGCTTTCGAGCAGTCGCGCTGCGTTCTGCATCGCGATATCCAGATCAGTACCGTGCTCGAAGATGAGATTGACATTGGTTCGGCCCTCGGAGGCCCTGCTGGAGAGCCGCTCGAGGTTCTCGACCGAGGCCAGATTGCGCTCCAGTACGCGCGTGACCTGCTCCTCCATCACCTCCGGCGCCACGCCCGGATAGTTCACCGTCACCCGAACCAGGGGAAACTCCACCTCTGGCAACAGGTTGACCGGCAAGCGATCGACAAAGAACAGACCCAGCACCAGCACCACCGATGCCAGGGCCAGGGTACCCACCGGGCGACGGATCGAGGCATGGGTCAGACCGCTGTAGTAGCGGGTGCCGCGTGCAGGATCAATCTGCTCGGAGCGCTGTCGATCGTCTTTCTGCGTCATGACCTCAACCTGCCAGATCAACGATGCGGACCCGCTCGCCCGCGTTCATCTCCAGCGGGTTGGCCGCAACCACCTTGTCACCAACCGAAATGCCGTCAAGAATCTCGCGCCACGGACCACGAATGATGCCGGGCTCGACCACACGTCGCTCCAGGCGCTCCTGGCCGTTGACGATCATGACGAAGTGTTCGCCGGCTGACTCGGCCACCGAACCGGCTGGGACTGCCAGCACTCCATCGCGGCGATCAACCAGCAGGCTGGCCCGGGCGAGGAATCCCGGACGCACGCCATGGTCCAGCGCGTCGGGCAACTCGACCTCGACAGTAATCAGACGACTGTCCAGCTCGGCGGCCGGGAAAATGCGTCGAATCACCCCAGGCAGCGGGGTCTGGCGGCTGACCGCGTCGACATGGAGCAACACCGCATCACCCATCTGCAAGCCCGCGACGTCCAGCTCGGACACCCCCAGGCGTACAACCAGACTGCCCAGATCGGCAATCGAAAACAGCGGCGCATGCCGACCGATGGCCTCGCCGGGCTCGACGTAGCGTCCGACGATGGTGCCGTCAATGGAAGAGCTTACCGTGCCGAAATCCACCCGGGTCAGCCACAACTCGACGTCGCTGCTGGCGATTTCGAGTTCGGCCTGCGCCACTTCGTAACTGGCTGCATCAATGAAGTTTCGCTCTTTCAGCTGCTCCATGCGCTCGAATGTGGTCTGGCGCTCGTTCAGGCGGGCACGCGCTCGGGCCAGCTCGGCGCGCTGTTCGCGCACATCAATGCGGGCCAGCACCTGGCCGGCTTCGACACGATCCCCCTCCTCGACCAGCACTTCGGTCAACACACCCTCAGTACGGGAAGCGAGGCGAATGGTACGAAAGGGTTCCACCGGAGCCGACACCTGGACCACGCGTGACAAATCCCTGGGCTGAACTTCGTAGGCCTGCACCGGCAAGACCCTGTCACCACCGCGCGGCGATGCCGGCTCGGGGGAAGACTGACCGCCACATGCGGCCAGGCAAATCACCGAGGCCACGAGCAATAAAAATTTCATGGCGATTTCGAGTATCAAATCATCTGAATGTTCAATACTAATCTCCAACGCCTATATATTGGATGAATGATGATTTTCCCCCCGGCTGCGCGTGCCACCGTAGCTACGGGTCTGCCACATCTGCATGATCCTCTCCTGACGGCCCGAAATGGCGCTCCAGAAATGCGCTCAGACCGGCCAGATAGCGCTCACGCGAGCGCAGAAAGCCCGTGTTGTGATCGCCCTGAATCTCGAGCAGCTCGGCCCGACCATCCGCAACCGCCGCGCCGATCCGTTCGGCGTGGGCAAATGAGATGATTTCGTCGTCCCGGCTGTGGACCACCAGCAGCGGGATGTCACTGGCGGCCACATGCTCGATGGTTGGAAAGCGAATTCTGGCCAACCAGCGCACCGGTAACCACCAGTAAATCTCGGCGGCCACATCCGGCACCGAAGAAAAGGTGGACTCCAGAATCATTGCTCCGGCGCTCACCTCCGAGGCCAGCTGTGCCGCAATTGCGCCGCCCATCGAGCGCCCGAACAGCACTATGCGATCCTGTGGAATCTGCTTGTCGTCCACCAGCCAGTTCCAGGCTGCCCGGGCATCTGCGTAAACACCCGCTTCCGATGGCCGCCCGCTGCTCTGACCGTAACCTCGGTAGTCGAAGATCAGCACGTTCAGATCAAGCTGATGAAACAGCAGCAGGCTGTCGAGGCGGTGGGAAATATTGCCGGCATTGCCGTGGTGGAACAACAGCGTTGCCCGTGCATCAGGATGCGGCAGCCACCAGCCGTGCAGACGCTCGCCATCATCGGTTTCAAGCCAAAGCTCCTGGTACTCAAGCCCGACCGCAGACGGCGTTGCTACCAGGTCGCGACCGGCAACATTGGGTAGAAACACCATCCTGGCCTGGAACAGGAACAACACCAGCACCAGCCCCAGATAAACGAGAACGGCAAGAAAAACAACGCGCAGCACAAACACTCCACTAATCAAGCCAGCCCCGCCCAGCCCGTTGCCAATCCAGCAATAAGCCACTATCATACGCGGTTCACGGACGGGCGATTAGCTCAGCGGGAGAGCACTGTCTTCACACGGCAGGGGTCGCTGGTTCGAACCCAGCATCGCCCACCATCCTACCCCAGTCCCCCAAAACCCACTGAATCCGTTGGATTTTCTGGGCAGGCCAACGCAACCATAAGCCGCTGTGCCCTTCCCTCCCCATGCTCTCCGCGATATATCCGTTGGAATCATGGCAAATCCTCAGGGGAATCCAGCGAGGGAATTATTCATGATCACCGGCTAGATGAAACCCCTGCCAATCTCGGCAACCGAGTGGATCGCGCTCTACCACCGGGC
>REEQ01000092.1 GCA_007695005.1 Wenzhouxiangellaceae bacterium | reverse complement strand
CCTCCAGGCGGTGCTCCTCTGGAATCCGCTGCAGATGCGCATCGAAGTCGTCCTGTGAAACCGTCACTGGCCCACGGGTAGCGAAGGTGTCCGAATCCAGTCTGATCTCGATGCGGTCTGTTTCGATCGTCTGGGAATTCGCAGAGCTAGAAAAAACCAGCAAAGCCATCGTAGATATCGCAGCCAAAACCACCAAATTGCTTTTGGTTCCAGACATGTCAGAAAAAAAACTTTTAGCGATCATTACTGTACCAGGACGATATTGAATCTGTTTGCGCACTGCTGGTCACCGCCGCAACCCCAGGTGAGCTGGGTCGGGTTCGTGCCAGCCGGATCGTCGGTGTAGACAATATTGAGATACAGCGGCTCACCATTCGGCGGAGGAACAAACTTGCAGTGAGTAGGGCCCGCGTTCAATCCACCAAACATAAACGACCCACCAGCAGTGAACTGCCTGAAGTAGCACCGATTCGAACCCATTTCTTGAGTGATCTTGTCGCGGTCGAAATCGCCCGGACAACGCGAAATGGTGAATATCTTTGTGCCGGTACCAGCAATCCCAAACTGGGGCTCCTCAACGGATATGCTCGCCTCGAAGTTGCTCGACATATTGGCAGGCGGAACGAAACGCATCGCCACGTAATGGTTCTGACGCAAGAAGAACTGACGCGCATTGGGGGTCCCCGGCCAGCTGCCGAATACCGCCTCATACGATGTGCAATCACGGGTCGAATCGTTGAAAATACAGTCCGTCTGACGCTGCCAGTTACTGGGACGACGCCCCGCACACTCCTGCGGTACCGGCGGCTGAACCGTGATCTCGAAAGTCTGGGTTTGAGCCGTTGACTGATCGGCCGAGTTCAAGCAGCTCAGGCGAACGGTGCCACTGTCAGACCCGATTGTGACATCGCGAGAACCACTGGTGGAAATCGAAGCACCGCTCCATCCAGCCAGCGAGCCTTCTGCCGTACAGGACGTGGCATTGGTGGTTGACCAGCTGATTCGCAGGTTGGCACCCTCGTCCACCGTCAGGTTCTGGGCAGGCTGGGTGGTGCCGCTATTGACCCGGAAATTAAAGGCACTGATGGCTACCGGTGACGGCGGCGGCGCGTTGACCTGCAGCGAGGCCTGCGCCGAGACTTCGGAATCGCAGTTGAGATTCAGCTCGTATGTGCCGGCCGTGCTGGGCGCAACCAGCCCCGTCTGGACGCCGTCCTGGGTCTTGCTGCCTGACCAGCCGCTGCCGCCTATCGTGCCGGTACTCGTCGATGCCTGGCAGTTACCCGCCGTCGACACCCAGACCGCCTGAAAGGTGCCGCCAGTCTGGACGGAGCTGGGGCTCAGGAACAGACGCGCGGCATTGCCTTCGCCGGCCACGCAGTCGGAATCAGCCAGGCTGACCACACGGGCAATGACACTGCCATCGCTCTCGATCATCAGGCTGGGGTTGGGCTCGAGCGTCAGGGAGCAGTTGTCCTCTGGATCGTCAGAGACCTGAAGCTGCAGCACTTTGTCGCTTGCCAAGCTGGCCTGCATCAAAAGTGCCGTAATGGCGGCGGAAGCCAGAATTCTGATAACGGAGCTTGTCATATTCAAAAACCGGTTGTCCTGAATGTTTTGGAAAGTAAGGCCCTGCAGGCCCGGAAAACTCGTCTTTTGGCTGTTTCCAGGAGGCACTTGCTCAGGATAAGTCCAAAGAAATCATTGGACAGTAAACCGAAGGTGAAAATTCCATTCGACGGCAAGGCAGAAGACCGATGCAGCGAACTGCAAAAAACACACCCCCCCAATAAGCGAGGGGCTACCAGTGGTAGCCCCTCCTTTCTTCCCGATATTGCAGAAGAGATGTGCTGCAGCCTGAGCTGCTGCGGTCGTCTTAGGGAGAAACGAAGTTCTCGAGACGACGGCTGCCGCGGTGGCTGAAGGTACCGCCGTAGTTCGACAGAACCTGCTCGCCGGAACCAACCGGGAACTCGACCAGCTCATTGGCAAAGCGCTGCGCCCAGAAACCGGCAACCGGCAGACCGAATGCACGCACTTCCTGACCGTCCGGACGCTCACCAATGACCGACACCTTGTCGTTCATGTCGAAGCGAACCCAACCAGCACCGAAGGCGGCCGGCAGGTCGAAGTTGGTGTAGCCCAGACGGCCACCAGCAACATCAGCGCGGCGCGGCTCCTTGAAGATCTCGGAGACATCCGGCAGCGACTCGTCGTTGGAGAAGCGGATGACGTTCGCTTCACGACAGAGCTGGAAGCCAGGCTGGCCCGGGGTCGGGGGCGGCGGCGGCGAGATGCAGATACCGTTGACGATCACGCCACCCGGGCAGATACCGTTGGTCGTGGTCGGCTCCTGCTCTTCACGATCCCATACGCGCAGCTGCAGGGTTTCGCAAGAGAACGGCTTCTGAGCAGCCGACGGACGCGACGGATCCGGCCAGATCCAGCGATCGGTGAACGGCGGAATCGGCGCACTCAGGCCCGGGTTCGGACCACCGGCAGCGGCGTCCGTGTGGAAGCGCTTGGTCGGCATGGTGACAACCCACTCGGAACGCGCACCCAGACCGGCATCGATCATGTACTCGTTCATCATGCGGTTGAAGGTCAGGGTGTGGTTGACGGCAAAGATGGAAGCCGGCCACTCAACCTGGTCCAGAACGCCATTGTTGAACACCAGGCTGGTGTTGGCGTTACCGTCTGCCAGTGACGGAGCAACGTCACCCGGGTTGGTGTGGTTCAAGCTGCCAAAAGTCCAGAAGCCGTCAATGGCAACTGCATCGTAGCTGAACTTGGTGCCCTCAGCGACATTGATGATGGAAGCATTGCCGAACACACCGCCAGAAACGGGGATCATGTCCGCATCGGCGTCACAGAACTGCCAGAAGCCCGGCTGCGAGCTGCTGCCAGCACAATCCGGCGGCACAACGTCACGACGCCAGCGGTCGGTGATGCGCGAGCAGGTGGCGCCGAAGTTGCCGCCTGAAGGCGGAACACCAGCGGTGGTGTGCTTGGCAGAGTTCCACAGCAGGGTAGCGTCCGGGTCGATGTTGCCCATTTCGACCACTTCGATGTAGCCGGACAGGGTGCGCTCCAGGCCACGAATGGCTGCCGGGCCGTCGATGGTGCCGATGAAGTCAAACACGCCATCGCCGGTGGTATCGACCGGGTCAGAGTTGTACTGGAAGTCAACCATCGGCACGAAACCCGGGACCGGGTTGCCGGCTGCATCCAGCACGCCACCCTGGAAGTAGGGGGCCGTACAGGTGGTGTCAGCGGTGATCAGCTGGCCACGACCATCAGCCGCATCGGTGATGGCAGCGGTCCACACGTCCCACGGCGACATGTAGATGTTGAAGTCAAGGACTTCGCGAGAGTTCAGGGCTTCGTGGAAGCGAATCTTCAGCGCCTTGACCTGATCGGTGGTGTTCACGATTGAGATCAGGGTGTCGTTACCGCCCCGAGCCGAGTAATACGGGAACAGCAACACCTGACCGAGGCCATCCGGGTTCAGGTTGACAGCGTTGGAAACGCTGACCATCCCCGCCATGCCCGTCAGACCCGCGAGAATCGCGGTCGTCAAGCTCTTTCTTTTCATTACAACACTCCTAAGTTGTTGAACACAGGGCTCTGTGTGGTTTACACCCAACTCAGCCGACCCCCACAGGTGGCCAGCTTCACTGGTTGGATGGAGTATACAGTAAAGGATTAGCGAAGGTAAAGCAATAATCCGTTGACTCAGTCGGCTACGTGCCACCACTGGCCGTCTATTCGGACCCAGACTTCATCCAGGGTCCGGTCCAGCACCAGCCGGTCCTGACCGTGGCGGGCTCCGGGAACATTATAGGTGACCCGCGTCCTGACATTGCAGCGGTCACCCTCGCAGTCGGCCCCGAGGACCTCGGCCGACTGCCAGCGCACCGGCCGGCCGGACATCAGCCTTGCGTAGTGGTCCCGGCTCGTCCGCTCGCGGTAGCCCGGGGTCAGGAACTCCCAGGCCTGGCCCGGCTCGCGGGCAACCAGGTGGTCCCAGCGTGCCTGGGCACGTTCTTCGACCGTCTGTTCCGGCACGGCTTGCCTGGTCTCGCTGGTGCAGCCAGCCAACAGCGCCAAAGCGGCAAGGGTGACGACGGCCAGGCCTCTGGTCGTATGATTCATGATGAAACTCTCCGTTCTACTTGTTTATGGCTATTGTCTGATCGGCTCCGGCAGCAGCCGGACAGCGGCATGGTCTCAGCGCCTCGTCAGCGGATCCAGGGCCCGGAACCGGCTTCGGACCTCATCGGAGGTTTCCCGCAGCTTTTCGGTTGTTTCGATGACGGTCGGGGTGATCAGCACCAGGGTTTCCGTTCGAGCCATGGTGTTTCTTGTCGTTCGGAACAACCCACCCAGTACCGGAACGCGCTGGAGACCGGGCACACCATCCCGGTTGATCTGCTCGTCCTCCTGGATCAAGCCTCCCAGCATGATGGTCTGACCCGATTGCACGGCCACTTCGGTACTCAGATTACGGGTATTGATGGTCGGGTTGTCGCCAACCCCCGCATCGCCAGGACTGGAGACCTCCTGCCGAATCTGCAAATACACCAGACCGCCGGGGTTGACCCGCGGCGTGACTTCAAGGATCACCCCTGTATTGAGATACTGGACGTTGCCGATGGTCGATCCATCACCAATCGTGCCACCAACAAATCGGGTCGACTGAACGGGCAGCTGCCTTCCGACGTTGATACTGGCCTGAGAGTTGTTCCTGACCATCAGCGACGGTGAAGAAATGGTTCGCACGTTGGTCACCGACTCCAGCGCGTTGATGGTCGCGGCAACAAAGGTCCGGTCCATGGCACGCCGGGTGATGCTTGCAAAGTTGTCGGCGGCACCCAGGCGCAGGCGGTTGTCCTGGCGAGTGCCGTCGAACCGATCAGGAATCAGGCTGCTGTCGCGATCGATATTGCGATTGGCCAGGAACCAGTTGACGCCATATTCCAGAGTGTCGGACAGGTCAACAATGAGCACCTGGGCCTCGACCAGCACCTGCAGCGGTTCTTCATCGAGGCGCTTGATGGCAGACAGGATGGCGTCATACTGACTGGGCGAGGCCTGGATCAGCAGGGAGTTGGTTTCCTGTACTGCGGTAATGCGGACATCGCCATCGCTACCGAGCTGCATGCCACCCTCTGTCTGGCGCGGCTGCTGCGGCTGGCGCTGCTGGGCCTGGCTGGACTGAAAGTCGCGCACACTGGATACCTGGGCCGGCTCCATGCCCGGAGCCAGGCCGCCGCGCTGCTCGCGCTGCCGCGGCCGGGCACCGCCGGTGCCGAACAAGTCACCGAGGTAGCCGGCCAGAACATCAGCTTCCAGATTCTTGACCCGGTAGACATACAGCCGCGCACCGGCCTCGGGGCTGGAGCGATCCAGGCGCCGGATCCAGCGCTCGGCCTCGTTCATGTAGTGCTCGTGCGGGGTGATCACCATGACCGCATTGAGACGCTCCAGCGGCATGAAACGGAACATGCCCTCCAGCGGTGACTCGCTACCCTCGCCAAAGATGCCCTCAAGTTCCGGCAACAGGTCACCGACCTCGATTCGGCTCAGGGTGAACATGCCGATCGACATTCCGGCCAGCCAGTCGACATCGAAGGTTTCAATGATCTGCAGATAGTTCTGCAACTCGAAGCGGGTACCGGCCAGGAACAGCAGGCCACGCGTGTTGTCGGCGCTGAAGACGCCGTCCTCGCGTGCGTAGGGCTCCAGCAATTCAGCCATCTTGCTGGGCGCCAGGTAGCGCATCGGCACGACCAGGACTTCGTAACCCATGCCACGAGCGGCCGAGTCGAAACGCGGCACCAGGTTGCCACGCACAGCTTCGGCAATCGGAATGACGTGATACTGACCTTCGCGCCAGATCAGGGTGGCACCATTCCAGCGCAGCAGCATCTCCAGCACCGGCATGATCTGATCGCGCTTCAATGGCCGGGCCGTGGCAAAAGTGACTTCGCCGCTGACGCCGGGTGAAATGACGTAGTTTTCCTGGAACAGCTGGCCAAGCAGGGCATGGACCACTTCCTGAATGCCCTGCCCTTCGAAATTGAGGGTGATTTCCCCATCTTCACCCGGAGGCGCGGCGCGGTCACGCACAGCGCGCTGGTCGACGAACACGCCGGTACCGCGATAAACCTCGGTTTCTTCGAACACCTGATCGGGGTCGAGCTCGTCATCGGCACCCAAACCAATCTCGCTCTCACGATCCGCGAAATCGCCACGGGCGAGCTGACGGTCGATTCGCTCCTGTTCCACGGGGCGTTCCTGCAAAGCAGTGCAGGCTGCCAGCAGCAGCACGGCAAGCACAATGGCCAGGCGGCGCCCCAGGCAGGCGGCATTCAGCAGTTCGATGCGGATCATCAATTATCCTGTCGTTGTTGTTGCATGCGCGCGCGGCGCTCGGCCTCGGCGCGAAGTTCGGCACGGCGTTCCGCCACACGGCGACGCACTTCCTCTGCCCTGGCGCGGGCATCGGCATCGGCCGGCGAGACGGCCTCGGCTTCGGTGCCGGCCTCGGTGCCCGGCTCGACCCGCTCGTCGGAGGGCACCGGATCGGGTTCGGGCCGACGGCTGGCCGGGGTTCTTATCTGGCCTGGCGAACCGGCAGTCAACCCGGTGGTATTGACCTTCAGCTCGAGGCCGGACTCACGACCGTCGACCGACACGAAACTGACCGTGCGCGGCTCGATTCGTTCCAGCCGCCAGGCCGCCTGCTCTCCGTCCAGGCTCATGCCCTCGCGAAGCATCACCGTCTTGTTGGCCACGTCGTCACGGACCATGGCCAGTCGCATATCCGGGGTAATGACAATGCCGGCGACAACGGCGCGCAGATCATCGATACTGCCCTCGTCGAAGGGCTGCTCCGGCGGCGGCTCTTCGAATTCCAGCTCTTCAAGCACCTCAACCACAGGCAGGCGCCGGTCGGCAAAGAACACCGGCCGCTCGGTGATGGCGCGGTAACGGTCAAACTGCTCCAGGCCGGTCTCGGGCGCATCGACCTGGCTGGCGTCGATCGCAATCTCGCCGGACGGCGCGATGCGATCGACATCCCGACCACCCAGCAACAGGGTCTGCGCGCCACCGGCCACGACCAGGACGCCGATCGCCCCGACCAGCAGGGTGGTCAGCAGATTGCGCTGTACATCGAATAGCGAACTCATGTCGGACCCGCCGCCCGCTCGGTCAGAAAACCGTACATATTGAAGCGTATATCGAGCTGGCCATAGGCCTCTATATCGCCTCGGCGCTGCCGACGGGTGCCGGTCAGACGCTGATTGATGGCCACGTTGTCGACAAAGATAAGGGGCACGCTGTTTTCCAGCTCATAAAAAATCCGCACCAGATCAGGCAGCGGACAGCTCATGCGCACATTGACCGTGACCTGTTCGAATCGTTCCGGCTCGGCATCTGGCCGGTTCTGGGTAGCCGTCACCGTACACAGGTCGGTATGCTCAGCCTCGCTGCTGATGGTTTCCCGCAGCTGCCTGACCAGGGCCGCAGCTGCGGTATTGAAATTTGACTGCGGCAAAAACAGGGCGCTGTCCAGCCGCTCGACCCGCAGCTCCTCAAGACGTTCTTCCAGCAAAGGACCGCGCTCGACGGCCGCCTTGAAGCGGGCCGCCTGGGTTTCCAGGCGCTGAATGTCTTCCCGGTATTCGAGGTGGCGATTGATGAACCAGTGAAAACCGACCAGGTAGACCGCGATCATCGCAATCAGCAGCAGGCCGACGGCCAGGGCCTTGTTGTTCTCACGGTCTGGCAACAACTGCATACTGCACCTCCCCTCGGGTGATTCGTGCCCGCACGTTGAAGCGCTCCTGGCCGGTGGTCGGGTCGACATTGATGGCACCGCGGAATTCGGCATCATCAAGCATCGGCGAATCGTTGAGCAGCTCGATCAGGCGCTGCGAACCATCGGCCAGGCCCATCATCACGATTTCGTCGCCCTGGACCTGGACCTGTTGCAGCCAGATGTCGTCGGGCAGAATGCGCGAAATCTCGTCCAGCACCTGGATGATGATGGGTTGCCGGCGACGCCGATCAGCGAGAAAGTTGGCCGCAGCCAGAGAATCCTCCAGCTGGCGCTGCAGTCCCATGACCCGATCGGCCTCGGAACGCAGCTGGGCAACCTCGGCCTGCAGGCGCTCGACGCTGCGCTCGCGCAGATAAAGCGACTGGGCCATGACCAGCGCCAGCACCAGCACACCCACGCCGGCCAGGAGCCAGTTCAGGCGGGCCCGGGCGTAGACGTAACGCGGGCGTTCAGCCTCGGGCAGCAGGTTGTAGCCTTCGCTGGACGGGCTTTCGGCACCGTCGGCCAGGGTGTCGATGGCATGGGGCCGGATGCCGATAGCGGCCAGGCGCTCGCGCACCGGCTCCAGATGCGCGACCGGCACCAGGCGCAAATCCAGTTTCAGGCGGCCGTGCGCCGCATCGCGATCGACAACCTGGAAGTCATAGACAATCTGCTGCGGTCTGAACGGCGTCAGCTGGTCAATCTGATAGCCCAGCGCCGTGGCCAGGTTGGATTCGACTGCCAGCGGCAGCTCGACCTCGCGCTCGAGGATCTCGTCGCGGTCCAGACACAGGCGAATCTCCGGATGACCATCCTCGAAACGCGACTGCAGGGCCAGCCAGCGGGCGCGCAAGTCGCGGGCGTCCTCGTCGGCGCCGAACAGGTCCAGCCGCTGCGGCGACTCGCCCCCGCGCCATACCGCCAGGTTGCCCTGCCCATCCGGACACAACCACAGCGCCGGCCGCGGCGGCACCATGCGCGCGCGCAGCGAGGCCGGGATCAGGCTGGCCAGCTCGCCGCGCCACCAGGACAGAAAGCCCGGCAATGGGCTGGCCCGATAGCGAGCGGCCAGGCCACTCCAGTACTCATTGACGGCATTCAGTATCATCGATCCTCGACATCTTCACGCCAGCGCAGCACCCGAAAAGGGCGCCCGCGGGTATTGGTTCCAAGGCTGACGGTTGCCTCGAGCTGACTCCACGCGCCGTTGTCCAGCGTCGCGCGGGAGCGAATGCTAAACGTCCCGCCGCCGCCCTGCAAGTTCACCAACTGACCATTCGGCATGATCAGGGCAGTCTGATCCGACGGGTGCAGCAGTTCGCGTTCTGCCACGAACGCCCGGGCCAGTTCCAGATCCATGTCGGGGAACAGCGCCAGCACTTCGGCGGGGGCAAAGGCCGGGTTGATCTGGTTCGAACGACCATGAACCGTCAACAATTGCTCCACAGACTGAAACAGCTCCAGGCTCACGCCCATGACCTGCTGCAGTTCCTCGACGGTCTGGAAATCCCGATTGGCCGGTCCATAAGGATAACCCGCTGCCAGGTAATCGTCGATCTCGGCGCCGTAAAGTCTCGGGATATCATCCGGGTCGCGCCAGTCCTCGATCGCATCGGCCAGTTGCCAGGCAGTCGTTTCATCGACACCACGTGAGCGAAACAATTCAATCAGAAGCTCGGTATCGGCCCGATTGAGGTCGATCCGGCCGGACTCATCGGTCAGGCGCATCTCGACCACGGCATTGCCGAACTCCATGTAGTAGGCCCGCCCGTCCGGCACCCAGCGCGTTTCCATGTCGGGATTGCGCATTTCGAACACCGCCCGATGCAGGCCGGCCTCGGCGGCGTAGCGAGCCTCGGTGACGTCGAACAGGAAGCGCGACTGCATGGTCTCTGTGCGCGCCAGAACCGCGTAGATGCCGACCACGATGGTCAGCAGCACCAGCACCCAGAGCACAATGACCAGGGCAATACCGCGCTGGAGAGAAAAGCCTTGCATCAGCGCCGTTGTGCGTCCCGGCGCGGCATGATCAGGTCCGATGCGCGCCGCGGCTGCGTTACCTGGGCGCCGCCGCTGACTGCGCGGGTATCGAGCATGACCGGGGCAATCAGGTCCGGCCAGACCAGCCCGTGGTCACGATCCAGATCGATGGTCAGGCCCACGGCCAACGGCAGCTGATCGGTCTGTTCCCAGAAATCGGCCCAGAACGGTTCAAGTTCATCGTCGTCCTCACCCAGAAAGATGAAGGAACCGGAGCGCAGACCTTCAAGCAGCACGATGCCGTCATGGGCCTCGATATCACCGGGCTCGTAGCCGTTGAGCATGGCGAAGTAGAAGATCAGATCGAGGCCATCGCGCCCTCGCTCGAAGCTGAGCTGCTGGACATAGGAGCCGCCAAAGCTGAGATAGCCGGGCATGGGCGCGACAAAACGGACCCGGTCGCGGTCGCCTTCAAATCGAATCTGGGTACCCGGCTCGTCGCCCTCCTCGATGATCAAGGCCTGGGCCAGGGACAGCTGCCGGCGTATGAACTGGTGGGTGATCCGCAGCTGATTGGTCTGCTCGATCAGGGCCTCACCGGTGCTGGTCGACCGCACCGCCGCCTGGAAGCCGCCGTAGGCCATCGCCATGATCAGGGCGAGCAGGGTGATTGCCAGCATCACCTCGACCAGGGTAAAGCCGCGCTGGCCGCGCCGCCGAGCTGCTGCAGGCAGGGAGCCTTGTTTTGGGCCAATACTCATGGTTGCATTGACCGCGCGCGCTCTTCCCAATTGACATCGACACTGCGCAGGGTGGAAAAGTAGGCCTCGCGCACGGGCCGCTCGCCCCATTCCACGGTCAGCTCAAGACGGTAGAGCGCGATCGGCAGATCAAGCGCGTCCAGGCCGCGCTCGTCGAACACCAGCTCCTCGCTGACTTCCAGCACCCAGGAGAAGCGATCGTCAAACTGACCACGAGTACGACCCGGTTCCAGCATGGTTTCGATGCCGGCCACATCCAGCTTGGACTGGGCCCAGAGCGCGGCCTGGGTGAAGTCGCCGGCGCGCCGGGTGTTACTCAGCGACGTTGAAAGAATTTGCAGCACCATGCCGAACAACAGGGCAAACAGGGCGAAGGCAGCCATGATCTCGATCAGGGTAAAGCCGCGCTGTCGGCTGCGGGCGATCAATCCTGGGCGCCATCGAACCATCAATCAAGATCCCGCTCGATCGCTATCTCACCGGTCAGCCAGGCCACGTTGATCCGCCATTCGCGCCCGTCTCGGCTCAACACCACATTGCCGCCCGTCGAAGCACCGTCCGGATAAAAGCGAATGCCGCCGGCACTTTCTCCGGTCAGCTCCGAGCGGGCCGTATTCAGGGTAATGTCCAGGCCCTCTGGCAGCTGCACAGGGTCACCGCCCGCCGCCTGCCAGGTACGCGCATTGGCATCCACCCGAAACACCTGTTGCTGGCGCTGAATAATGGCCTGGCCCCGGGTATGGCGCATGCCGGCGGTGACTTCGCGCGCGGCATTGCGAATCTCCGCGCCTGACACCGAGCGACTGACCGACACCCCAACCACGGCAAACAGCAGCCCGACCAGGACCATGACCACGATCAGCTCGACCAGGCTGAAACCTGCGGCCCGAGCCGGTGGCCCGAGGCTGCGAGGCCGGCCACAGGATGCAACCTGACTTGACCCGGTCGGTTTCATTCGTTCAGTCCGCTGACCAGGCAAGCTCCTTAATCCCAGTTGGTGATCGGCCGATTATTGCCTTCACCCCCTGGCTGGCCATCTGCTCCATTCGAAAACAGATCGAATGAACGGTGCTGGCCGGGAAAGCGGTACTGATAGGGGTTGTCCCATGGGTCGATCAGGTTCGAGGCATTGACGTAGGGCCCGTTCCAGTTGCGCGCGTTCGAGGGTCGCTCTACCAGCTCGCGCAAATCCCGTGGCGGCCGCCCGGAATCGAGATAGAACTCATCAATGGCCATCGACAGGCGCTGGATTTCGGCCTTGGCAGCGCGGACCTTGGCATCTTCGCCGCGCTGGAACACATTCGGCACGACCAGGCCGGCAATCAGGCCCAGAATCACCAGCACAACCAGCAATTCAATCAGGGAGAAGCCCTTGCTGCTGTTCATTGTTCGCGTCATTTTCCTTGTCTCCTGCCCGACCTGGCGGGCCCGTTGCGTTGTTTGTTCAACCAATCAATTCATTGATGCTGAGAATCGCCATCAGCACCGACAGGACAATCACCCCGATGACCAGAGCCAGACCCAGGGTCAGTGCCGGCACCATCAGCGCCATCAGCCGGTCGATGGTCACCTTGACCTCGCGGTCGTAGGTGTCGGCGACCTTGAGCAGCATCTCGTCGAGCTTGCCGGTTTCTTCACCGACGTTGACCATCTGCAGCGCCAGGCGCGGAAAGTTTCCGTTCTGGGCCAGTGCCCTGGCCAGCGGCGCGCCGGTCTTGACCTGCTTGGCCGCCTCGGCGACGTCATCGCTGAGCACGGTATTTGTCATGACATTCTTGGCGATGGAAAGTGCCGACAATAGCGGCACGCCGTTGACCAGCAAGGTGCCGGTGGTGCGGCTCAGGCGCGCGGTTTCGATCTTGGCGATCACGTCTCCCACGCCTTTCATCGCCAGAAAACGCGCATCCCACACCCGGCGCGTGGCCGGCCTTGCCAGCTGGGAGCGGAACCACAGCACCACCACCAGGGTGACGCCAATGATGCCCCACCAGAAATCCTTCAGGATATCGCCGATGGTGACCACAATTCGGGTCAGCAAGGGCAGATCACCGCCAAAGTCCTCGAACATCGGGGTGAACTGCGGAATCACATAGACCATCAGGAGAATCAGCGAGGCGATGGCCAGGACCACCAGCAAGGCCGGGTAGATCATCGCCGAGACCACGCCGTCCTTGAGTTCCTTGGCCCGTTCCAGGTACTCAGCCATCCGGGCCAGGGTCTGGTCCAGCGAGCCGCCGATTTCACCAGCCCGCACCATGTTGATGTAAAAGCGCGAAAACACGCCGTGACGTGCCTCCAGCCCCTCGGACAGGGAGCCGCCTTCGCGAACATGGTTGCGCACCTTTTCGACCAGGCTGCGAACCCGGTCGTTCTCGGCCAGTTCGGTCAGAATCCCCAGCGAGCGATCCAGCGGCAGGCCGGCACCCAGCAGAGTCGCCAGCTGCTGGGTAAGGTCACCGATCTCGCGCTGGCTCAACCCGCGCTTGCCGCGGAACAGGGTCTCGATCCGGAAACCGCTGCCCACTTCGCGCGCCGACACCGGGATATTGCCGCTTTCCTGCAAACGGGCGATGACCAGCTCCGGGCTGGGCGCCTCCATTTCACCGGTCAGGGTTTCGCCGCTGGGCGCGACCGCCTTGTATTCAAACAGTGGCATGGCGGGTCGGGTCAGGCTTCCTGGGTCACGCGCAGCACTTCTTCGGCCGAGGTCTCGCCCTGCAGCGCCTTGATCAGGCCGTCTTCGTACATGGTTCGCATACCCTTGCTGCGCGCAAATTGCTCGATCTCACCGGAAGTCGCATGCTTCATGATCATGCGTCGGATGTCCTCGGTCAGGATCAGGATTTCATGGATGCCGGTTCGGCCACGGTAACCGGTGGGACAGGTTTCCGAGCTGCCGGGGTGGTACATCATGATCGGGTCGGCATCGGTCAGCTTGTGCAGGCCAAGTTCATGGACAACTTCCGGCAGCACTTCGTAGGGTTCGCGGCTTTCCGGGTCCAGGCGTCGGACCAGGCGCTGGGCCATGATGGCATTGACCGTGGAGGTGAGCAGGTAATCCTCGACACCCATATCGAGCATGCGGGTGATACCACCGGCAGCATCGTTGGTATGCAGGGTAGATAGCACCAGGTGCCCGGTCAGGGCCGACTGGATGGCAATCTTGGCCGTTTCCAGGTCTCGCATTTCCCCGATCATGATCACGTCGGGGTCCTGGCGGACGATGGAGCGCAGGGCTCCGGCAAAATCCAGCCCAATGGCCGGCTTGGCCTGAATCTGGTTGATCCCCTCGATCTGGTACTCGATCGGATCTTCGACGGTGATGATCTTGCGCTCCGGCGTGTTGAGCTGGCTCAGCGCCGTGTACAGAGTGGTGGTCTTGCCGGAACCGGTCGGGCCCGTGACCAGGATGATGCCGTGCGGCATTTCCAGGGCCTTGATGAAAGTCCTGCGCGAATCCTCGGCAAAGCCCAGGCTGCCAAAGTCCAGCACCACCGCTTCGCGGTCGAGAATACGCATCACCACGCTTTCGCCGTGCGCAGTCGGCACGGTCGAGACACGCAGGTCCAGCTCCTTGCCGCCGACCCGATGCATGATGCGCCCGTCCTGCGGCAGGCGACGCTCGGCGATATTGAGCTTGGCCATGATCTTGACGCGCGAAATGACCGCTGCCGTCGATCGCGACGGCGGCGCCTCGACTTCCTGCAGCACGCCATCAATGCGGTAACGCACCTTCAGCCGGTTCTCAAAGGGCTCGATATGAATGTCCGACGCCCGCGACTCCACGGCTCGCTGCAGAATCAGGTTGACCAGGCGGATGACCGGTGCCTCGGATGCCAGGTCGCGAAGGTGTTCGACATCTTCCTCGTCATCGCCGCCGCCTTCCGAACCGAGCGACTCGGCAATCTGACCCATGGCGCTCTTGCCGCCGCCAAAATAACGTTCGATGGCATTGTCGATTTCCGAGGTCACGCCGACCTTCGGCACCACCTTGCGGCCGCAGGCCATGCACAGGGCCTTGAGCGCGAAGCGATCGTGCGGGTCGGCCATGACGACCTCTATTTGGTGCTCATCGCAACGGATCGGCACCAGATGCTGCTGCTTCATGTAGCGCACCGAGATGTCATCGATCTGCGGCGCTTCCTCGGGATAGTCCTTGTCGCTGACCAGCTCGATATCCAGCAGCTCGGACTGGGCCCTGGCCAGATCACGCTCCGACACCAGCCCCAGCCGGACCAGCAGGGTCAGCAGATTGCCGCCGTGCTGGTCACGATAGGCGCGGGCCCGGTTCAGATCCTCTTCGCGCAGGCGACCCTGCTCGACCATCAGCCGGCACAGTTCAGCCGCCTGATCCTCCAGGTGTTCACCGATGCTGGGCAGCAGGTCGGAGTCGTCGGTAGCGCTGTTGACTTGAGTTTCCATTGACAGAATCGATTATAGCGGTGGACGCGAGGCGACCGACAGGGTGACAGGGATCACGAACTACAGACCACGCAGGCAGGGAGCGGTTCACCGCTGCCGATGTCGTAGCACCTCGCGCTCGATGAAATCGCGGTTCATCAATATCCAGGTTGCCACCGGAATGACAGCCGGAAACATCAGATAACCGAGCTGATAGCACAGGGCAATAACGGTTGGCGATATGCCCTGCTCGCGCACGGCGGCACCGATATCCGGCCCGAACAGGAAGGCCAGATCACGCCAGGCTTCCCAGAAACTGCCCCACACCGTGACCACGGTAACGACGGCAAAACCGATTGCCATCTGGATCAGGCGGCGACTGACCTTCAGCGGCGTGGCCATGATCAAGCCGAACAGCAGCGCCATGCCCCAGGCATAGACCATCGGGTTGACCGCCCAGGTCAGCCGCATCATCCGTCCGTCCTCGGGGTTGCGCACTTCCAGCGGGCTCTGCATTTCGAAAATGAAGCCATCCTGGAAGACCTGGGCAAACAGCTCCGGAAACAGCCCGGTCAGCAACGCATCGACAATCAGCCGGGCCGGCAGCATCAGCAGCGCGGCGGCGAAGAACCAAAGGAAGAAGCCCATCGGCAGGTACAGCAGGGCGAGCAGGAACATCTCCTTGATCGGGCTGACCTTGGAGCTGTCCTCGCCCTTGCCCTCGCTGCTGTCCTCGCTGCCTTGTTCCGGCACGCCGGATGGCTCGGGTTTGTGGTCGGCAGGATCGGTCGGGTCGGGATGGGTCATGTCGAATTCGCTCGCGAGTCAATCAGCCCAGCCAGACACGGGCATTGTGAAACAGGCGCATCCACGGCGAATGCCGGCCCCAGTCGGACGGTGCCCAGGAATAGTTCAGCGACCTGAGCAGACGTTCGGGATGCGGCATCAGTATGGTTACCCGGCCGTCGTCATTGCACAAGCCGGTCACCCCGGCCGGCGAACCATTGGGGTTGTCCGGATAGATTTCGGTCGCCCGGCCATGACCGTCGACATAGCGAACGCAGACACGGGCCTGATCCGGATCAGCGTCCTTGAATTCCGCCCTGCCCTCGCCGTGCGCGGTGACCACCGGCAGCCTGGACCCGGCCATGCCTGAAAACAGCATCGATGGAGAAGACACGATCTCGACCTGGCTCAGGCGGGCTTCGAACTGGCGCGAGCGGTTATGCACGAAACTCGGCCAGTGCGCGGTACCGGGAATGATGTCGCGCAGGGCCGAGAGCATCTGACAGCCATTGCAGACACCCAGGGCGAAGCGCGCAGGGTCGGCAAAGAAATCGCGAAACTGATCAGCCAGGTTTGAATTGAACAGGATCGAGCGTGCCCAGCCCTGTCCGGCGCCGAGCACATCTCCGAAGGAAAAACCGCCGCAGGCGGCCAAGCCGTGGAAATCGGCCAGCCGGGCGCGACCCGCTTCAAGGTCGCTCATGTGCACATCCACCGCCTCAAAGCCCGCGATCATGAAGGCGCGGGCCATTTCGCGCTGACCGTTGACGCCCTGCTCGCGCAGAATTGCCACCCGCGGTCGCGCGCCCCGGGCCACTGCCGGTGCCGCGGCAGGATCAAAATTCAGCCTGGGCCGCAAGCCCGGTCGCTGCCAGTCTCCGAGGGCAGCGTACTCCTCGTCGGCGCAGGCAGGATGATCACGCAGCCGCTGCATCCGCCAGGAGGTCTGCGACCAGGCCTGGGCCAGCTCGCCCATGGCCCGGTCCAGGCACAGCCTGCCCCGGGCGCGAACCTGGAACTGCTCGCCTTCGAGCACGCGACCGATCTTATGGACCTTGAGCGAGGCATGAGCCGCTGCCAGGCGCCCGCAGACCTGGTCCAGATCGCTGTTGCGCACCTGCATCAGCAGGCCGATTTCCTCGCAGCTGAGCTCGGTCAGCAGCGCGGACTGATCGCAATCCAGCGCCAGCTCCAGGCCACAGTGGCCGGCCAAAGCCATTTCCAGGGCGGCCACCAGCAGGCCGCCGTCGGAGCGATCATGCAAGGCCAGCAGCAAGTCCTCGGCCAGCAGCGCCTGGACGGAATCGAACATTGCTGCCAGCGCCTCGGGCTGGTCGATATCCGGCACCGGCCCCAGTTCCCGACCGAGCACCTGGGCCAGGGCCGAGCCACCAAGGCGGCGCTGGCCGGTGTCGACCAGAATCAGGGTCGTTGCCGGGTTCGAACGATCCAGCATCGGGGTCAGATGTCGGTGAACATCCGGCACCGGCGCAAAGCCGGACACGATCAGGGAGACCGGCGCCAGCATGGCTTGCTCACCGTCCTGATCCTGCCACACGGTTTTCATCGACAAGGAGTCCTTGCCGACGGGAATGGACAAATCGAGCGCGCAGCTGAAAGCCGAAACGGCCTCGACGGCGGCGCGCAGGGCGGCATCCTGCCCCGGTGCGCCGGCCGCGGCCATCCAGTTGGCCGACAATTTGATCCGGTCGCGTCCGGCCACCTGGACACCGGCCAGATTGGTCAACACTTCAGCCACGGCCATGCGCGCCGCGGCTGCGGCATCATGGATGGCCAGCGGCGTGCGCTCGCCCATGGCCATGGCCGTACCGCTGTCATGCTCGTAGTCCGTGAGCGTGATGGCGCAATCGGCGACCGGCACCTGCCAGGGGCCGACCATCTGGTCGCGAACCGACAAGCCGCCAACGCTGCGATCACCAATCGTGATCAGAAACTGCTTGCTGCCGACCCCGGGCAGGGCCAGCAGTTGATCAACAAGCTGATCGAGATCGGCACCGTCCAGCCCTTGATCGGCCGGCTCGATGATCCTGGTCTCGGCAACCCGGTGCATGCTCGGCGGTCGTCCAAGCAGCACGCCCAGGGCCATGTCGACCACATCCTCTCCACGCAGGCTGTCGTGAACCAGCAAGCGCTGCTCGGCAGTGGCCTCGCCCAGATCGCCAAACGGGCAGCGCTCACGCTCGCACAGAGCGGCAAAGCGCGGCAGGTCGGCCGGCGCTATGGCCAACACATAACGCTCCTGGGCCTCGTTGCACCAGATCTCCATCGGGCTCAACCCCTGGTCTGCGCTGGGGATGGCACGCAGATCCAGGCGGCCGCCGACACCACCGTCGTGCAGCAGTTCGGGGATGGCGTTCGATAAGCCGCCGGCACCGACATCGTGGATGGACTTGATCGGGTTGGCCTCCCCCTGACTCCAGCAACGATCGATCACCTCCTGGGCGCGCCGCTGCATCTCAGGGTTGCCGCGCTGCACCGAAGCATAATCAAGCTCGGCATCGGACTGCCCCGAACTCATTGACGAAGCCGCGCCACCACCCAAGCCAATCAGCATCGCCGGCCCGCCGAGCACTATGATCCGGTCGCCGGGTGCCAGTGACAATTTCTCGGTCTGCCCGCCCATGATCATGCCGCTGCCACCGGCAATCATGATCGGCTTGTGATAGCCCCACAGCAGCTCGCCACTGCGGGCACAGAAACTGCGGAAGTAACCCAGCAGCGCGGGCCGACCGAATTCATTGTTGAAGCGGGCTGCGCCGATCGGGCCTTCAAGCATGATCTGGCAGGCGCTGGCCAGCCGATCCGGCGGCGGCGGTGCGGTTTCCCAGGACTGGATGTGGCCGGGAATGCGCAGGTCGGAAACCGAGAATCCGGTAAGGGCCGCAACGGGCCGCGCACCGCGGCCGGTGGCGCTTTCATCACGAATCTCGCCGCCAGAACCGGTCGCCGCGCCCGGATCGGGCGAGATGGCGGTGGGGTGATTGTGGGTCTCGACCTTGATCTGGGCGTGCAGGTTCCGGGGTGCAAGCCGATAGACCGGATCGTCGGCGCTGGTCAACAGCAGCTGCCCGTCGAAGCCCTCGATGATGGCGGCGTTGTCATCGTAGGCGACCAGCGTGCCCTGCGGAGTATGGGCATGAGTCTTGCGGATCAACTTGAACAGCGAAGGCTCGCGCGCCTGGCCATCCACCTCCCAGCTGGCATTGAATATCTTGTGTCGACAGTGTTCCGAGTTGGCCTGGGCGAACATCATCAGCTCGGCATCAGTCGGGTCGCGACCAATGTCTGCGTAGGCCTGGCACAGGTAGTCAATTTCGCCCGCGCTCAGGGCCAGACCCATCTCGAGGTTCATTGCAGACAGGCTTGCGATGGCGTCATTGCCGAGCGCCATGCGGCGCAGCGGCGCCGGCTCCGGATGGCGGAACCAGGGCGACAGGTCAGCCTCGGCGGGAACCACAACCTGGGTCATGCGATCATGAAGCTGCTCCAGCGCCGGGCTGACCAGGGCTGATCCGTCCAGGCCGGAGATGCTGACCAACAGGCCGCGCTCGAGCGCGGCGAAAGGCGCCAGACCGCAGCGCTGGATGATGTCGCCCGCCTTGCTTGCCCAGGGTGTGCGTGTTCCCGGCCGCGGCAACACCAACAGCTGGTCAGCCGTGGCCATGCGCTGCTGCCAGGGCCTGGCTGAAAGCAAGGCCTCAAGGCGCTCGAGATCAGCCGATCCGGGCGCCTGCGCACAGTCAATCAGAATGAGTTCGCGAACCTCGAGCTGAAGTTCACGCTTTTGCAGACCGGAAATTTCGGCTGCCAGCCGCTCCAGCCTGAAGGCCGGCAGGGCGGCCTGTCCAAGAAGAAAAAACATCAGCGCCCTTTATACCTGACCACGTCGATCAAGCCGGGCATTATAGGCAAAACCCCAGAGCCATGCTCAAGCCGGCCCCGGCGAATGATCGGCATGCGGACCTTGCCGATGCCGATCACCGAGCCAGGGCCAGGACTCGAAGCGCCGATCAGCCTTCGCTGCTGTTGGCGGCCAGGCGCTCGAGACGCTCACGCAGCGGCGCGGCCGGCACGTAACCCGGGATGATGTCGCCATTCAAGGTCATGATCGAAGGAGTGCCGGTGACGCCGAGGGCCTGACCCAGGCGATACTGGTCCATGACCGGGTTGTCGCAGGTAGCGCGCGGCGGGTTGCCACCGGCCTTGGCGATATCCATCGCGCCCTGACGGTCGTCCGCGCACCACACCGACACCATCTTGGTGTGAGTGGCCGAACCGGCGCCTGCGCGCGGAAACGCCAGGTAGTGAATCTTGATTCCAGCAGCCTCATAGTCAGCCATCTGCTCATGCAGGCGACGGCAATAGCCACAGTCCGGATCGGTAAAGACCAGCACCTCGAACTCGGCATCGCTGTTGCCGAAACTGACGAAGTCACTGCTGTCGAGGCTGGCCAGCTGCTCGCGACGCATGCCGGACTGCGCGGCATCGGTCAAGTCGGTCTGGGTTTCCATGTCGATGACCCGGCCCTGCAGCAGGTAACGGCCATCGCTGGTCATGTAAAGAATTTCGCTTCCGACCCGAACCTGCATCAGACCATCGATCGGAGTCTCACTGATCATGACCTGGTCCATGTCAGGGACCAGTCCGGATAAACGGGCCTCAATGGCGCCGACATCACTGGCGACGGCGGCAGCCGCCCAGCTCATCAGGGCCACCAGCCCAAGTCCGCAAAGAAAAGAACGCATCTAACTCTCCTGATAGATTTTCATTGACATTCAAGGCATTGGCGGCGTATCTGCCGTCCCGCAAAGCCCTCCGCGCTGCGATCAGCAGCTTGGAACATCAGCCGCCTTACAAGTTCACTTATCCCTCAGCCACGCGGATGGTGACGTCGGTACAGGTCCTGCAGGCGGGCTCGCGAGACGTGAGTATATAGCTGTGTGGTGGCGAGGTCGGCATGTCCCAGCAACATTTGCACCACGCGCAGATCAGCGCCATGGTCGAGCAGGTGGGTCGCAAAGGAATGCCGCAGCAAGTGCGGATACACTGGCTGCTCGATACCGGCAGCCAGCGCATGCTGACGGATACGCTGCCAGGCGGCAACGCGGCTCAGGGTCTTGCCGCTGCGCGATACGAAGACCTGGTCATGAGCTGGCTTCAGCAGGGGACGACCCTGCTTAAGCCAGCGGCTCAGCGCCTCGATCGCGCGCTCACCCAGCGGCACCAGGCGCTCCCGCCCACCCTTGCCGCGGACACGAACCAGACCGCGTGACAGATTCAGCGCCGACAGGGACAGGCCGGTCAGTTCACTGACCCGTAATCCGCTGGCATACAAGGTTTCCAGCAAGGCGCGATCGCGCAACTCCAGCGGACCATCGCCAACCGGCTGGGAAAGCAATCTGTCGACATCATGTTCCGACAGCACCGCCGGCAAGCGCGGCGCGCGGCGTGGCCCATCGATATCAAGCAGCGGGTTGTGATCGATTTCACCCTGACGCAAGGCCCAGGCATGAAACTGGCGCAGACAGGACAAGGTGCGGGTAATACTGGCAACAGCATCTCCGCGCTGAAGGCGGGACGCCAGCCATCCCAGAATGCGCTGCTTGTCCTGGGCTACCAGCGAGGTGGAAGTCTGGGCAACCAGGCCCTCCAGGTCTTGCCGATACGCTTCCAGAGTGGCCCGGGCAAGACCTCTTTCCGACCAGGCTGCGTCAAGAAATGCCTCGATCAGCCGGGCATCGGCCCGACTGATCGATATTCCGCCATGGCGGGCAGTGTTTGCCACGCTCACGGCGCCGGGCCGGGGCTCAGCCCTTGCCGGTCAGGCGAGCAAGACTGGACTGGGCAGCTGCCTCGAGGTCCGAAATCTTGGCTCGTGCGGTCTTGCGAAGATCCTCGACTGCCTGGCGCTGGTGGGCAATCTGCTGCGACGCCAGTGCCTTGACCGCATCGGTCAATTCTTCGAGAGCAGTAAGCATTTGCGCGTAAGGATCAGCGCCGGCCGCTGCGCTGGCTTTCTTCTTGCCGCGCTTCTTGCCACGCTTCTTGGACGCTTTCTTCTTCGAAGCCTTCTTCTTGGACGCTTTCTTCTTCGAAGC
>REEQ01000209.1 GCA_007695005.1 Wenzhouxiangellaceae bacterium | reverse complement strand
CCGATCAATGGCGATCAGGCCGGCGCGATCAGATCGCTGGTTGACCAGGTGTTCGACCCAGATCTTTTCAAACAGGGTCAGCCCAGGTGTGGCGGAGGACATGCTTGGTCAAGCTCCTGGCTTTATATGTCCGGACATTTTTCAATGCTAGCGCGTTCCGGGTTTCGGGTGCAACGGGCTGGCCAATGGAAAGATCGTGGAGATTGACTTGGCAGGGAAAACCACGCTATGCTTGACGTCTTTTGTTGGGGTTTTGTCACTGTCGGCATTTCCCAGCACTTTCAGCAAACAATTGCCAAGGTTTTCATCATGAAGCGTACATTTCAGCCCAGCCGCCTCAAGCGTGCTCGTCGCCACGGTTTTCGTGCCCGCATGGCCACGGCCTCCGGCCGCGCCGTGATCAATGCGCGTCGCGCCAAGGGGCGCAAGCGACTGGCGGCCACCAACAGCCGCTGATCCATGCCGTGTCCGGAACCGGGCTTTTGCCCAGGGCTGCCCGGCTCCAGAGCGGTGCCGAGTTCAGGCGCGTATTCGATCAGCGCCAGTCCTGCAGCAATGCGCTGTTTCGGATCCACCATGCGCCCGCCGAGCGGGCGCGTCTCGGCATGGCCGTATCGCGCCGCGTCTCACCCAGCGCGGTGGTACGCAACCGGATCAGACGCCAGATTCGCGAAACCTTCCGCCTGGCAGCAGCCAATCTGCCGCCGCGGGATTACGTGGTGCTGGCCAGACACCCGGCAGCAGCAGCCAGCCGGGCCGAGCTACGCGAAGCCTTGAACCAGCTATGGCAGCGATTGACCTGACATGAACACCCGAGTCTTTTTTCTTCTCCTGCTTGGCATCATCGGCTTTTTCCTTCTCATGGAATGGCAGCGCGAACAAGTGGCACCGCGCTCTGCCGCAGAACCCGCGACTTCTCTGTCCTTTGATGACTCGACAACGAGTCCGGCCGTGCGCGCGGATCTGCCCGATCTTCCGGACCTGCCGGATCTTGCCGAGCACAGCGAGCGGGCGGCACGCCCGGATGATCTGCCATCGGCCCCGGCAGAAGCCCGCGCAAGCCGCCGTATCCAGGTCATCACCGATGTGCTTCAGGTCGAGATTGACGCCAACGGCGCGTCCATTGTTGATTTGCGCTTGAAAGATTTTCCCGTCGCGGTCGATCGCCCGGACGAGCCCTTTGTACTGCTGGTTGAGCAATTGCCCGAGCTGTTCGTGGCCCAGGCCGGCCTGTTGTCTGCCGAAAGCCCGGCGCCGAACCACCGCAGCCGCTGGGAAGTGGCGCAGGATCGCTTTGAACTGGCGCCCGGCAGTGATCGTCTCGAGGTACCGTTTACCTGGCGTGATGAGGACGCCCAGGTCGAGGTCACTGCCACCTGGATCTTCAACCGTGGCGACTATGTCATCGACCTGGATATCGAAATCCGCAACCGGGGCGAGCAACCCTGGCGCGGTTCGCGCTACATGCAGCTGCAGCGCACCGAGCCCGATCACAGCGATGCCGGCTGGGCCTTTACCAACCCGGAACGCTTCAGCTACACCGGAGCGGCATTCTTCTCGCCCGAAGACAAGCTGATCAAGCGCAGTTTTTCCGACATTCGCTCGCGGGACTTCCAGGCCACGATCAACGGTGGCTGGGCCGCCATGATCCAGCATTATTTCCTGGCCGCATGGATTCCACCGGAAGACCAGGCTCATCGTTTCTCCACGCGTTTTGTCGACACTGACCGATTGCCGCGTTTCGTGGTCGCCGCGGCCTCGCCGCAAGTGACCATCGCGCCCGGTGACAGCCATCGCTTTACCTCCCGCCTCTATGCCGGGCCAAAGCTGCAGAACCGGCTCAACGAGATTGCCGACGGCCTGGTGCTGACGGTTGACTACCGCTGGTTCCGGATCCTGTCGCAGCCGCTGTTCTGGGTGCTGGACAAGATCCACTCGGTGATCGGCCACTGGGGCTGGTCCATCGTGGTCCTGACCCTGCTGATCAAGCTGCTGTTCTACAAGCTCACGGAAGCGCAGTTCCGCTCCATGGGCAAGCTCAGAAAGCTGCAGCCGCGCATTCAGGCACTGAAGGAACGCTATGGCGACGATCGCCAGAAGTTCGGCCAGGCGATGATGGATATCTACAAGAAGGAAAAGGTCAACCCGCTTGGTGGCTGCCTGCCCATTCTTGTCCAGATTCCCATCTTCATTTCCCTGTACTGGGTGCTGCTCGAGTCAGTCGAACTGCGCCAGACCAGCTTTTTGTGGGTGCCTGATCTGAGCCGGCCCGATCCGCTGTTTATTCTGCCGATCCTCAACGGCATCTTCATGATCATCACCCAGCGCCTGATGCCAACGGCTGGTATGGATCCGATGCAGCGCAAGATCATGATGTGGCTGCCGGTGATCTTTGCTTTCCTGTTTGCCCTGTTCCCGGCCGGTCTGGTGCTGTACTGGGCAACCAATGCCGGTGTGTCGCTTGCTCAGCAGTGGTACATCCTGCGCCGCCTGGACCAGGAAGAGCTGAAGTTGCGCAAGTAATCAATCTTCTTGCCGGGCAGATTCCTGCCCGGCATGTTCCATGCCCTTGAAAGCAAACACGGCGCTGGCAATGATGACGGCGATGGCCAGGCCGTAGTACAGGGTCTCCAGCGAAGCCCCAACCTCGACTGCCTGTTCAAGAAACATCACCACCAGGATCACGATGGCGACCTGGATCAGGGTGATTTTCAGATCATGAAAATCCCGAATCTCCAGTACCGCCAGCAAGGTGCTCTTTTCGCAGGTATCCGGCTTGATGAACAAGCGGAACAAGCCAACGGCAATGATCTGAAAGGTGACTGCAATCAGCAGCATGTCCAGTACTTTGAGGAACTTGACGGCGAGGATCTTGCCATCGTCGGGCGTGGCCGGTACCTGCTGCACGAAGTCGATGACGATGTTGGCGACGATGTAAACGTTGGCCGCGTAGAGCAGAATCGCGGCGATGATGCTGACCAGCACCGTGACCAGAACCAGCAGCCGGCTGCTCTTGAACCATTTCTCGATCATTCCTGTATCACTCCGTGATTGAAGGCCTGGCGTTCAGGTCGGTCGCGCATGGACAGACAGATGCCGGCAAGCCATGGCATCATCGCATGATGAATAAAGCAGCCGATACCATTTGTGCAGTGGCCACGCCGCCAGGGCGCGGCGGGATCGGCGTGATTCGCATCTCCGGCCCGGACAGTTTCACCCTTGCAGCGCAGCTTAGCAAAGGCCGGACCTTGCCGGCACCTGGCCGTTTCGGCCTGCGTCGTCTCTATGACAACGATGGAGAGCTGATCGACTCCGGGCTGATTCTGTGTTTTGCCGCCCCGGCCTCCTTCACCGGAGAAGATGTGGTTGAGATTCAGGGCCATGGTTCGCCCCTGGTGCTGGAGTTGATCCTGCGCCAACTGGTCAGCATGGGTGCACGCCGGGCCGGGCCCGGTGAGTTCTCCGAACGCGCCTTTCTCAATGACCGCCTCGATCTGGCCCAGGCCGAGGCCATTGCCGACCTGATTGCGGCCAGCAGCGAGCAGGCGGCGCGTGCTGCCACCCGCAGTCTGGAAGGCCGGTTTTCCGCCGAGGTTACCGCTCTGGCCGAAGACTTGACCGCCTTGCGTGTCTGGGTGGAGGCCGCCCTGGACTTTCCTGACGAAGAAGTCGATTTCCTTGCCGATGGCGAGGTTCTCAAGCGCGCTCGCCGGCTGCAACAGCGATTGCTGGCGCTGACCCAGCGAGCCGAGGCCGGGCGCGTACTCACCGATGGTCTGCGCGTCGCCATCGTCGGCAAGCCCAACGCCGGCAAGTCCAGCCTGCTCAACGCGCTGAGCAGGCGCGAAACGGCAATCGTCACCGATATCCCCGGCACCACCCGTGATGTTTTGCGCGAAACGGTCAGCATAGCCGGCTTGCCGATCACGCTGGCCGATACCGCCGGCCTGCGTCAGACCAGCGATTCGATAGAGCGTGAGGGGGTGCGTCGGGCCGAGCATGAAATGCGCCAGGCCGATCTGCTGTTCTGGGTGGTTGATGTGCGCGATCAGAGCAGTCAGCCGCCGCCGGGCATGCCGGCCGATCTGCCGCGTATTGAAATCTTCAACAAGATCGACCTGGTCGATGAGCCGGCACGGCGCGACGGTGATCGGGTCTATTTGTCACTGCGTCCGTCCCGGGGATTGGATCTGCTGGAACAGGCCGTGCTTGAACGGGTCGGACTGGACCAGCCCGGCGAGGGCGAATTCTCGGCTCGGCAACGTCATGTCGAAGCCTTGCAGGCCGCTCTCGCCCAACTGCAGGGCGGGATCGAGGCGATGATGGTCAGCCAGTCCGGGGAGCTGCTGGCCGAAGCGTTGCGCCAGGCTGCCGATCATCTCGGCGAGATCACCGGCAAGATCACGGCCGACGAATTGCTCGGAAAGATATTTTCCAGCTTCTGCATCGGCAAGTAGACTAGTGGTCCACGCGGCAACACGGTAACGCTCAGCCGTCGCACAAGCGTTGTGGG
>REEQ01000194.1 GCA_007695005.1 Wenzhouxiangellaceae bacterium | reverse complement strand
TGCGAGCGACGCCTTGATTCGGGGCCTGCTTGGCACCCTGAATGTGATCTACATACCTGCCGGGTTAATAGTAAATCTCCGCTACAAGCGGTGCAGGAAACGGTAGATGGCGTCCAGGCAGGCGCGGCCGAGGAGTTGGCTGCGGCCGGGGCTCCAGCCGATCTCGGGCATGGAGGTAATGGCTGAGTCCTTGAACGGCATTTCCAGGGTCATGGCCAGGCAGTCGAAAGTTTCGGCGACGAAGTCGGTGCACTTTTTCAAGTCGGCACTGCCCGGCGCGTCGACCGCGTAGCCATGCTCGGTCTGAAAATCCGGGCTGACTTCGGCCAGCAAGGCCTTGAAGCCATCAAGCTGAGTCTGCTTGTGATCATCCCAGCTGGCAATACCCTCGGCACCAGCGATGAAGTTGTACGGCAGCCCTTCGTCGCCGTGGACGTCCAGGGAAAAGTCAACGCCGGTCTGCTTCATCTTTTCGACCACGTAGTAAACCTCCGGCGAATTGTCCGGGCAGGGTTTGATCCACTCGCGGTTAAGGTTGCGACCGCGCGCATTGCAGCGCAGATGGCCGCGGACACCGCCGTCGATGCACATGTTGGGCACGAGATAGACCACCGCCTGGTCGAGCAGCTTGCGTGCGACCGGATCTTCCTCATCCAGCAGGCGCTCGAGAAAACCTTCCACCCACCACTCGGCCATGGTCTCGCCAGGGTGCTGGCGGGCGGTGATCCATAGCTTCTTGCGGCCCGGCAGCTCTTCGCCAATGACCAGCAGGGTGTGGGCGTGACCGTCCGGGGTCAGGCACAGGGTTTCGGCGCGGACATCAGGTGAGGCCAGGGCGTCGCCGATCAGCGCCTGGTGGCGGGCCAGCGGATACGGGGCGAAATAGGCGTAGTAGATGACATCGGTTTCGGGCCGGTGACGAATGGTCAGGCGCTTGCCGTCAAACTCGGTCGGGACCCGGAACCAGTGGGTCTGGTCCACCGATGCCACCGCCTGGTAGCCCTCGAAGCCATCCGGGTAGGACACCACACCGGCATTCTCGATGTTCATCACGCAGTCGGTATCGCGCGCATCGCAGAGCTGGAAATAAAACCACTGCAGGTGTTCATCCCCCGCGTCGCGGCGAATCTTCAGGGCAATGTCATCGGCCTGATCGGCGCGAACCACTTCGATATTGCCACCGTCAAAGTGGCTGCAGATCTGAATACTCATGGCTGTATCGTGGTCAATCAGTCAGATTCCTATGGTAGCGCAGCGATTGAATCTGGGCACCGGGCGAAACCCTGAATCGCTCGATGACGCGCTGGAATTCGCCGTCGGGCTGAACGGTGAGGGTCATGCTGCGCTGGTCGGCGGGGTGCTGGAAGCTCAGTTCCTGGGCATGCAGCAGCAGCCGGTGGCAGCCGAAGAACTGGCGGAACAGGCGGTTGTGGCGACCCTCACCATAGGTGGTATCGCCGATGACGGGGTGGAAGATGTGCTTGAAGTGGCGCCGGATCTGGTGCATGCGACCGGTCTCGGGCTGGGCCATGACCAGTGAGTAGCGGCTGCTGGGGTAGCGGCCGACGGCAAACGGCAGTTCGATCCGGGCCAAGCTGCGATAGTTGGTCTTTGCCTCCTTTCCCAAGCCCTTGCCGTCCGGGGCGAGCGGGTGATCGATCAGACCCTCGTCGTCGACATGGCCACGTACCACGGCAAGGTAACGCTTGGTCACGGTGCGCGCCATCATCTGCTCGCCCAAATGGGCGGCGCTATCGGCATCGAGGGCGAACAGCAGCAGGCCGGAAGTGGCCCGGTCCAGGCGGTGGATCGGGAAGACGCGCTGACCCAGCTGATCGCGCAGCAGCTGCATGGCAAAGCGCTTGTCGGTGCCGCGACTGCTGCGATGCACCATCAAGCCGCAGGGCTTGTCGATGGCACACAGCCAGTCGTCGCGGTAGACAATCGGCAGCGCCCCGTCCGAGCGCGCGGACGGGGGCTGATGGGTGGTCACTACTTCTTCTTGCCGCCGTCGCGCTTGGCCTGGTTGCGCTTGGTCGAGGCACTGGTATGGCCCATAACCGCCTTGGAACGGGTGTTCTGCGCCCGCTGGCGCTGACTGGCAGCGGCTGCTTTCTCCGAGACAAAAGCGCTGGCCTGGCTCGCGACCTTCTTCTTGGCAGGCCTGGCGGCAGCCTTCTTGGCCACCTTTTTCGTCGCCTTTGCAGCGACCTTCTTCGGCGGTGCGGCTTTCTTCACCGGCGCCTTTTTTGCCGCAGCCTTCTTGGCTACAGTTTTCTTGCTGGCCGCCTTCTTCGCCGTGGTCTTCTTGCCGGCGTCGGCCGTGCTTGAAGCTTGGGCGGTCACTTTCTTCTTGCTGGACTTCTTCTTGGCAGTCTTCTTCTCGGTCGTCTTTTTGACAGTCGTCTTTTTGGCAGCCTTCTTTCCCGCTGTCTTCTTTGATGCACGCTTGGCCGCAACGCTCGCTTCAGCCTTGAGCACCTTCAGCCGCTTTTCAAAACGCTCAAGCACCTCGGCAAACAGCTTGGCCTTTTGCTCGGTACGCTGGTTGGTACCCGGCTTTACCCCTTTCTTGGTACCCGTGCGATCGCGGGTGGCCAGGCGCTGGCGCTTGTGCAGGTCGCGGTACTTGTCGCGCAGCGTGCGGGCGCGCTTGATACCCGACTGCACACGCGCCTGTGGCAGCTTCTCGACTTCGCCCTTCATGCTGCTTTCAAACAGCGCGTACTCGGTCTTGTTGCAGATGTCCTTGGCCTGCTTGCGGTTATATGCCATAGCCGAAACCCTCGATCAATGAAAAGGAATTCGGATCATAGCGCAGCCAGGCATAATTACACTACTGTTTCGAGTAGCGCACCGTGCGGGTGTAGTCGGCCGGGTATATACCTTCTTCCAGTGCCCGTGGTCGCAGGGTAAAGCGCAGCTTCAATTCAGCCGGCTGCCCATCCTCTCCCATCTGGAACCAGACAAACTTTTCGCGCTGGGCCGGGTTGCGCCAGCGCGCCTTGAAAGTATCGTGGTGCCAGTGCTCCAGCACCAGCGTCTGACTGTCATCCTGCCACAGTCGCAGCTTCAGCTCGCCGTTGTGGGCAAGCACCTCGGCCAAACCATAGAGCGGATGCTGGTAATCGCCAACGAATCGCTTTAGCGGATGACTGAGCTGTGTTCCATCCTGCCGCTCGCGCTCCACCTCCCGACGAGCCTCGGCCGCTTCGGCGCGAGACTCAAGCTCATCTTCGAACAGCGCAAGGCTCCAGTCGGACGTCTCCAGGCCAGCGATGCGATCGATCACAGTGCGGGCCAGCGCCGTGTTGAAACCAGTGAAGCGATTGGCCGACACCGCAATCCCCAGATCCAGCTCGGGCAGCAGCCACAGCAGGGAGTTGATGCCGTCAGTCGCGCCACCGTGGCGAAGCACGTGGAATGACTGGTAGCGGCCGATCCCCCAACCCAGCCCATAGGCGTTGACGCCAGGATAATCGGGATCCAGGCCGATCAGATTGGCCGGCGCATGAATCTCCGTAAGTGTTTCCGACGATAGCAAGGACTCGCCATCCAAATGGCCGGCCAGGTTGTAGCGCATCCAGCCGGCCAGATCATTGGCCGTACTGTTGACCGCGGCCGCCGGTGCGCCCCAGGTCCAGTCCCGGCGGGGAATTTCGACCAGCTCGCCGCGAATCTCCTGGTGTGGCGTGGCCGCATTGTCATCCAGCCCTTCGAGACGCGCATTGCTGCGGCTCATGCCCAGCGGCGCCAGCAGACGAGTTTCAACAAAGCCCTCCCAGCGCTCGCCGCTCACCGCTTCCAGCACGGCACCGGCAACCACGTACATGGCATTGGAGTAAACATAGCCTTGCCGAAACGCTTGCTCGAACTCGTGGTGCCGCAGGGCCGCCAGCGCCTCGTCGCGACTGGCTGCTGGCATGAAGGTCAGGCGATTGCCGAACAGCCGCCCTACCCCGACCCGATGAGCCAGCAAATCGCGCACCGTCACCTGCTCGGTAACCCAGGGATCGGACAGGCGAAACTCGGGCAGGTGATCGATGACCCGATCATCCCAGTCCAGCTTGCCCTCGTCGACCAGCAGCCCCAACGCCGTAGCGGTCATTGCCTTGCTCAAGGAAGCAATGCCGAACTGCGTATCGGCATCAACCGCGCGGCTGGCTTCCAGATCCAGATGACCAAAGCCCTGCGCCAGCAGCACCTCATCGCCCTGGACGATGGCCACGGCCAAGCCTGGAATCTGCCACCGCTCCCGCTCAGCCTCGATCCAGTATTCCAGGCCATCCAGCGGATTTGCAGCAATCTGGCCTGAGCCAACCAGCAACAGCGAAAAAACCAGCATTCGAAATCTGTTCATTTTCTCAATCGTTTCATGACTGATTTCGAGGGTAACTCAAACCGCTCCAGCGGGCGCTAGTGGTCCACGCGGCAAATTAGGTAACGCTCAGCCGTCGCACAAGCGTTGTGGGCAAGGCGCGCGAGCGCAGGACTGGCCGTCGCCAATTCAAGCGAGTGCAAC
>REEQ01000130.1 GCA_007695005.1 Wenzhouxiangellaceae bacterium | reverse complement strand
GGGGTCGTCTCAGAAAACGGAAAAAATCGTACGCTAAGCCGGTTGCAGCGGCCGTAGCGGCCTGAACTTGCCCGCGCCGATCTTGGCGCTGCTTCGCCAGAGGTAATCGCCGGTCAGGTTGATGTGCTCCCAGCCCAGCGGCGACAGGTATTGCAACAGGGCGTCATCGACGGCTTGGCCGTGGCCACGCAAGGCGTTCGCGGCCCGTTCCAGGTAGACCGTGTTCCACAGCACGATGGCCGCTGTTACCAGGTTGAGGCCGGAAGCGCGGTAGCGCTGCTGCTCGAAACTGCGGTCGCGGATTTCACCCAGGCGGTTGAAGAACACGGCGCGGGCCAGCGCGTTGCGTGCTTCGCCCTTGTTCAGCCCGGCATGCACGCGGCGGCGCAGCTCGACGCTTTGCAGCCAGTCCAGGATGAACAGCGTGCGCTCGATGCGTCCCAGCTCGCGCAGCGCCACGGCCAGGCCGTTCTGGCGTGGGTAGCTGCCGAGCTTCCTGAGCATCAGCGAGGCCGTCACCGTGCCCTGCTTGATCGACGTGGCCAGCCGAAGAATTTCATCCCAGTGGGCGCGGACGTGCTTGATGTTGAGCGTGCCGCCGATCATTGGCTTCAGCGCGTCATAGGCGGCATCACTCTTCGGGATGTAGAGCTTGGTGTCGCCCAGATCGCGGATGCGCGGCGCGAAGCGGAAGCCCAAGAGGTGCATCAGCGCGAAGACGTGATCGGTGAAGCCTGCCGTGTCGGTGTAATGCTCCTCGATGCGCAGGTCGGATTCGTGGTACAGCAGGCCGTCGAGCACATAGGTCGAATCGCGCACGCCGACATTCACGACCTTGGTGTGGAACGGCGCGTACTGATCGGAGATATGGGTGTAGAACGTCCGTCCCGGACTGCTGCCGTATTTCGGGTTGACGTGGCCCGTGCTCTCAGCCTGGCTGCCGGTGCGGAAGTTCTGGCCGTCCGACGATGATGTGGTGCCGTCGCCCCAATGCGCGGCGAACGGGTGGCGGAACTGCGCGTTGACCAGCTCGGCCAGCGCCGCCCCGTAGGTTTCGTCGCGAATGTGCCAGGCTTGCAGCCAAGCGAGCTTGGCGTAGGTGGTGCCGGGGCAGGACTCGGCCATCTTGGTCAGGCCCAGGTTGATGGCATCGGCCAGGATCGCGGTCAGCAGCAGGTTCTTGTCCTTGGGCAGGTCGCCCGATTTCAGGTGGGTGAAGTGACGGGTGAAACCTGTCCACTCGTCGACCTCCATCAGCAGTTCGGTGATCTTGACGTGCGGCAGGATCATCGCCGTCTGGTGGATCAGCGCCTGTGCGGTGTCGGGCACCGCCGCATCGAGCGGCGTGATCTTCAGGCCCGACTCCGTGATGATGGCGTCCGGCAGTTCGTTCGCCAGCGCCATGCGGTTGACGGTGGCGAGCTGCGTTTCCAACAGCGTCAGCCGGTCATGCAGGTACTGGTCGCAATCGGTGGCCACGGCCAGCGGCAAGTCGCTGGCCTGCTTGAGGCTGGCGAAGTTCGCGCGTGGCACCAGGTAGTCTTCGAAGTCCTTGAACTGGCGCGATCCCTGCACCCAAATGTCGCCGGAGCGCAGCGCGTTCTTCATCTCCGAAAGCGCGCACAGCTCGTAGTAACGCCGGTCGATGCCGGTGTCGGTCATGACCATTTTCTGCCAGCGCGGCTTGATGAAGTCGGTCGGCGCGTCCGCAGGCACCTTGCGAGCGTTGCCGCTGTTCATTCCGCGCAGCACCTCAATGGCGTCGAGCACGTCCTTGGCAGCGGGCGCAGCCCGCAGCTTGAGCACGTCGAGGAATGCCGGTGCGTAGCGGCGTAGCGTGGCGTAGCTCTCGCCGATGCGGTGCAGGAAATCGAAATCCTCGGGCTGCGCGAGCTTCTGCGCCTCGGTGACGCTTTCGGCGAAGGCATCCCAGGACATGACCGCTTCGATGGCGGCGAACGGATCGCCGCCGGTTTGCTTGGCTTCGATCAGCGCCTGGCCGATGCGGCCGAACAGCCGCACCTTGGCGTTGATCGCCTTGCCGGACGCCTGGAACTGCTGCTGATGCTTGTTCTTGGCGGCGTTGAACAGCTTGCCGAGGATACGGTCATGCAGGTCGATGATTTCGTCGGTGACGGTGGCCATGCCCTCGATGGCGAGCGCCACCAGGGTCGCGTAGCGCCGCTGCGCCTCGAACTTGGCCAAGTCGGCGGGCGTCATCTGACCGCCCTCGCGGGCGATCTTGAGCAGCCGGTTCTGGTGGATCAGCCGCTCGATGCCGGAAGGCAGATCGAGTGCCTGCCACGCCTTGAGGCGTTCGATGTGTTCGAGCATGTGCCGCGAATTCGGCTTGGCGGGCGACTGGCGCAGCCAGGCCAGCCAGGTCGTGTTGCCGTTGTCCCGGCGCTTGAGCAGATCGTCGAGGCGGCCGCGGTGCGCGTCCGCCAGTGGTTCGGCCAAGGCGTCGTAGATGCGCCGGTTGGCGCGGGTGATCGCTTCGGCACAGACACGCTCGACAACATCCAGCGTCGGCAAGATGATGTGTCGGTGCCGCAAGGCGTCGAGGACGCTGCTGGCCAGCACGATGCCCTTGTCGGTTTGCAAGGCCAACTCAGTTGTGGCATGGACCGCCTGCCGATAGTGCGCCAGGCCGAACGGCTCCATGCCCAGGTACGCCCGCAGTTCGAGCAGGTGTTCGCGCCGCGTTTCCTCTCGCTCGGCATACTGCGGCCAACAGGCCGCGTCGATCCGCAGTTGCCGCCCGATCCATTGCAGCAGGAACATCGGCACCGTTGCGTCGGGCAGCAGGCCCTGACCGGGGAAGCGCAGTAAGCACAACTGCACCGCGACCCCCAGGCGGTTGGCATCGCCGCGCCGCTGGCCGATCAATGACAGATCGGGCTCGCTGAACGTGTAGTGCCGGATGAGTTCGTCTTGGGTATCGGGCAACGCCAGCAGGCTTTCGCGCTCGGCGGCGGACAGGATCGAACGGCGGGGCATGTGGTTTCCTTCTTCTTGAAAACGTAGGTTTGTGACAAGCCCGCCAAGGCGCCCGGCGCGGCACGCGAAATCAAGGCATTGCGATTCTCGAAAATGGTTCTTGAAATTCTATTCTTGATTGCATATCATCTCAACGAGTTTCGATAAGAAAGGATGCCCATGCGACCGTCCGTTGTGCTTGACATGAAGCGAAGCGCGGTGCGTGAAGCAGTAGGCCGCTTCCGCACCGCGAACCCGCGCGTATTCGGTTCGGTTCTGCATGGCACCGACCGGGATGGCAGCGACCTCGACCTGCTGGTCGATGCCTTGCCTGGTGCCACGTTGTTGGACTTGGGCGATTTGGAAGAAGAACTGAAATCGCTGCTCGGCGTGGACGTCGATTTGCTGACACCCGGCGACCTGCCGCCAAAGTTCCGGGCCAAGGTGCTCGCGGAGGCGCAGCCGGTATGAGCGAGAACCGTCTGCCCGATTACCTCGACCACATCCAGCAGGCCGCAACCGATGCACGCAGCTTCGCGGAAGGGATGGCCAGGGACGACTTCTTGGCCGACAAGCGCACCCAGCAGGCCGTCATCATGAGCCTTATCGTCATCGGCGAGGCTGCGACGAAGGTGATGGATGGCTACGCCGAGTTCACCCAGGCGCATGCCGACGTGCCGTGGCGCAGCATGCGCAATATGCGCAATCGCATGGCCCACGGCTATTTCGACATCAACCTCGATGTGGTGTGGGAGACGGTACAGCAATGGCTACCGGAATTGCTCAAGCAACTGCCTGCCGTGCGCCTGGATGCCAACGACCCCGCCGCCAAGGCTTACCCCCACGAAGAAGCCATGCAGGTGGTGCAGGAACGCATCGACCGGACAAAAGGCAAGCCATGCTAATCGGTTATGCGCGCGTTTCCACGCAGGATCAGAACCTTGAGCTGCAACGTGAAGCCTTGGCCAAGGCCGGATGCCAAAAGGTCTTCGAGGATAAGGTGAGCGGCACACGGGCAGACCGTCCGGGCTTGGCCAAAACGCTCGAAATGCTGCGTGAGGGCGACACCTTGGTCGTCTGGAAGCTCGACCGGCTGGGCCGCTCGGTCAAGCAGCTGGTCGATCTAGTCGGCGAGCTGCACAAGCAAGGCGTCCAGTTCAGGAGCCTCACCGACTCCATCGACACCGGCACGCCGTCCGGGCGCTTCTTCTTCCACGTCATGGCCAGCCTTGCCGAGATGGAACGTGAGCTGACCGTCGAGCGCACCCGTGCCGGACTGGAGGTTGCCAAGCAACTCGGCCGCAAAGGGGGCCGCAAGCCGAAGATGACCGACAGTAAGATCGAGTCGGCCAAGAAACTGCTGGCTAGCGGCGTGCCGCCGCGGGACGTGGCCAAGAACCTCGGCGTGTCGATTCCGACGCTGTATCGCTGGTTGCCAGCCTCCGCGCAGGCTTAGCGTACGATTTTTTCCGTTTTCTGAGACGACCCCTTTATCGGCGCGACGACCAGGGTCGCATCCCGGCGTTTCCCGCCGACAGCCCCTT
>REEQ01000192.1 GCA_007695005.1 Wenzhouxiangellaceae bacterium | reverse complement strand
CCTGGTCGGCGATCTGCTTTTCGACCAGCGGGGTCTTGACGTAGGTCGGGCAGACCGTGTTGATGGTGATATCGGTATCGGCGGTTTCCAGGGCGATAACCTTGGAAAAGCCGATCAGGCCGTGCTTGGCGGCGACATAGGCGCTCTTGTAGGGGCTGGCGACCAGCGAGTGAATGGAGCCGATGTTGATGATCCGCCCGAAGCCCTGTTCGCGCATGCCGGGCAGCAGGGCCCGGGTCAGCCGGGCAACGCCGACCAGCATGATCTGTACCAGCTGCTCCCACTTTTCCATCGGGAACTCTTCCAGCCTGGCTACATGCTGGATGCCGGCGTTGTTGACCAGCACATCGATTGGCCGGGACAACTGCTGGCAGAAGGCCTCCACGGCAGCATCGGAGGTGATGTCCAGACAGGCCGCGGTGGCCTTGCCGCCGCTGTCGGTAATGACGCGGGCCTTGTCGATGGCCGCTTCTGTCGACAGGTCGGTGACGATCAATTCATGGCCCTGGGCGGCCAGTTCGCGGGCGACGCCGGCGCCGATGCCGCTGCCAGCGCCGGTAATCAGAATACGTAGCGGGTGTTTGCTCATTTGCGTGTCAAGTCTGCTGTTCGGAAATCCCGTCAGCGCAAGGCTACCAGACTGGGGCTTGAACTTGCCCTGTACCAAAGGGCATTCCCTTGCCTTGCACAAGGCTGCTAATGTCTGTCTATCTCAATTGAAGAAAGCCCAGGCCATGTCAGAACTGGATCGCAGTCCCGCTTCGGGTCCACGCCGCGCTGTTGTCCCCGTGCTGCTGGTCAGCGCCATGCTGCTGACTGCCTGTGGCACGGATCAGGCATCTCCTGAAATGGCGGAAGCCGACCCGCCCAGCCTCCTGGAGCAGACCAGAGCCACGGTGCATCGGGCCGGTGATGACTTGCTGAGCGCGGGCCTCGGGTTGGCCGGGCTGATGGGTCCGGCCCCGGAGATCGACCAGGAATCAGGCCCCGAAAGCTTGCGCCGTTTGGCCATGCACAACGCCTGGAACGCGCTTGCTGCGCTGAACCCGGCCGGCGGCGTGGGTGGTTTGCTTGAGGATTTGCCCAGCGTGCCGGGTCGTGAATGGAGCCGGTTCGCCCAGCTCGAGGGGGCCAGCCAGCCTTTCCGGGTGCTGCTGCAAGTGCCTGACAGCTTTGATCCAGGCGCACCCTGCCTGGTGGTCGGCCCGGCCTCGGGTTCGCGTGGGGTGTATGGTGCTGCGCCCCTGGTCGCGCCCTGGGCCCTGCCGCGCGGCTGTGCTGTGGTCTATACCGACAAGGCTGCCGGCACTGATTTTCACTATTACGGTGATGACAGCGCGGTAGCGCTGGACGGCAGGCGTGTCGCAGCTGACGAGAATTCACGACCCATCGCTTCATCCCGGCCTGATGAGCAGCCGGGATCCACCGTGTTCATGCCGCACGCCCATTCCGGTGACCATGTCGAGGCTGACTGGGGCCGCCATGTGCTGGCTTCGATTCGCATTGGCCTGGATTGGTTGGTCGACATTCACGATGGCCAGTTCGATGCCGATGCTGTGCGGGTGATCGCCACCGGCTTGTCCAATGGCGGCGGCGCGGCCCTGCGCGCAGCCGAGCTGGACGAAGAGGGATTGATCGATGCGGTGGTCGCGGTGATGCCGAATATCAGCCCGCCGGGCACCCCGCATCTGTTTGATTACGCCACTCTGGCAGCCCTCTACCAGCCCTGTCAGCTGGCCGACCTGGAGCGGCTGATGACCAAGCCACTGGGCAACCCGATGCTGGCTGCGGCCGGTCAGGCTCGTTGTCAGGCGCTGCATGAAGCCGGTTTGCTTGATGCACCCGAGCCGGCGCAAGCGCGCCAGCGGCTGGTTGACGCCGGTTTTGATGACGCCGCCCTGGCTCTGGGGACGGTCAATGTGATTCTGGATCTTTGGCGCTCGGTGGCGGTGACCTACGCCTCGGCCTATCTCGATCGCGGGCCGTTCGACATGCCCTGCGATTACCGCTTTGTCGTCAGCGCGGATGATCCGACCCAGCGTGCGGCCTGGTGGGGCAGTCATTCCGGTATTGCTCCCGGCGGCGGTATCGAGATCAGCGATGGCCTGGCCAGCGGCAGCGACCCGGCCTTGCCTGGCTTGATCTGCCTGCGCGAGTTGTTCGAAGCGCAAACCAGGGAGGGCGAGCAGTTGCGCGCGGCCATCGAAGCCACCCGGGCCAGCGCTGGTCTGCCCAGCATCCCTGTTTTGCTGGTGCATGGTCGTGACGATGGTCTGATCCCAGCGGTGTTTTCAGCCCGCCCCTACACCGAGCAGGCGCGCGCCAACGGCGCCCAGGTGGCCTACTGGGAAGTGGACGGGGTCCAGCACTTCGATGCCTTGCTGAGCGCGCCGGGCGTGGCCGGGCGCCTGCTGCCGATCCTGCCTTTTGGCTGGGCCGGCCTGGACCACATTGAAGCGGTGCTCAATGGCGAGCATGAGCTGAGCGAAGATCGTCATCTTCACCCAAGCCCGGCTGCTGCGGGACAAGCTTTGATTTGGGATGATCTGGCATTGAACTGAGTCAGTAGGAGGAGGTGGCAAGAAATTCCGCTGCATCACCCCGCCAACCCTATCTGAACCGGGCTAGGAATGCTTTTCCCGTCTTTCCCTCTCCCCTTCTACCCGCTTCAATCACCCCTAATCGCCTCCAATAACAACGCCTGAAAGCGCTCCGGCTCCGTTTCCATCGGATTGTGTCCCGTGCGCTCGATGATCTTCAGGCGCAAATCCGGATGGTCTGCCAGCAAGCGCTGACCAACGCTCAGCGGCACCCAGCGGTCTTCCTCGCCCCAGATCATGGTGGTTGGCACCGCCTGCCAGCCTTCGCTGCTGGACTGGTTTTCGGTGTCAAAACGACGTTGCAGGGCGGTCGCCGTGCCCGGAATGGTGAGCGGGTGGAAATAGCCCTGGAACTCTTCCTCGCTGGGTGCGCGGCCAAAGGCCGATGCCAGCATGCTCCGGATTCTGTCTTCATCGACCATCCGATGGGCCGCAATCACCTCCACCCAGCGCCCGATCGAAGGCACGGTCGCCATCAGGCCGGGACGCAGGCGGCTGCCGCGATTGCGACGCTCCGGCCAGCCGGCAACGATCACCAGATGTTGGCTGCGTTCCGGATCTTTCGCTGCTGCGGCTGCCGCAACGCTTGCGCCCATGGAATGGCCAACCCACACCCGCTCATGCCCGGGAGCGAGCCGGTCAACCAGACCGGCTACCAGCGCGGCCCATTCGGCGCCGCTGCCGCGCCGCTCGCTGTAGCCGAACGGCGGCAGGTCAATGGCAATCACTGGATAAGCCTCGGCTTCCAGCGCATCCAGAGTCGCATTCCAGGAAAAGGTCGAGCCGCCGAATCCGTGCAGCAGTATGACCAGCGGGTGCTGGCCTTCGGCTGAGTTGTCGGCCTCCCGGCTGACGAGGTTCAGGCGCGCGCGATAGTGCAGGTTGGTGCCATCGATACGCTCGAAGCCGGAGTCAGGAAAGGGCTGCTCGGGAATCCGGCCGTCCAGTCCCGGCGTTGGCAGCAACCAGGGCAGTGCCAGCACGATGAAACCCAGCAGGACCAATAGCCCCAGCAGTAATAACTTGAAAAAGCGCAGCATGGACGGCTCGTTGGCAATCAGGCAGGCACTTTAGCACTGACCGGCTCGAAACGTTCACGACGATCGCGCTAATGTGCCGACTGAAGACGTTTATTCAGGTAGGCAGGCAATGCGGCTTTTCAGAGCTGCCCTTGCGGCGGCAGGAATATTCAGCATGGTCGGTTGTGCCGGTTTTCCCCAGCCGCAGCAGGGTTTGAGCTTTGCCGATGGTCTGCAAGCACAAGATCTGCTGGAGCGCACGGTGGCCGCCCACGGCGGCGACCTGCGCGTGCACGACGGTGATTTCAACCTGGCCATGGACGGCGAGTGGGGCAGGGCGATCGTGCGTATCCAGCCGATCGTGACCGATGCCGGTTTCCGGATCCGTGCCGAAGAGCGATTTCGTCCCGCAGAAGGTATCTACGCGCTTCGTCATGAAGGCCCGGAAGGGGTCAAGACGGTGTTTCGGCGCGGGGATGAGCTGGCGATCTGGTACAACGGCGAAGCCAACCATGACCCGGCCCGTCATCGGGCCACGGCCATGACGACGGACGCCTTTCAGATGTTCCACTTCGGCCCCTCGTTTTTGCTCGATCGTTACATTGCCCTGGATCGCCTGACCGATCGGCGTGAGGCTGGGGTGCGCTATCGGCGAATCCTGGCCACCATTGCGCCGGGTTTTGGCGAGGCCGAACAGGATCAGGTCGTGCTGTGGATCGACCCTGAAACGGATCTGACCTGGCGCATGCATATCACCTTGAACGGCTTTGAAACCACCCAGGGCGCCCACGTCGACACCACCTTTCTGGCTTACGACGAGGTTGACGGGTTCGTGTTTCCATCCGAGTTCATCGAGCGCGTTCGCGGCCCGATCCGCCTGCGCGCTCACGACTGGTGGATCACCGCCCGCGATCAGG
>REEQ01000158.1 GCA_007695005.1 Wenzhouxiangellaceae bacterium | reverse complement strand
GGGGACGGAGCTGCCGTCCGGACGCTGTCGCCAGGCCGAAACCAGTTAGCACCAGCACTACCATCAGCAACACCGCCGCCTCCCGGGCACCATCCAGACCCTGGCCGGTCAACTCGCGCAAGGCGACATCGGAGGCAGAGACCAGCACCATCAGCGCAAAGGCCACGGTTGCCACTATGCGTTCAGTACCGGTAAGAAAAGTTAGCGTGCGCTTGGCGGTTTGCTTGTTCATCTGTCAGTCGCTGTCAAACCCAAAAAACCAAATGTCCGTACATTTCGCGCAGCCTATCGCATTGCCGGGCTAGCAGCAAGCGACGAAAACGCCAAACGTCTCGCTTTTTGCCCAGGCATGGACTTGTCGAGTCGCTTTGTCGATCAAGCCTGTGGATAAATTTTTCGAGGTTGCCTACACTGAGCCCCCTGATGAACGAAGCAGCCCCATTGGACGAGATCTTGCAGCGCTGGTTGAAATGCATCGACCGGCTCGAGCGGCATGTGCCGCTGGAAGAGATCAACACCTGGATCCGGCCCCTGCACCCGGTCGCCAACGGCCAGCTCGGTCTGCGCCTGAGCGCGCCGAATGACTTTGTCCGCGACCAGGTCATGGCCAACTATCTGGACATGATCCGGGATTTCTATGCCAACGAAGGCTTCGCCCGGGAAACCATCACCGTTGAAGTCGGCGCGCGCATACCAAAGCGAGTGACGGCAACTCGTGCGAACCAGAACAATACTCATGGTCTCGATGATCGTTACCGTTTCGACAATTTCGTTCTTGGCAATTCCAATGAGCTGGCCTTTGCCGCAGCCAGTCAGGTTGCGAAGAATCCAGGCACGGTCTACAACCCGCTGCTGCTTTACGGCAGCACGGGCCTGGGCAAGACTCATCTCCTGCACGCCGCAGGCCAGCAGATTGCCGCCGACAATCCGGAGGCCAGGGTGCTGTACCTGCACTCGGAAAAATTCGTCAGCGAGATGATTCAGGCCCTGCGCCGGGACAGCATCGATGCGTTCAAGCGCCGGTATCGATCGGTCGACACCTTGCTGATCGATGATATTCAGTTTTTTGCGGGCAAGGATCGCTCCCAGGAAGAGTTCTTCCACACGTTCAATACGCTGCTCGAGTCGCGCCAGCAAATCATCCTGACCTGTGATCGCTATCCGAAGGAAGTCGATGGCATCGAAGCACGTCTTCGCTCCCGCTTCGGCTGGGGCCTGACGGTATCAATCGAGCCCCCGGATTTCGAAACGCGGGTAGCGATCTTGCAAAAAAAGGCGCTGGAGCGCGATCTGGAGCTGGATGATTCGGTCGCCTTCCTGATCGCCAAGCGGATGCGCTCAAACGTACGCGATCTCGAAGGTGCTCTGAATTCACTGATTGCCAACGCCCGTTTTTCAGGACGACCGATTGATCTCGCCTACACCCAGGAAATTCTTCGCGATGTACTGGCGGTGCACGATCGTCTGATCACGATAGAAAACATCCAGAAAACCGTGGCTGATTTCTACCAACTGCGCGTCGCCGACTTGCTGTCGAAACGAAGGACCCGATCCATTGCCCGGCCACGGCAGATGGCCATGTTCCTGGCCAAGACCCTGACCGAACACTCCCTGCCCGAGATCGGCAATGCCTTTGGCGGGCGGGACCACACAACGGTGCTGCACGCCTGTCGTAAAATCGAGGCATTGTGTGAAACCGATGGTCGTCTGCGGGAGGAGCGGGCACGGCTGACCCGGGAGTTATCCTCATGAGGGTGTCGGCAAGCCTTGCAAAACCTGTGGACAAGTCTTGTGCGCTGACTTATCCACATTCGACCCACAGTGTTCGGGGACATTTGATCACCGTGAAAATTGAATGTAAATAATTGATTTAAATACACATAATGGGAAAGATCAGGAATCCACAGGCCTTATTACTACTGGGTTTTTCTTTTTAAACAACAAACAGAAGCCTAGGTCCGACCTAGCCATGAGACCGAAGGAGCTACGATGAAATTTTCGATTCCGCGCGAAGCCTTGCTCGCTCCGATTGCCCAGGTGGTCAACGTGGTCGAGCGGCGGCAGACTTTGCCTGTGCTGGCCAACTTTCTGATCGAAGCGAGGGATGAGGGGCTCCGGATTACCGGTACCGATATGGAGGTGGAACTGGTCGCCCGGGCTCGCGCCGAGGTTGCCCAGACTGGCAGCATTACGGTGCCCGCTCGCAAACTGGTTGATATCTGCAAGGCCCTTCCGGAAGGCGTCCAGATCAACATCCAGCTTAACGATGACAAGCTCGCTATTCATGCCGGGCGAAGCCGCTTTACCCTGGCAACCCTGCCAGCGACGGAGTTTCCTTCCAGCGACCAGGCCGAAAGTCTGGCCAGTTATTCACTCAACCAGGGCAAGCTGCGCTGGCTGGTGGAGAAGACCAGTTTTGCCATGGCGCACCAGGATGTTCGCCACTACCTGAATGGTTTGTTGCTGGAATTCCGCAGCGGTCTGGTACGAGCCGTGGCCACGGATGGTCACAGGTTGGCCCTGGCCGAGATGGACGCGGAGGTGCGCGGCGAGATGCGCAGTCTGATTGTTCCGCGCAAGGGTGTCATGGAACTGAACCGAATTCTCGACGATGTCGATGAACCACTGAACGTGGTGCTCGGGCAGGGTTTCTTGCGGGTGGATCGCGAGAACATCGTCATGACCACCAAGCTGATTGATGGACGCTTCCCTGATTATGAAGCCGTGATTCCGCTGGCCACCGATCAGGCGCTGATCATAGGTCGCAGTGAATTCACCAAGGCCCTGCAGCGGGCAGCCATCCTGTCGAACGAAAAGTATCGGGGCGTGCGTCTGGACCTGCAAAGTGGCCTGGTGCGAGTGGTCGCTCACAACCCTCAGCAGGAAGAGGCGGTCGAGGAATTGGAGGCCGAACATGAATTCAGTGATCTGAAAGTCGGCTTCAATGTCAACTATCTGCTCGACGCCTTGGGCTCCATCGATGGCGACAAAGTGCGCATTGCCCTGCGCGATGCCAACAGCTCCTGCCTGGTTACCGATACCGATTCAGAGGCTGTGCGCCAGGTAGTGATGCCGTTGAAGCTGTAACCGATTGATCAGGGAACCGGCATCTGGCTGGCGATGGCCTGTTTCCGGCAGTTGCCAGGCCGACTGCAAGCTGACAACAGCCCTGTGACAAAAGCGGACAAGTCTTGATCATCGAGCGCCTGAGCATCAAGGACTTCCGCAATCTCGGCGCCGTCGATCTGTCTCCCAGCCCCGGATTCAACTGCCTGTATGGCGACAACGGTGCGGGTAAAACCAGCGTGCTGGAAGCCATCCATGTGCTGGCTCGCGGTCGATCATTCCGGGCCGGACAGATCGCCCCGCTTGTGCGACACGGTAGCGAGGCGCTGCGGGTGGTGGTCCGCGGCGACGATGGCAATACGCTGGGTGTCGAGCGCTCCCGAGATCATTGGCGTGGTCGGGTCAATGGGCAGGTCTGCCAGCGCCTGAGCGAGTTTGCTTCCCGACTACCGCTGGTGTTGATCGAACCTGACAGTCACCGCCTGGTGGATGGCGGGCCGGAACGGCGGCGGCAGTATCTTGATTGGCTGTTGTTTCACGTGGAACAGACCTACCTGTCCGACTGGCAGCGTTACGCCAGGCTGCTGCGCCAGCGCAACGCCGCATTGAAGTCAGGTGCCGCTGACGCGGTACTTTCCGCGCTGGAAAAACCCATGGCCGAGGCGGCGCTGCGCATCGACAGTCTGCGGCGGCAGCAGGTGACCAGGGTGGCCGAGGCCATGGCTGGGCTGGTGACCGAACTCAGCTTGCGCCTGTCCGGTGATGTCCGGCTAGACTATCGCCCAGGTTCGCCGCAGGAGTTGTCGCTGTTGCAGGCCTGGGCTCAGCAGCGCGCCAGTGACCGGGAGCGGGGCTTTACCCAGCGCGGACCTCACCGGGCCGATTTGCGCCTTAATGCCGGCGCCCATCCTGCCGCCCAGGCCTTGTCGCGAGGGCAGCAGAAATTGCTTGCTATCGTTCTGCTGCTGGCGCAGCTGCGTATCCTGGCCAGCAGCGAATGCGCGGTGCTGTTGCTGGATGATCCAGTTTCCGAGTTGGATCGCGGTCACCTCGCCAGCCTGTTGGCCTGGCTGCCAGCGCAGGGATTCCAGTCCTGGGTGACAGCCACGGAGTCATTGCCGGGGGCCAGTGCCATGTTTCACGTGGAACGGGGTGAGGTGGTCCGCTGTTGATCGCCTGTTCACAAGGCACCCGACCCGCTTGTCCCAGGGTGGTGGGGGTGGGTAAGCGCAGAGCAGGCCGCACCGACGGCAGTGGTATACTTGCAGGCTTGCGTTTCGCCAACAGATTCACGGATTAGGCAAAGCCAGATGACCGATCAAAGCTACGGTTCAGGCAGTATCAAGGTTCTCAAAGGTCTGGACGCGGTTCGCAAGCGTCCGGGTATGTACATCGGCGATACCGATGATGGAACCGGTCTGCATCACATGGTCTTCGAGGTGGTCGATAACTCCATCGACGAAGCCCTGGCCGGTCATTGCGACGAAATCAAGGTGGTCCTGCATGATGACGGTTCGGTCAGCGTGACCGACAATGGGCGCGGTATTCCGGTCGACACCCACGAGGAAGAAGGCCGCTCGGCCGCTGAAGTCATCATGACGGTGCTGCACGCGGGCGGCAAATTCGACGACAATTCCTACAAGGTATCGGGCGGTTTGCATGGTGTTGGTGTGTCGGTCGTCAATGCCCTGTCCGAACGACTGGAGCTGACCATCCACCGCCAGGGCAAGCGCTGGCACCAGATCTATCGTCATGGCGTGCCCGAAGCGCCGCTGCAGACGACCGGTGACAGCGACCGTACCGGCACCCAGATCCGTTTCGTGCCCAGTGCGGAGACTTTCAGTGATGTCGTGTTTCACTACGACATTCTGGCCAAGCGCCTGCGCGAGTTGAGTTTCCTCAATTCCGGAATCGCGATCGACCTGACGGATGAGCGCAGCGGCAAGCAGGATCGGTTTCGCTATGAAGGCGGCATTCGCTCCTTTGTCCAGCACCTGAGCGACAAGAAAACACCGCTGCATCCGAACACCCTGCACTTTGCCGCCGAGTCCGACGACATTACCGTGGAGGCGGCACTGCAGTGGACCGATGCCTACCAGGAAAGCGTTTTCTGCTTCACCAACACGATCCCGCAGAAAGATGGCGGCACTCATCTGGCCGGTTTTCGTGCGGCTTTGACTCGCACTCTCAATGCCTACATCGAGGAGGCCGGCCTGGCGAAGAAATCCAAGGTCCAGACCACTGGAGATGACTGCCGCGAGGGCTTGATCGCCGTGCTCTCGGTCAAGGTGCCGGATCCGAAGTTTTCTTCCCAGACCAAGGACAAGCTGGTTTCCTCCGACGTCAAGCCGGCGGTGGAGTCGGTGATGGCCGACAAGCTCCGCGACTTTCTGCTCGAGCATCCGAACGATGCCAAGCTGATTGTCGGCAAGGTAATCGAGGCTGCCCGTGCCCGCGAGGCTGCCCGCAAGGCCCGCGAGATGACCCGGCGCAAGGGCGTGCTCGACGTGGCCGGCCTGCCCGGCAAGCTGGCAGACTGCCAGGAAAAGGACCCGGCGCTGTCAGAGTTGTTCATCGTCGAGGGCGACTCCGCCGGCGGCTCTGCCAAGCAGGGCCGCAACCGCAAGTACCAGGCCATCCTGCCGCTGAAAGGAAAAATCCTGAATGTGGAAAAGGCGCGCTTTGACAAGATGCTGGGCTCGGCGGAGGTCGGTACCTTGATCACGGCCCTGGGTACCGGTATCGGCAAGGATGAGTTTGATCCGGACAAGCTACGCTACCATCGCATCATCATCATGACCGATGCTGATGTCGACGGCTCGCACATCCGCACTCTGCTGCTGACTTTCTTCTATCGGCAAATGCCAGAATTGATCGATCGCGGCCACGTCTATATTGCCCAGCCGCCCTTGTTCAAGATCAAGCAAGGCAAGCAGGAGTGGTATCTGAAAGACGAGGCCGAGCTCAATCGCTACATGCTTGAGCGCGCTCTTGATGGTGCCCGCTTCTTTCCCACTGCCGACAGCCCAGCGGTTGAGCCGCTGGCGCTGGAAGATTTGCTGCGCAACTTCCAGCAGGCGCGCCATGTGGCAGCGCGCCTGAAACTCCGGCACGATCCTGATGTGATCGAACAACTCATTGATTTTAAAGAGTTTAGTCTGGACGGTGGCTTTCCGATCGATGACTGGAGCGAGGCCTTCAGGGCCCGTCTGGAAGCCGCCACGCCGGCTGGCGTGATCTGGAAGCTGCGAACACTCGCAGGCGGTGGCGTGGTCGTCTCGCGGCATGCCCAGGGCGTGGTCCAGGACAGCATTCTCGACGCCAACTTTTTCCAGTCCCCGGAATATCGACAGTTCGCCCGCGTCGGACGGGTGGTCGGTGACCTGATCGGTGAAGGTGCCCGGGTGGAGCGTGGCAACAGTCAGCGCCCGATCCGTCGCTTTACCGAGGCCTACGACTGGTTGATGAGCGAGTCTCGCAAGGGCCGGAGCTTCCAGCGCTTCAAGGGTCTGGGTGAGATGAATCCGGACCAGCTATGGGAAACCACGGTCAATCCGGAAACGCGCCGCCTTTTGAAGGTGACGATCGAGGATGCCGTCGGCGCAGACGAAATCTTCTCCACCCTGATGGGCAATGAGGTTGAACCCCGACGCGCCTTCATTGAAGACAACGCATTGCAAGTCGCCAATCTTGATGTCTGATTCGGCAGCTGCCGGAAACGATTAGGCCGGTTCAGCTCAGGGCATCGAAGGCCTGGCGAAGGCCTGGATAAGTGGTCGCCCCGCTAACCCGGAGATCTCCCACCGCCAAGGCCCGCCCGCCCGACAGGACCATGGTTTCGAGCAGGATCGCGTCTCGGGCAATGACGATCAATTCGCCGGCCGTGGTGGCGTAGCGTCGGGCCAGTTGTTCAAGCTCGCTGACCCGGTTGCGTTTGCGCGCGAAAAAGCCGGTGGCCAGGTAAACCACGCCATCGAGCTCGGCCCCGGCTCGACGGATCAATTGATGCAGTTGCTGCTGCAGTGCCAGATCATGATCGACGGCCTTGCGCGTTGGCCGCCAGCCGACGGGTTGTTCCGCGACCAGCAATACCCGGCGACCCTGGCGCTGAAAAGCGACCAGCAGTTCCAACTGCTCGCTGTCAGGCTGCTGATCGTTCAGCAACAGCTCGCGCTGGACCAGTACGGGCGCACCGGGCCGGGCCATCAGCGTCCCAGCCGGGCCAGGTCGGCAATATCGGCGATCAGTCCCCGCAGTCTGGCCAGCAGGGCGAGACGGTTGCGGCGCAGAGCCTCATCCTCAGTCATCACCATCACCGCCTCGAAGAAACGATCGACGGGTTCGCGCAGTTCCGCCAGGGTAGTCAGCGCAGCGCTATAGTCGCTGACCTTCAGTTGCTCAGACAACCGCGACTCGATCTCCAGAAGCGCGGTCAGCAGCACACTTTCTTCCTTATCTGTCAATAAATCGCCGTCTACGGCACCAAACGTGTCGCCTTTTGCCTGTTTCAAAAGATTGCTGGCGCGCTTGTTGGCGGCCACCAGGGCGGCACCCTCGGCCTGATCGGCAAAGGCCTGGACAGCCCGGGCCCTGGCCATGAAGTCGGCAATCGATCCCAACCGGGCGGCGGCCACGGCCTGGAAACAGTTGGTCTCGATGCCGCTGTCGGCGGCGTGAGATTTCAGGCGCTCGAGAATAAAGCCCTGCACCTCCTCAAGGACCGATTCAGGCACCACGATCTGCTCACTCAAGGCAGCCGCGGCCAACTTGATGGCCTCGGTGAGCGTCAGTCCGCTGCCGCTGTCTTCAAGAATCCTGACCAGGGCCAGAGCCGAGCGGCGCAGGGCAAACGGATCCTTGCCGCCCTTGGGTTTTTGCCCGGCAGCGAAAATGCCGACCAGGGAGTCAAGCCGATCTGCCACTGCCAGCACCCGACCTATTGCATCGGTGGGCAAGCTGTCACCGGCCTGGCGCGGTTGATAGTGGCTGGCGATGGCCAGGGCCACGGCTTCGTCCTCGCCGTCATGGCGGGCATAGTGCATCCCCATGATGCCTTGCAGCTCGGGAAACTCGCCGACCATTTCACTCACCAAATCGGCCTTGCACAGCAGGGCCGCACGCTGGGCCTGTTCGGCATTGGCGTCGAAATGGACAGCCAGGTCAGCCACGAGCCGACGCAGGCGCCGGGTCTTGGCGCCGATAGAGCCGAGCTTTTCCTGAAACAGGACCTGCTCCAGGCGTTCCGAACGCGCAGCCAGCGGGGTGCGCCGATCCTGATCCCAGAAAAAGCGGGCATCGGCCAGGCGTGGTCGAATCACCCGTTCAAAGCCCGACACCATGGCGGTCGGGTCGCGGCTCTCGATGTTGGCGATGGCGATAAAGCGCGGTGCGAGCTGACCATCGGGTTGCAGCAGGGGGAAACATTTCTGGTGCTGCTGCATGGAGCTGATCAGCGCTTCCGGCGGCACGTTCAGGAAGGCGGGATCGAAATCGCCGATCACCGCCACAGGCCACTCGGTCAGACCGGCATTTTCGTCGATCAGGTCCTCGGAGGCCCGGACCTGCAGGCCGGCCTGCTCGGCCAGCGCCAGGACCTGAGCCTGGATGCGCTGGCGCCGCTCAGACGGATCGACCAGCACGAAGGCACGGCGCAGCACGGCTTCATAATCGCCGGCAGCGGTGAGCGAATGCTGGCCGCTGCCATGAATGCGATGACCCTGGCTCAGGCGGTCGGCGGCCAGCCCGAAGGCCGATAGCGGCACCACCGCTGAGCCATGAAGTACCAGCAACCATCGCACCGGCCTGAGAAAACGCTCGTCCCGATCCGACCAGCGCATTGATCGAGCACCGGCCATGTCGCGAACGGTGGCCTCCAGGCACTCCGGCAAAATCTCGGCCAGACTCCGCCCGGCTTCCGTGACACGGGCATAGAGCCAGCGACCCTGCTCGTTCTCCAGCCGCTCAAGCTCATCCACGCTTCGACCGACACTTCTGGCGAAGCCCTCCGCGGCCCGGGTTGGCCGCCCCTGGGCGTCAAAGGCCTGAGCTTCCGGAGGCCCCTTGCGCTCGAGCTCGCGATCGGCTTGCCGAGCCAGCACGCCAGGGAATCTGACGGCCAGACGGCGCGGTGTGGCCATCAGCTGGGCACTGTCGGCATCGCCGATCAATCCGGCATCGGCCAGCCGGCGCCCAAGCCCTTCTGCCAGCCCGCGCGATTGGGCGGTCAGCAGCCGGGCCGGCAACTCTTCGCAGCCCAGCTCGATCAGCAAGTCCTGACGTTCGCTCATGCTGCCGCTCCCCTGGCCAGGCCTGGAAAGCCCAGGGCTTCTCGCCGGGCGTGATAGGCCTCGGCCACCAACCGCGAAATGTCACGCACGCGCAGGATGTAGCGCTGTCGTTCGGTTACGGAAATGGCCTGGCGGGCATCGAGCAGGTTGAAGGTATGCGAGGCCTTCAGTACCTGGTCGTAGGCGGGCAGCGGGAGGCCGGCTTCGACCAGGCTTCTGGCCTGTGCTTCACAGGTATCGAACCAGGCGAACAGGCTGGCGGTGTCGGCGTGTTCGAAGTTGTAGGCCGACTGCTCGACTTCGTTCTGGTGGAACACTTCCCGGTAGGTCACAGGACCGTACGGACCATCGGTCCAGACCAGATCGAAAACCGACTCAACGCCCTGCAGATACATCGCCAGACGCTCCAGGCCGTAAGTGATTTCACCCATTACCGGCTTGCATTCCAGACCACCGGCCTGCTGGAAGTAAGTGAACTGGGTCACCTCCATGCCATTCAGCCAGACTTCCCAGCCCAGTCCCCAGGCCCCGAGCGTGGGCGATTCCCAGTTGTCCTCGACAAAGCGGATGTCGTGCACATCGGGCTGGATGCCGACCGCATCCAGCGAGGCCAGGTACAGCTCCTGAAAATTCAACGGCGAGGGCTTCATCACGACCTGGTATTGGTAGTAATGTTGCAGGCGGTTCGGGTTTTCACCGTAGCGACCGTCGGTCGGTCGACGGCAGGGCTGAATATAGGCAGCGTTCCAGGGCTCGGGCCCGATCGAGCGCAGGAAGGTGGCCGGATGAAAGGTGCCGGCACCCACTTCCAGATCCAGCGGCGCGGTCAGTACGCAACCCTGCTCGGCCCAGAATTGGTCCAGCGTGCGAATGAAGTCCTGAAAGTTCACGTGAGTCGTTGGCGTGTCGGTCAAGCCTGCAAGTATACCGGCCTGCTCCGGCGCTGTGCTCCACCCAACGGCGCAAGCCTGCGGTATCTTTGGAAGCAGTCGATGGATGGAACAGCGCACTTGGATCAACTTCTGATCATCAAGACCGGCTCGGCAGTCAGCGAGGTCCGGAACCGGCATGGGGACTTCGATTGCTGGTTTCGCCAGGCCATGAATCTGGCCGAAGACCAATGCCGGGTGGTGTCCGTGCATGATGATCAGGATTTGCCGTCACCGCACATGGTAGCCGCGGCCCTGGTGACCGGCTCGCCGGCCATGGTTTCGCATCGGGCCGACTGGTCCGAGCGCACCGCTGCCTGGTTGCGGGGCTTCCATGCCCTGGATCGACCCTTGCTGGGCGTCTGCTACGGCCATCAGCTGATCGCCCATGCCCTGGGTGGCAAGGTAGGACCGAACCCGTGCGGCCGTCGCATGGGCACCTGCAAGATCGACATCCTGGACGCCGATGATCCCTTGCTCGGCCCCTGCCATCCGGTCGAGCGCTTTCAGCTCACCCATGTTGAAGTCGTGCTCGAACCCCCTCCCGGGGCGCGCATCATCGCCCGGGCCGATCATGATCCCCACCACGGCCTGCACTTCGGCAAGCGCAGCTGGGGGGTGCAATTTCATCCCGAATTCGATCGCGAGATCATGGCCGCCTACATCCAGTCGCGCGCCTCGGTACTGGCCGGTGAAGGTATCGCTGCCCAGCCCCTGCTTGACGCTCTCGATGCAAGTCCGGGAGGACAAAGCGTGCTCGTGCGATTCTGCCGTATGATCGATGCTGCCCGCCGGAGTTACCCCATTGATGAAGCTGCAAGTTCGCCATGAGTGAAACCTTCGCACGCCTGCGCTTTCTCGGCGCTGTCGGCACCGTCACCGGATCGCGATTCCTGCTCCAGGTCAGGCGCCGCAACTACCTGGTTGATTGCGGTCTTTTCCAGGGCTACAAGCAGCTGCGTCTGCGCAACTGGTCTCCGCTGGCGATCTCTCCACGCCAGATCAACGCCGTCTTGCTGACCCATGCCCATCTCGATCACTCGGGTTATCTGCCGGTGCTGTGCCGGGATGGTTTTTCCGGCAACATCTGGGCCACGCCGGCAAGCCGCGATCTGTGTCGCTACCTGCTGCCGGATTCCGGCTTTATCCAGGAAAAGGATGCAGCCTTTGCCAACCGCCACGGACACAGCCGCCATCATCCGGCCCGTCCGCTGTATACCCAGGCCGAAGCTGAAACCTGCCTGTCGCAGTTCAGGACCTTGCGCATCGGCAAGCCGCGCAGGCTCGACAAGCGTACCGAGCTGCGTTTTCTGCGCGCCGGTCACATTCCGGGCGCAGCGATGGTCGATCTTTGCATCGACCACGGCAAGCAGCATCGGCGAATTGTCTTCAGCGGCGATCTTGGACACGAGGACAGCGCCACCATGCCGCCGCCGGACAAGCTCGATCAAGTCGATTACCTGGTCGTCGAGTCCACTTACGGCAATCGTCAACGCGATCGCAGCGACCCGGAGCAGGCCCTGGCCGAGGTCATCTGCAGCACGGTGGCGCGTGGCGGCACCCTGATCATTCCGGCCTTTGCGGTCGGTCGCACCCAGCTGCTGCTGCACCACATCCGGCGCCTGATCGACAGCCGCCGGATTCCGCGGGTGCCGGTCTTTCTCGATTCACCGCTGGCAATCAATGCCACCGAGGTCTTCGCCAATCATCCCGATGACCATCGCCTGAGCGTCGAGCAAGCCGAAGCTGCCTGCGCCTTGCCGCGCTACGTGCGCGACCCGGAAGAGTCCAAGCGCCTGGATGCAGACCCGGTGCCCAAGATCATCATTGCCGGCAGCGGCATGGCCACCGGTGGAAGGGTGCTGCATCACCTCAAGGTTTATGGGCCGGATCCACGCCATTGCATTCTCTTCTCCGGATACCAGGCGGGTGGAACGCGCGGTGCGGCCATGCTGGCCGGTGCCGAGACGATCAAGATTCACGGTCAGGAATGGCCGATCAAGGCCGAAGTGCGCAATCTCGACATGCTTTCGGCCCATGCCGATGCCGGGGAAATCATTGCCTGGCTTAAGACCCTGAAACGACCGCCGCGTCAGGTCTTCATCGTTCACGGCGAACCGGAGGCTTCGGACGCCTTGCGGCAGCGTATCGAAGACGAGCTGGATTTCAATTGCGTGGTGCCGGAAGCGCTGCAGCCCTACGAGCTGACATGAACGCCATCGTCGAGCAACCCCAATCCAACAATCTTCGGGCCCGCCGCATGGCCCTGGACACGCATGATCAGCCGGTGATCCTGACTCGGCGCGACTGCCCGGTCTGTCGTTCCGAGGGTTTCAGTGCCCATGCACGGGTACGGGTGCAGAATGGCAGCCGCCGTATCATCGCCACCCTCTACCAGATCGATGCCGACTGGCTGGCGCCGGGAGAGGCTGGTCTGTCCGAGTCCGCCTGGCACCGACTGCAGATTGCCGAGGGCGACGAGGTTCATCTCAGCCATCCGCAACCGCTGAACTCCCTGAGCCTGGTGCGCGGTCGTATCTGGGGGCGACGCTTCACCCGCCAGGCACTCAATGACATCATGACCGACGTTGCTGCCGGTCGCTATGCCGATATCCACATTGCCATGTTGCTGACCGTCATGGCCACCGGCGGCCTCGACGAAGGTGAAGTGATCGCGCTGACCGATGCCATGATTCGGGCTGGGGATACGCTGAACTGGGGCCGCGAGCCCATTGCCGACAAGCACTGCGTTGGCGGTCTGCCCGGCAATCGCACCACTCCACTGGTGGTAGCCATCATTGCTGCCTGCGGCCTGTGGATGCCAAAGACCTCGTCGCGGGCGATCACCTCGCCGGCGGGCACCGCCGACACCATGGAAACCCTGGCCCCGGTCGATCTGGACACGAACGCCATGCGCCGGGTGGTGGAGCGCGAGGGCGGTTGCATCGTCTGGGGCGGCGCAGTCCGGCTGAGTCCGGTCGACGATATGCTGATTCGTGTTGCCCGGGTCATGGACCTGGATGCCGAGGCGCAGCTGGTCGCCTCGGTGCTGTCAAAAAAGATTGCTGCCGGCAGCAGCCATCTGGTCCTTGACCTGCCGGTGGGGCCAACTGCCAAGATTCGCGAGCGCACCGAAGCCGAAGAGCTGGGGCTGAGGCTGAAGTCCGTGGCCGAGCACTTCGGTCTGGCCACCCGCGTCCTGATTACCGATGGCCGGGCGCCGGTGGGACGCGGCATCGGCCCGGCGCTGGAGGCGCGCGACATCATTTCCGTACTTGGCCGCCATGCCGATGCGCCCACTGATCTACGTGAACGTGCCCTGGTCCTCAGTGCCGAGCTGCTGGAACTGACCGGCGCTGCGCGCCCTGGTGAAGGCAGGGCCCAGGCAGAACAGACCCTGGACTCGGGCGCTGCGGCGAGCAAATTCGAGGCGATCTGTGTTGCCCAGGGTGGCCTCCGGCAGCCGCCCGTTGCCCGTCGCCGTTATCTGATCCTGGCCAAGCGTCGCGGTCGGGTGCTGAGCATCGACAATCGTCGGCTGGGCCGGGTAGCCAAGCTGGCAGGGGCGCCGGGCGCACCGGCGGCCGGGGTCGAGCTGCACTGCACGCTCGGGGATAGCATCGAGCGCGAGCAGCCACTCTACACGATCCATGCCGAAACCACCGGCGAACTCAACTATGCCCGTGAGTTCGCCTTTTCCAACGGCGACATCATCGACATTGCCGAGCCGGACTGAAGCCAGGCGGAGTCATCGCACTGTCGCAGGCCTGTAATACACGCCCCCTAAACTTCCTGCTTCAGGGTCCCCTCAAGGGCCTGTCGTCTTGTCACGGGGAACAACATGACCGCAACAACTCGCCTTCTATTCGCAGGCCTGGTTCTGGCACTGACCGGCTCTGCCACTGCCATCATCAACCCCAACTTCGCGCCTGAACAGAGCTACGCCGGCGCCGGCGATGGTTCCGAGGTGGCCGGCCCGGATGGCTGGACGCTGCGCGATCTGCCGGGGCGCGCATTGGTCAGCACGGTTGACTTTGCCGTCAGCGGCGAGCGCGTGTTCTGGTTCGAAACACTGACCGGCGGCTTTGGCGACAACAAGCTGGATCAATGCGTTGCCCTGTCCGACAGCGATGCCTTTGCCTTTAGTGTCCTTGCATGGACTGCGACACCGGACAGCGACCTTCGCGTACGGCTGAACGCCGAGTACTACAGCAGCGAAGCCGATTGCCTTGCTCGCAGTAACCGTCTTGACGATGACGAGGAGGACTTCCGTCTCGATGGCGATCCAGCCACCTGGACCAGTTTCACCCTGATCGGTGATGCGCCGCCGGCGACCACCCATGTGCGGATCAGCCTGCGTGCCCGTGATCGCACCGGTGCGGGCAACAATCCCGCTACCGAGCCGAAATTCATCTATTTTGATGCGCTGGACGTTGCCGGCGGCGACTTGCTGAACGGCGATTTCAGCGCAACCAGTATCAGCCTGGCCAGTTTCGCTCAAGACCAGGGACCGTTTGGCTGGAGCCTGCGTTCAGTCTCCGACAGCGGCCTGGTAGTACCGGAGCCGACAGCGGAACTTGGTTCGGCTTTTCGCTTCAGCGAACTGGGCACAGGCTACGGCAACAATACCCTGGAGCAATGCGTTGACATCAGCCAGCTCGACCCTTTCGTTTTTGATGCCAGCGTCTGGCCCAACCTGGCCGATGTGGATCTCAGGGTCCGCCTGGCGCTGAACTTCTTTGCCACGCAAAACGATTGCATCAGTCGCCAGAACGACCTCGGCGATCCGGTTTTTGACTTTCGCACCAGCGACATGGTCCCGGAGAGCTGGAATGCGCTGCGCAGCGGCCTGATCATCGCCCCTGCGGCGGCCAGCTGGGGCCGCATAGCCTTGCGCGCCCGCGACCAGCGCCCGGCTGGCGCCGATCCGGTCATCCTGTTTGACCGTATTGCCCTGACCGACCGTTTCTTTGTCGGCGGCTCCGTGTCCGGCCTGGCAGCCGGCGCCGAGCTCAGCCTTGACAACAACGGCGAGTTGCTGCTGATCACCGCCAACGGCGGTTTTGTTTTCGGCAATGCCCTGGCCCACGATGCCGCTTACGCGGTGACCATCACCCAGCAGCCAACATCACCCAGCCAGACCTGCATGGTCAGCTCAGGCAGCGGCCAGATTGATGCTGACGATGTCACTGATGTGCTTGTTGAATGCGCGACTGACAGCTTCACCATTGGCGGCAGCGTCGCCGGCCTGGAAACAGGCAACAGTGTTGTCCTTCAACTCAACGGCGACAGCACGGTAACAGTGTCGGCCAACGAGCCCTTCAGCTTCACCCAGGCCCTGCTGGATGGCAGCGCCTATGCCGTCACCGTGCTGGAAAACCCCAGCTCCCCGGACCAGACCTGTACCGTGGCCAACGGTGAGGGCGTGCTCAGTGGAAGCAATGTCGATGATGTGCTGGTCACCTGCGCCACTGACAGCTTTACCGTCGGCGGAAGCTTGAGCAATCTGCTGGCCGGCACCACCGTTGTCCTGCAGAACAATGGCGCTGATGACCTGAGCCTTGATGGCAATGGCGTCTTCACCTTCAGCCAGGCGGTTGCCGACGGTTCCGCCTATGCTGTCACCGTACTGAGCCAGCCGAGCACACCGAACCAGGTCTGTGCCGTCAGCAACGGCAGTGGCGTGATCGCCGGGGCGGATGTTGATGACGTGCTGGTGAGCTGTGAAATCGCGACTTACCCCGTTGCTGGCACCTTGTCCGGCCTGGCCGATGGTGCCAGCCTCAGCGTTCAGATCAACGGTGACGAAACGCTGGCACTGAACAGCAATGGGCCCTTCCAGTTTCCGACCGCGCTAGCCGATGGATCGTCCTACACCGTGCTGGTGATCAGCCAGCCGACGGCAGCCGGCCAGATCTGCAGTATCAGCAACGGCAGTGGCATCGTCAGCGGTGCCGCGGTCGACAATATCCAGATCATTTGTGTCGCCGACAGTTTCCTGTTGGGTGGTTTCCTGAGCGGACTGGCCGCCGGCAACAGCCTGACCCTGGTCGAGAGCGACGGCCAGAGCCTGATCCTCGATGCCAATGGTGCATTTGTGTTTCCGCAACTGCTGGCCGACGGCAGCAGCTACCAGGTCAGTGTTACCCAGCAGCCGACCAGCCCGGCCCAGATCTGCAGCGTGGTCAATGGTTCCGGCAACATTGCCGGCGCGGATGTGACCAACCTGAGCGTTGAATGCCAGGCAGACACGACGATGCCCGGCACCGGGCCCGGAGGTCTGGGCGCCGGCATGGCAATCATCAATCCGAACTTTGGCCTGGAGCAGGCCTACGCCGGCAGCGGCGCTGAATTCGCCGGGCCTGATGGCTGGATCCTGCGCGATCTTGAGGACCGGCGTGGCCTGGTCAGCAGTTTCGAGCTCGCCCCGAGCGGCTCTCGCGTGTTTCGCTTCGAAAGCCCGCAGCGCGGTTTCGGCGACAACAAGCTCGAGCAATGCCTGCCCGTGACGGATCCGGCCGCCTTCGCCCTGCGTTTGCAGGCCTGGTCGTCGCTGTCGGATCCGGAAGTGCAAGTACGGGTCAACATCGAATCCTATGCCAGCGCTGCCGACTGCAGCGCGCGCAGCAACCGCATCGACAACAGCGATTTCGACTTCCCGCTGACCGCGCCGGCCCAGAGCTGGCAGGCCTTGGCGCTTGCCCAGGCGCTGGATCCTGCTGCCAGCCATGCGCGAATCAGCATCCGCATGCGCGATCGCAGTGCCGGCGGCGACCCCGCCGAGCCGCCGGTTACCGTCCTGTTTGACAGTATCAGTGCCATTGGCGCCGCCCTGGCCAACGGTGATTTTGAAGCCGGCAGCCTTGCTGGCGCCATGTTTGGGTTGGATCAGGGGCCGCTGGGCTGGACGCTGCGCAGCGTCATCGAAACGGGCCTGGTGCTGGCCGAGCCCAGCGCCAGCGGCGGCAGCGCCTTCCAGTTCACCCGGCTCGGCGAAGGCTTTGGCGACAACACCCTGGAGCAGTGCGTGCCGATCGACCTCAATCGTTTCGTACTCAGTGCCTCGGTCTGGCCGGAGCTGCGCAACCCCGATCTGCGCATTCGGCTCAATGTCGATTTGCACGCCAACCTGGCGGACTGCCTGGCCCGCAGCAATCGCCTCGACCGTCGCGATACCGATTTCCGAACCTCCGGACTCAACCCCGGCACCTGGAACACGATCAGCACCGACCCGATTGCCCGACCCAGCGGCGCCACCTATGCCCGCATCGCGCTGCGTGCGCGGGATCGCATCGAGCCGCCGCCGGCCAGCCCGCCGATCATCCTGTTCGACCAGGTCCGCCTGACGGCCGACGCGGTCGCGGTGCCGGTCAATCATCCCTTGGCCCTGCTGTTGCTGCTGGCACTGATGCTCGGTCTGGGGGGGCGCCTTCTCACCTCGCCCCACCGTCGCGCTTGAGTGTTCTGACTTGACGCCGCCGCTTTGAAACCATTCTTCAAGAGGAAAACAGGCATGTACCGACTACTCCCCACCCTGAGCCTTGCCGCTGGTCTGGCCATTGCGCCCGGCGCTTATGCCGTGCTGGTCAACCCCGGCTTTAGTCCCGAAGCGGTCTTTACTGAAGCCAGCCCGCCGACCGCCTGGGATCTGCGGGACCAGGAATCGCGTGCCCTGATCAGCCAGGTGGGCTTTGCCCATACCGGCAGCAATGTGTTCCGCTTCGAGGTGCTGGAGCGGGGTTTCGGCCCGAACAAGCTGGAGCAATGTGTATTCCGGCCCAGCGGCACCGACTTTGATTTCGGCGTCATGCTGCGCAGCCCGATGCCGGACGAGGGTCTGGCTCTGCGTTTGAACATCGAGTTCTACGGCAATCGGGATAATTGCCAGGAGCGTGAGGACCGGTTCAGCATTGGCAATGACGATTTCGACTTTGATCTCGACATCGCGGCCAATGTATGGACCGAGTTTCGCAGTGGCAGCTATGACAGCAGCGACCTGGCCAGCGCCGGCAACCCCCAGTGGGCCCGGATCAGCATCCGGGTTCGCGACCGCTCTGACGACGGCAATCCCGGCGATCCGCCCAGAATCGTCTACCTGGATCACGTCACCGGGCCGAACGGTGAGCTGGTCGAAAACGGCGACTTCTCGGTCGTCGAATTTCCCGGCCTGGTCGAGTTCGACGAAGACAGCGGTCCGATCGGCTACACCATGCGCGATCTCGAAGACGGTGCCGTGGTCGAAACGCGCGATTTTGCTCGCAGCAACGGCCGGGTCTTCCGGTTCAACCAGCTCACCGATGCCTTCGGCGACAACAAGCTCGAGCAGTGCGTCGCCCTGCCCAGCGGCACCAACTCGGTCCAGTTCGGCACCTGGGTGCGCACGCCCCAGCCCAGCGAAGAATTGGGCGTGCGTCTGAACATGGACTTCTACCCGGGCCTGGAAGACTGCCTGTTCCGCAATAACCGCATCCAGCGCACAGACAGTGACGTGTTCCTGGTCCCTGAACAGTACCAAGCCAATACCTGGGAGCGAATCCAGACCACCAGCGTGCCGGTCAGCGAGCTGCCGACCACAGCAGGCTACGTGCGCATTCGGGTCAGTGCCCGCGACACCAGCGGTGCCAACACGCCGCTGTTCTTTGATGACATCGGCACCAACCTGGTCAACCCCCAGCTCACGGGAGCCTGGTTCGATCCGGCCACGGCCGGCCAGGGATTCAATCTGCAGTCAACCACCGTCGGCTTGTTTGGCTACTACTATGGCTACGACAACGGTGATCAACTGTGGCTGCAGCTGGGTATTCATGACGGCCCGATTGTCTTTGGCCAGCCGATTGATGTACCCGTGTTCGGCCCCTCGGGCGGTACTTTCGGTCAGCCCGATGATCCGACGGCCCCGCCGGTTTGGGGTCGGATGGTCACCACCTTCGAATCCTGCACCTCGGCGACGGCGACGCTGACCGGTCCCGGTATCAGTCAGAGCTTTGATCTCGGCCTGCTGGCGACCATTGATGGCCTGCAGATCCCGGACTGCACCGACTTCGCCGGAAGCGATCAGCCGGTCCAGCTGACGGCTGCCTGGTTCGATCCGGCCACCTCCGGCCAGGGCTGGAACTTCCTTTATGCACCGAATGGTCTGTTCGGCTACTTCTACGGCTACACCGCCACCGGCGAACCGCTCTGGCTGGCTACCGGCAATGTGCCCGTCACCCTGGGCGAGCCGGTGACCCTGGACCTGTTCTACGGCCAGGGCGGGACTTTCACCGCGCCGGTGGCGCCGGAAGCACTGGAGACCTGGGGTACGGCCGAGGTCACGTTCAGCGACTGCCGCAATGCAGAGCTCACTATCAGCGGCGTCGATGGCGTCCAGGACCAGTCGATCACCGTGCTGGTGCTGACCGAAGGTCTGACCGACTGCTAAAAGATGTCGTCATGGGTCGGCCGCACCTGCGGCCGACCAGCTACACAGAACCCGCCACGTGTCCCGCAGGTCGGACCCACGCGCTCGACGGCGAACATTGAATCTACCTCCATGACCAAACCAAAACTCCCGGATTGAACCGCGATTCATGTCAGAATCGAGGACATGAGTGCAAACAGTCCTTCCCCGCAGATTGTGGCCCTGCCGGGCAACGAGCCGTTGACCCACGCCCTGGCCGAGCAGCTGGACGCCGAACAACTCAGCCTGGAGCATCGTCGCTTTCCGGATGGCGAGAGCTATCTGCGCCTGCACGGCGACCCTCGCGGTCGCCGCGTGGTCGTGGTTGCTACCCTGGACCGTCCGGATGACAAGATTCCGCCGCTGTTGTTTGCAGCCGACCTGCTGCGCGACCTCGGTGCCCGGCAAATCGGCCTGGTTGTTCCCTACCTGCCCTACATGCGCCAGGATCAGCGCTTCAAGCCTGGCGAAGCCCTGACATCGCGCAGTTTTGCCCGCTGGCTGTCGGCCCACTTTGACTGGCTGGTGACCGTCGATCCGCACCTGCACCGCTACGCCAGCCTGGACGAAATCTACAGCCTGAAGTCCACCGTCGTTCCGGCAGCGCCTGTTCTTGCCGACTGGATCGTGCGTGAAATCGAGCAGCCGGTGCTGATCGGGCCGGATGCCGAAAGCGAGCAGTGGGTGCGCGCGGTCGCTGAAACCCAAGACCTGCCATGGCGCGTTCTGAGCAAGCAGCGCCATGGCGATCGCGACGTCAGCATGGAGCTGCCGGACATGGCCGGTCTGGAAAACCACCACCCGGTGCTGCTGGATGACATTCTGTCGTCCGGCGCCACCGTTGCCGAAGCGGCGCGTCATCTGACTGCCGCAGGTCTGGCCCGCCCGACCGTGGTTGTGGTCCATGGCCTGTTTGGCGACCGTGCCCGTGAACTGCTGCGCCATGCCGGCGTCAAACGCGTGGTCTGCACCAATTCGGTGATGGCGCCGGAGTCCGATATCGGCCTGTCCGCCCAGCTCGCCCCGGCCATCAAGGCACATCTGCAGGCGTGAGCGATCGCGATCGTCTGTTCGCCAGCGGCGAAGGGGCTGCCGCGCCGTTCGAGTTTTCCCGCGAGGTGGTTAGGGTTTTTCCGGACATGATCGAACGATCAGTGCCCGGCTACCGCCTGCTGCTGGAACTGACCCCATTGATGGTAGCGCGCGCCGTTCAGCCCGACAGTCGCATTTACGACCTCGGCTGCTCGCTTGGAGCTGCCTCTCTGGCCGCTCGTCGCGCTGTCCAGGCCGATGGCGTCGAGATCATCGGCGTTGACTCTTCCCCGGAAATGGTCGAGCGCTGCCGCCAGATCATGGCTGCTGACAACTCCCGCGTTCCGGTCGAGGTCATTGAAGGCGATGCCTGCAACCTGCCGATCGAAAATGCCTCGGTGGTGATGATGTATTTCACCCTGCAGTTCATTGCCCCGGAGCAGCGCGACCAGCTCATGGCCTGCATCGCTGCCGGCCTGCGCCCCGGAGGTGTCCTGCTGCTGGCTGAAAAACTTGCTTTCGAGCCGGCCGAACAACAAGATTGGCTCGACACCCACCACCACGACTTCAAGCGCGCCCAGGGCTACTCAGACCTGGAAATCGCCCGCAAGCGCCAGGCCCTGGAAAACGTTCTCATCCCTGAAACCCGCGCCACCCACCATCGCCGTCTCCGCCAGGCGGGCTTTGACCAGGTCATCGACTGGTTCCAATGTTTCAACTTTGCCGCGTTTGCGGCGGTGAAAGGTGAGAGGTGAGAGGTTTCGAGCCTCCACTTTTTTCTTTCCTCTCCCCTCTTCTCCCAACCCATCAACCCAATCCCGCCCGCCCCTTCATTTCCTTCGCCAGTTCAGCCAGGGCGCCGAGGCCGGCCATGGGCGCCGAGGCTTCCATCGGCAGGAACACGCGGTCGCCTTCCTTGGCGATGTCGGGCAGGGTTTTCAGGTAGTTCAGACCGAGCAGATAGCCGACCACATCCTTCGGCTGGAGCTGGCCGCCACCCGATGCCATGATGGTGTTGATGGCGTTCTGTTCGCCCTGGGCGCGCAAGATGGCGGCCTGCTTTTCACCTTCGGCGCGCTCGATCGCGGCCTGGCGCTCGCCCTGGGCTTCCAGGATTTCCGACTGCCGGCGACCATCGGCCTCAGCGATCATGGCGCGACGGGTGCGCTCGGCTACCATCTGCTTGCGCATCGCATCTTCCACTTCGCGCGGAATGGCGATGTCCTGGACTTCGACCCGGGTGATTTTCACCCCCCACTTGTTGCCGGCCTCGTCCAGGGTTTGCTGCA
>REEQ01000190.1 GCA_007695005.1 Wenzhouxiangellaceae bacterium | reverse complement strand
CCGGCTTGCCCCACTGCCAGGCCGAGCCGGCGATGTCCATGTGGGCCCAGCGCTGGCCTTCGGCAAAGCGGGCCAGGAAGCAGCCGGCGGTGATGCTGCCGGCCGGCATGCCGCCGATGTTTTTCATGTCGGCAAAAGGCGTGTCGATCTGCTCCTGGTAATCGTCCCACAAGGGCAGGCGCCAGCCCCGGTCGACTGCCTCATTGCCGGCGCGCACCAGCTCTTCGGCCAGCTCGTCGTCCTGAGTCATGATGCCGCTGGCGTGATGCCCGAGGGCGACCACGCAGGCACCGGTCAGGGTGGCAATGTCGACCATGGCGGCGGGCTTGACGAACTGGCCCGTCCAGGTCAGGGCATCGGCCAGGATCATTCGGCCCTCGGCGTCGGTGTTGTGAACTTCCACGGTCTTGCCGGACATGGTGGTGATCACGTCACCCGGCCGGTAAGCCTTGCCGTCGGGCATGTTCTCGACCGCGGCGACGATACCGTCAAGGTTGATCGGCAGCTTCAGGCGCGCAGCTGCTTCCATCACACCCAGGACCGTGGCCGCGCCGCACATGTCGAACTTCATCTGTTCCATCAGCTCGCGCGGTTTCAGCGAAATGCCGCCGGTATCGAAGGTGATGCCCTTGCCGACCAGCGCCAGCGGTGCCTCGCCCTGTTCGCCTCCGCGCCAGCTCAGATGAATCAGGTAGGAGGGATTGGCGCTGCCCTGGCCAACCGCCAGCAGGCTGTTCATTTTCAGTTCGGCCATCTGCTGCTCGTCGAGAATCTCGATTTCCAGCCCGGCATGCTCGGCGGCCAGGCCGCGTGCCGTGTCGGCCAGATAGGCCGGGTTGCAGATATTGGGCGGCAGGTCGCCCAGGTCGCGGCACAGCTGGATGCCGGCATACAGGGCCTCGGCAATGCCGGTCTGGCCTGCGGCGGCTTCGCTGTGCGGAAAACTGACTGTTTCGGTAGCCGGCGGCGCGTGCTCGGCCGGTTTCTTGGTTGCGCTGTAGACGTAGTTCGACCAGGCCAGCCCCAGCGCGGCCTGGCGGGTTTTCCAGGCCAGGTCCCGGTCACGAACGTCGGCCTCGGTCAACAGGCAGTGCGCGCTTTTGGCGCGTGACTGGCGCAGGGCCTTGCCCGCGCCGCAGGCCACCTTGTAGAACTGAACGCTGTCGAGTTTGGCGGCTTTGCCGAGCCCGGCGATCAGTATTCGTTTTGCCTTCAGCCCGGGCGGGGCATGCAGCATGAGCGTCTTGCCGGCCTTGCGGGGTAGTTCGCCGGCAGCCTGCATTTGGGTCAGCAGGCCGTCGCTGGCCTGGTCGATAGCGCGCAGCGTTTCGCTGAAGCTGCCGTCCTCGGTGATCCCGAGGACCAAGCAATCCGTCTGGATGACAACGGGAGAATCCTGGGTGGTTGTAAACTGCATGGGCCTAATCCTGAAGATGAACAGATGAGTCATGAACCGGTCGTCATTTCAGGCCAGCGGGCATTTTCCCCGGCGACAGGCTATTCATTGCCACCAGACCGGTCACGCAAACGCTTCATTGTAACCACCTCGATCCGTCGATGTTGATCCTGCATCGCTACATGCTGCGAGAGTCGCTGGTTGCCACCATCAGCAGCCTGGCCGTGTTCCTGGCCGTGATATCGGCGCTGTTCCTGGCCGAGCTGCTGGGGGATGCGGCACAGGGCGAGGTGCCGGCTGCCAGCGTCGTACTGCTGCTCGTGCTGCGCCTGCCTGAGGCGATCATGATGGTTGGACCGCTGGCTTTGTTGGTCGGGCTTCTGCTGGCCCTGGGGCGGATGCACGAACAAAGCGAGATGACCGTGGTCCGGGTCGGCGGCGCCGGCTTTACGCGTTGCTTTGCGCCGGTACTGGTTCTGGTTGCCGCCTGGGCCGCCATGCTGATGCTGGTTGCGGGATGGGTTGCGCCCTATGCCGTCGAGCGCGGTGCCGAAGTGATGACGGCGGCTGCCCGGCAAGCGCTGGTGGCAGGGCTGCAGCCGGGGCAGTTCGAGCGCTTTGATGGCGGGCGCCTGACTGTGTATGTCGGCGGCTTTGAAAGCGGTGATGATGAATTGACGGAGATCTTGATTCAGCACGCCGACCCGGACCGTCCGGAACTGATCACGGCCGCTGCAGGACGCTTGTGGATGGATCCGGCTGACGGCTCCCGCTATCTGTCGTTGATTGACGGCCACCAGATTCGTCACGGCCCCGATCCCGCTGGATCGCCACTGCATGAGCTGCGGTTCGCCCGCAACGACATCAGATTGCCCATGCCGGATAGCGGCGCGCGCCTGGATCCTGAAATGATCGCGCGGCTGCCCGCGCTGCTGCGGCCGCTGTCGCCGGATCAGCGACGGGAGCTGCAGTGGCGTTTGGCCCCATCGCTGGCAGCGCTGGTGCTCGGGGTGTTGGCGGTGCCTTTGTCCTATCGGTCACCACGGCAGGGTCGTTGGGGTAGCCTGGTGTTGGCGCTTGGCCTCTATCTGATCTACAGCAATGCCATTCAGGGCGGGCTGGTCATGATGGAGCAGCGCTCGGCGATGACTGGGCCTGGCTTGTGGCCGATACACGGTGGGCTGGCCATGGCCGCCTGGGGTCTGTGGTTACGGCAGAGGCGTCGCTGGTGATGGCGCGAGTGTTGACGCTCTACCTGGCCCGCTCGGTGCTGGTGTGGATCGGTTTGACCTGTTTGCTCTTGCTGGCCGTTTACACGCTGATTGAAGTCATTCGCGAAGCGCGATCGCTCACCGGCGACTATGGCGCTGTGCAAATGCTGTGGTTTCTCATGCAGACCACGCCGCGGCGCTTGTACGACATTTTCCCTTTCGCCGCGCTGATTGGAACCTTGCTCGGTCTGGGTGCTTTGGCCAGTGCCAATGAGCTGGTGGCCATGCGGGTTGCCGGCTTCGATCGCCGCCAGCTGATGGTGCGCGTTTTGCTGACAGTCATGGTTTGTCTGGCACTGATGATGTGGATGGCGGAATGGTTGATTCCGGATCTGGAGGCTCGAGCCCGCGCCGAGCGCCAGCAGGCTCGCACAGGACAGCTGCATGTCGGTGGGACGGGACAATTCTGGCTGCGCGACGGACCCTTCATGGTTCGTTTGGGAGAGGCTGTCTGGGTGGATCAGGAGCAGCTGGTTTTTACAGACATTCTGGTTTACCGACTTGACTCGTCCATGCGACCGGAAGCCATCATCACGGCCGAGCGGGGATGGCATAGCGGAGCAAACTGGCAGCTGGCACAAGTCAGCTGGCGCGAACTTGCTGATGGTCATCTGGGTCGCCAGGAGAGCGCTGATCTGGCCTCGGTGTTGACACCCGGTCTGTTTCAGGCAGCGGTGAGTCGACCGCGGTTGCTGGCGATGCGCGACCTGTATCGAATGCGTTCATACCTTGATCGCAGCGGCCTGGATACCGGTCCATATGACCAGGCTTTCTGGTCCAGGATTTTTTTTCCCTTGAACGTCATTGCGATGGTGCTGATTGCGCTGCCATTTGTTTTCAGGAGTGCACGAAGCGGCAATCAGGGCGCCGGGCTGTTCATAGGCGTCATGCTCGGCCTGGTGTTCTTTGTGGTTTCGCGCTTGAGTGCGGGCATGGCGCTGCTGTGGCCTTTGCCCCTATGGCTGTCGACCATGCTGCCGGCTTTATTGATCATCGCAGTCAGCGCAGTGCTGATGCGCAGGCTGTAGGCGCCGGCCAGTCAGTCGACTCCTGCCTGCTTGCCGCTGCGTGGTCAACGCCCGGGCATCAGCGTTCAGGCTTCTCTGTCATGGCGCGGGCGAACCACCAGGCGTGTACCGGAAGCCAGATCGTGCCATGCAGCGCGTTGCGGGTGAAACAGGCTCCACAGGAACCCAAGCCCCAGACTGGCCCAGGACAGTATGGAAACCAGAAAGCGGACAGCGGTATCGGTCCAGCTGATCGGCTGCGTTTTGCCGACCAGGTGAATCCGCCATGCCATCATGCCCAGCGACTGACCGCCGCGCCAGCACACGGCAAAGTAGGCCCAGCTTACGACCAAAAGGTAAATCTGAAACAGCAGGTTGCTGGTGTTGACAGCGTCACCCAACGGCACGACAACGATCAAGCTTGCCAGCATCAGCAATGCAAACAACAAGAAGGCGTCGTAAAAGATGGCGGCGAGTCTGCGTGGCAGACCACAATACTGAGCGACCGGATTCCCGGCTGCATTCTGCGCCTCGACTTTCATCTTGGCAGGCAGGTCATTTGACGCTGGTAGCGCAGGGCCATTTGCTTTTGTTCATATGCTCCTATAATCTTCGCCATTGTACTAATAACCTTGTGCCTTCAGACTTCACCACGGGAGAGATCGCATATGCAGAGTCAGGAAGAAACCAGGCTGGACCAGAGTTCACCGGATGAGGGTGGGGCTGCGGCAGCAGCACCGGCTGCGGAGCCAACGCCGGATACCATGAAGAAGACCAGCAAGAAAAAGTCCGGAAAGAAAAAGGCGAGCAAGAAGAAAGCAGGCAAGAAGAAGGCCTCCAAGAAGAATGCAGGCAAGAAAAAAGCGTCGAAAAAGAAGGTTGG
>REEQ01000038.1 GCA_007695005.1 Wenzhouxiangellaceae bacterium | reverse complement strand
GGCCACCATCGTCTTGGCAATGGCGTGGCGGGTGGCCGTCGCGACGAGCCATTGCCCGGATGATGGCGATGGATTCAACATGGGCCCCGGCCGCACGCACAGGCGGTTTCCGAAACAGGGCTTTTTGCCTGCGGCAAACCGCCCAGGTTCTCCAACCTGTGCTGGGCCGGGCTACGGTTTACGGGCTTGTTTTTCATCCTCTTCCCTATCACCTCTTCCCGCGCAGCCTGTGCTGCCGAGCAGCGAATTCTGTCGAGCGGCTCGTTTCGTATCAGAATCCTCCACAGCCGGAATGCGCGCAATTGCTGCGCAATAATCCTTCGGAAATTCGTGGTAACGGGCGCCGGCAAGGACCAGGTCTCGGTACCAGTCATAGGGTTGGGTGTTGTCGGTGAGCCAGTGGCTTGGGCTTAGATAGGTGAGCGCGGCCTGCTCGCGGCCAGCCAGCATCAGGTCCAGCCAGAAGGTTTCGTAGCCGCGGCCGGCGCCTTCGAAGCGATCCAGTTCAGCGTACTGGGCCCGGTTCAACCGGAACACCGCGCCCCAGGCGACCTGGCCGGTGCCGGGCGCCGCGCGCAGGTTGGCCTTGGCCGAGCCGTCGGAGCCGCGTTTGTCGAAGCACAGGCGCCAGCCGGGAAGTGCGACTTTGCCCAGGCATGTAACGGGACCCAGGCGCGCTTCCAGGCGCGCGGGATGGAGGTTGGAGCCGTAGGCCAGGTAGTGGACGCTGGATTTCTTCAAACCAGGCCGCGCGGGCGGAACAGACGGTCGTGCAGGCTGAGGGCGTAGCGGTCGGTCATGCCGGCGACATAGTCCAGCACCTGGGTCAGCGGCTCGGCGTCGGCAATGCGGTAGCTGTCGGGGATTTCGTCCGGGTGGGCGAGCAGGTATTCGACCAGCTGGTGGATGACGCCGCGGGCGCGCTCAGCCTGGGCTTCGGCTTCCGGTCGCAGGTAGACGCGCTCGAACATGAATTCGCGAAAGTGCTTCATCGCCAGCATGATGTCGGCATCCATGGCCAGGCGACCGCGCTTGCAGGACTCATCGATCACCGCCTCGACCATGGCGTTGATCCAGCTTTTTTCACCAATTGGCCCGAGTGCATCAACGATGTCGGCCGGGACGTCGTCAATGGTGATGACGCCGGCACGCAGCGCGTCCTTGAGATCATGGTTGAGGTAGGCGATGCGATCGGCGAACCGGCAGGTCCAGCCTTCGGCGGTATGCGGCGGCGGCTTGACCCGCCAGGTGTGGGCGCGGATGCCGTCGAGCACTTCCCAGCTCAGGTTGCAGGGCTCGAGCACCTCGAAGATGCGAACGCCCTGCTCCGAGTGCAACCATTCGCCGCCGTCGATATATTCCGACAGCGCCGCCTCGCCGGTGTGGCCGAAGGGCGTATGACCGCAGTCATGGGCCAGACAGATGGCTTCGGTCAGCACTTCGTTAAGCCCCAGGGCCACGGCGATGGCACGTGCGACCTGGGTGACCTGCAGGGTGTGGCTCATGCGGGTGACAAAATGGTCGCCTTCCGGGTTGATGAATACCTGGGTCTTGTGCTTCAAGCGGCGAAAGGCCTTGGAGTGCAGGACGCGGTCGCGATCGCGTTCGAATTCGGTGCGATACGGATCAGGATTTTCAGGTCTGGCGCGGCCGCGCGAGTTGACCGAACGGGTGGCCAGCGGCGACAGTTCCTGCTCCCTGAGTTCGCGCTGCTGGCGGCTGACGGGCTTTAGCCTGATCACTTGTTCGGCTACTTCGCTCATTTGGGTCTCGGCTGGGCTGCTGATTTCGTGGTGGGGCTTCGTTCGGCCTGGGTTGCCGTCCTGGGTTGGGGACTTACGCTTGAAGTCTACAACTTGTCCCTGACATCGGCGTTAAAGCCGACCAGAATCTCCGCCGCTGTTTCGAATATCGGGCGTTTGATCAGGGTTGGGGAGGTCAGCAGGATGGGGATGGATTTTTTCGGGTTCATGGCCTGCTCGCGTTCGCTTTCACTCAGGCCGCGCCAGGTGGTAGAGCGGCGATTGACCAGGGTGTCGGGACCGATGGTCGCAAGCCAGCGCTGGAGGGTCTCCTCATCCAGGCCGTCTTCGCGCAGGTCGTGCCACTGGTAACCCCTGCCCTGCTCGTCGAGCCAGCGGCGGGCCTTGCGGCAGGTATCGCAGGCCTTGATGCCGTAGACCTTCATCCCTCACCTCCGGCGCGCAGCAGCTCGTTGACCGAGGTCTTGGCCCGGGTTTTCTCATCGACCTGCTTGACGATGACGGCGGCATACAGACTGTGGCTGCCATCGGCGGCCGGCAAGGTACCGGAGACCACGACAGAGCCGGCCGGAACACGACCGTGAATGATTTCGCCGGTGGCGCGGTTGTAGATACGCGTGGACTGGCCGATAAAAACCCCCATGCCGATGACCGAGCCGCGTTCAACGATCACGCCCTCGACCACTTCGGAGCGGGCGCCGATAAAGCAGTCGTCCTCGATGATGGTCGGGTTGGCCTGCAAAGGCTCGAGCACGCCGCCGATGCCGGCACCGCCGGAGATATGCACGTTGCATCCGATCTGGGCGCAGGAGCCAACCGTGGCCCAGGTGTCAATCATGCTGCCGGCACCGACAAAGGCGCCGATGTTGACGTAGCTGGGCATCAGCACCACGTCGCGACCGATATGCGCGCCCTGGCGCACGGTGGCGGTGGGCACGATGCGGGCGCCGCTGGCGGCTGCGGCATCGGCATGGTCGGCAAAACGCAGCGCAACCTTGTCGTAATAGTGGCTGGCACCGCCGGCGATGTCGCGGTTGGCGGTGATGCGGAAGTGCAGCAGAATGGCTTGCTTCAGCCAGCCATTGACGACCCAGCCATCAGGGCCGGGTTCGGCGACGCGGAAGTCGCCCGTTTCCAGGCCCTTCAGGCATTCGTCCACGGCGGCCCGCAGTTCGGCACTGGCCCGGTCGGGCGCAAGCTCGGCGCGTTGTTCCCAGGCCTGTTGGATGATCTTGCTTAATTGTTCAGTGTCGCTGTGCATGGTCGGGAATGAAATGTTTGGGTTTAGTCTCGGTCCAGGCGCTGGCGCAGCTCGGTTTCCAGATCCTTGCAGGCCTGTTCGTTCAGTGCCTTGCCGGCCTCGTCGGCAATCAGAAAAATATCTTCGACGCGCTGTCCAAAGGTGGCCACGCGCGCATCGATCAGGCGCACGCCCTGGCTGACCAGTGCCTCGGCAATGGCCGACAGCAGACCCGGTCGATCGGTGGCGGCGACTTCCAGCATGGTCAACGCGTCCTGGTCCTGCAAGGTGATTTCGGCCCGGCCCATGAACGGCTGCAGGCGCCTGGGCACCGGACGGGGGGGAAGCGGGCGGACGGTCTTGGTCGCCAGCTGCTCGGCCAGCGACGCTTTCAGGCGCGCCGCGTCCGAACGATTCAGGGGCTTGCCGTTGGCGTCCATGACCTGGAAAACGTCCCAGCTCCGCGCTGCCTGACTTTGGGTGGTGACCACGCGTGCGGCCAGGACATTGAGCTGCATCCGATCGAGTTCGCGGGCCACCACGGCAAACAGGCCAGCGAAGTCCTCGGCGTGGACGAAAACCTCGGAGATGCCCTTGTGCTCCAGGTTGCGCCAGGCAACCAGCGGCAGGCGCTCGGCGGCCAGCACTTCGCCCGTGGTCCAGACCAGCTGTTCTGCGTCCAGGCGCAGAAAGGCGGCCGGCGGCAGCTCGTTCCACAACGCTTCGACATCCGACGGCTCGGCGCCAATGTCTTCAAGCTGGGCCAGCGCCTGCTGGCGGGTTTCATCAACGCTGGTCTGGCGGTCGACCGGATGCTCCAGACCGCGCTGCAACGCGTCGCTGGTGGACCGGTACAGATCCCACAGCAGGCTGTCTTTCCATGAATTCCACAGCTTCGGGCTGGTCGCGGCAATGTCGGCAACGGTCAGGATGAACAGGTGGTCGAGGCGGCGCTGGCTGGCGACTGCGACTGCGAAGCGATTGACGACCTCAGGGTCGGAGATGTCCTCGCGCTGGCTGGTGCGCGACATCAGCAGGTGTTCGCGCACCATCCACACGACCAGGTCGCGATCTGCTTCCGGCATGTCAAGCTGGTCGACAAAGGCCCGAGCATCCTCGGCACCGAGCTCGGAGTGGTCGCCGCCGCGGCCCTTGGCAATGTCGTGAAACAGGGCGCCGAGATAGAGCACTTCCGGCCGCTCGATCCGGTCGAACACCTGGATCGCATGGGCAAAGGATTCAGGGTCCTTGCCGAGGGCGATCCGGCGTAAATTGCGGACCACAAACAGAGTGTGCTGATCGACCGTGTAGACATGAAACAGATCGAACTGCATGCGCCCGGTAATCTGACCAAATGACGGCAGCAGCGCGCCGAGCACGCCGTATCGGTTCATCCGCGCCAGCTGACTGTAGACCAGGCGTGGACTGCGTAGCAGGGCCAGGAACATGGCCAGAATTCTGGGATCCTTGCGGTAGTCTTCGTCGATCAGGTAGAGATGCTCGCGCACCAGGCGAATGGTGGCTGCGCGTACACCGCGGATGTCCGGGTTGGCCGACAACACCATAAACAGCCGCATGATCAGTTCAGGTGCGCGGACAAAGGCATGCGGGTCCTTCAGCTCCAGGTAACCGTGGCGGAGCCGAAAGTCGTCGTCGATATCTGCTGACGGCAGGTGTTTGCGTCCGGTCAGCAGTTCTTCGTCGAAGCTTTGCAGCAGTCGCTCGTTGAGCCGGGCCAGCTGCATCACCGAGCGGTAGTAGCGTTGCATGAACTGCTCGACGCACTGGTTGCCCTCTTCGCAGCTGCCGAAACCAAACAGCTCGGCCAGCTTGCGCTGGTATTCGAACAGCAGGCGCTCTTCGGCGCGACCGGCCAGCTCATGCAGTGCCCAACGCACCCGCCACAGATAGTCTCGGCCATCGACCAGATCAGCAAGTTCGCGCTCGCTCAAAAAACCGTGCTCGACTAGGCCGTGCAGGGTCGAGGTGCCAAAGTGGCGGTGGGTCACCCAGGCAATCATCTGTACATCGCGCAGGCCGCCTGGTCCCTCCTTCAGGTTGGGCTCGAGGTTGTAGATGGTGTCTTCGAACTGGGCGTGGCGCTGTTCCTGCTCGTCGCACTTGGCCGCGTAGAACTGGTCAGCCGGCCACAGGGCCGGGGGATCGGTGGCCTGGCGCATGGCCGTATAAAGTTTGCCGCGGCCGGACAGCAGGCGCGCTTCCATCAGGTTGGTGGCCACGCCAACGTCGTTGCGAGCTTCTTCGACACACTCAGCCACGCTGCGCACGCTTTGCCCTGGGTGCAGATCGGCGTCCCAGAGCACCTGAATGAAACGCTCCAGATGGTGATTCAGCGATTCCGCTTCGCTGCCCTGCCCGTTGGCACGCAGGATCAGCAGGTCGACATCGGAATGCGGGTGCAGCTCGCCGCGGGCAAAGCCGCCGACGGCGCACAGGTCCAGCTCGGCCTCGACCGGCACCAGCCGCTCCCAGGCTACCAGGACGAGCTGCTCCAGCACCCAGGCGCGGGCGTGGACCAGCTCGCGGATATCGGTGTCGGCGGCAAAGGCCTCGAACAAGGCATCGTCAGCACCGGCCCTGGCCTCGCGCAGGCTCATGGCCAGGACTTGGTAGTCACCCGGCAGCTTCCACAGCGCCGGCAGATCAAGACAGTGCCGTGTCGCGGGGACGGCGCTTAAGCGGTCGCTCACAGCGGGTCGTCGGGCAGCCGGGTCAGTACGTCAAATCCGTCGGCGGTCACTGCCAGGGTGTGTTCCCACTGCGCTGACAGGCTGCGGTCGCGGGTAATCACGGTCCAGTCGTCGGGCAACAGGCGGGTCGCGGCCTTGCCAAGGTTGATCATCGGCTCGATGGTGAAAGTCATGCCCTCGCGCAGCCGCACGCCCTCGCCCGGGCGGCCGTAGTGCAACACCTGCGGGGCTTCGTGAAACACCCGGCCGATACCGTGGCCGCAGTACTCGCGCACCACCGAACAGCGCTCGCCTTCGGCATAGGTCTGGATGGCATGGCCAATATCGCCCAGGGTCACACCGGGCTTGACCATCTCGATGCCGATCTTCATCGCCTGGTGGGCAACCTCGCAGATTCGGCGCGCCTTGACCGAAGGTTCTCCAACATAGAACATCTTGCTGGTATCACCGTGCCAGCCACCCTGGATCACGGTGACGTCGATATTGACGATATCTCCATCCTTCAACACCTTGTCGCCGGGAATGCCGTGGCAGACGACATGGTTGACCGAGGTGCAGATAGACTTCGGAAAACCGCGGTAATTCAGCGGTGCCGGGATGCCTTTGAGTTCGTCGACGATGTACTCATGGCAGATTCGGTCAAGCTCGCCGGTGGTCACGCCGGGCCGGACATGCTCGCGAATCATGTGCAGGACGCTGGCGGCCTGCTGGCCCGCCACGCGCATCGCCTCGACTTCCTCGGGCGTCTTGATGTGAATTCCATGGTTCATGGTGACAATGGGGTCGCTTCAGCCTCGTGCAGTCTACCGTAGGGGGGGGTAGATGAGGGCGGTGGATATGGATTTGCAAGCAGGAATCGACCCCACCGTGGCGTCTGCGCTTGGCCTTGTCGCAAACAAACCATGCCTTTTGGCACGTGCGCGGGGGCCAAAACCCTGTCAGCATGACGTGTTATGCGGCGAATCGATCGGGAGCCAATCTTGAACAAGCTGGTCAAATACCTGTTGCCACCCCTGCTGGTCATCTTGTCCATTTTTGTTGTCGTGCAAATGGCCAAGCTGCGGCCGCAGCCGCAAGAGCGCGAAGTCACGCCGACAGCGATGCTGGTCGACACCATTCGACCCGAAGCCGGAGTGGAGTTCTTCGAAGTCCGTGCTCAGGGTACCGTGAGACCACGCAACCAGACCCAGCTGGCCGCCGAAGTGGGTGGCCGAATCGTTTCGCTCTCGGATCAGTTTGTTGCCGGCGGATTCTTCCGGGCCGGCGATGTTCTGGCCGAAATAGACCCCAGCGACTATGAGGCCGCATTGCTCCAGGCCGAAGCCGACCTGGCATCAGCGCGGGCGCGACTGTCCGATGAACAGGCTCGCTCAGACCAGGCCAGGCAGGACTGGCAGCGTCTTCATGACAGCCAGCGCGAGCCGGGCGAGCTGGTGCTTCGCCTGCCTCAGGTGGCCGGTGCGCAGGCCGCCGTTCAGGCTGCCGAGGCGGCAGTGCTGCGGGCACGACGAAATCTGGAACGCACCTTCATTCGCCTTCCCTACGATGGCATGGTTCGCAGCCGGCAGGTTGATATTGGCCAGTTCGTCTCGCCAGGCACGCTGCTCGGGGTCACCTTCGCGATCGATGTTGCCGAAATCCGGCTGCCGCTGTCGGGTCAGGACATGGCCTTTCTCGACCTGCCTCGGCCTGGCGAGAGCGCGCAAGCTCCCGTTCCGGTGCGTTTGCGCGGGACGGTCTCCGGCCAGCTTGGCGAGTGGTGGGGAAGCGTGGTGCGCAGCGAGGGCGTTGTCGAGGAAAGCACACGCCTGAACTTTGTCGTGGTGGCGGTGCAGGACCCGTACGGACTGCTCGGTACCGAGCGCCGGGTTCCCCTGACCATGGGCAGTTTCGTCCACGCTGATATCCAGGGCCGGCCAGCGACCGGTCTCATGGTGCTGCCGCGCACGGCGCTGCGTGAAGGCAATTCGGTTTATCTGGTTGACGCCCAGGATCGCCTGGAAATTCGCCCCGTTGAAGTCCTGCGAACAACACCTGACCGGGTCTATGTCTTCAACGAGCTGACGACCAGCGACCGGGTGGTGATCACGCCGATCTCGGCACCGGTTCCGGGCATGAGCCTGCGGGCGCGCGAATCCGAAACAGATGAGCCGATGCTGCGACTGTTGCCGGCCGGCGAGCTGGCCAGACGGCCTGGAGACGATCAATGATCCAGGAGCGCAACTGGTACGGAAACATCATTGCCTGGTTCGCGCACAATCCAGTCGCGGCCAATTTGCTGATGATCTGTCTGCTGGTCGGTGGCACCTATACCGCCATTACCATCACCAAGGAAATTCAGCCGCGAATCGAGACCAACTACATCACGGTCACCGTGCCTTACCGGGGCAGCACGCCGCGCGATGTCGAGCAAGGCGTGCTGATCAAGGTCGAAGAAGCCATTCAGGACCTGGAGGGCATCCGCGAGATCACCTCGACGGCAAGAGAGGGTTCGGGCTCGGTCACCATCGAAGTCGACCTCAACTACGACGTGCTCGAGGTACTTGACAACGTCAAAAGCCGGGTCGACTCCATTGCCACCTTCCCGGCTGAAACCGAGCGTCCCTTGTACCAGCGCAATACCTGGAGCCAGGAGGTGATCTGGGTGTCGGTCTTCGGCGATGTGTCCGAGCGCACCCTCAAGGAAAAAGCACGACAGATCCGCGATGACATCACTGCCCTGCCATCGGTCACCCGGGCCGAGCTGACCGGCGCCAGACCGTACGAAATTGCAATCGAGGTACGCGAGGAAACACTGCAGGCGTTCGACCTGACCCTGGGCGAGGTGGCCCAGGCCATCCGGCGCTCCTCCCTGGACCTGCCTGGCGGCCGCATCCAGACTGCCGGCGGCGACATCCTGGTCCGTACGGTAGGCCAAGCCTACGTCGGCAGTGATTTTGAAGAAATCGTGATTCGCACCAACCCCGACGGCAGCCGCGTTCGGGTCCGGGATGTGGCCACGATCAACGACGGTTTCATTGACCGCGACTGGCATGTCAACCATAACGGCCAGCCGGCAGTTGCTATCCGTGTCTTGAGCGTCGGTGAGCAGAATGCGCTGGCCGTCTCGCGCGAGGTGAGGGCCTACATCGACCAGATGCAGCAGAATCTGCCCAGCGGCGTTCAGGTCGACTGGTGGGCCGACATCTCCTACTACCTCCAGGGCCGTCTGGAGATGATGGCAAAAAACCTGCTGGCCGGAGCGCTGCTGGTGTTCCTGATACTGACCCTGTTTCTGCGCCTGAAGCTGGCCTTCTGGGTGATGGTCGGCTTGTTGATTGCCTTCATGGGGGCTGTCTGGCTGCTGCCGGCGGTTGGCGTGACCATCAACCTGGTCAGCCTGTTTGGTTTCCTGGTCGTGCTCGGCATCGTCGTCGACGACGCCATCATCATGGGGGAATCGGCCTATACCGAAATCAGGGAAAAGGGCCATTCCGTGGACAACGTCGTCAACGGTGTCAACAAGGTCGCAGTGCCCGCGACCTTCGGAGTGTTGACCACCATTGCAGCCTTCCTGCCCATTCTGCTGGTCACAGGCATCCAGGGCCAGTTTTTTGCCGCCATTGGCTGGGTGGTGGTGCTGTGCCTGATCATGTCATTGGTTGAATCGAAGCTGATCCTGCCCGCTCACCTGGCCCATATGCGAGTCAAGAAGTACGAAACCGACACTCCCAACCGCCTGGTCCGGTTCCAGCGCAGCTTCTCAGCCAACCTGTATCGCTTCGTTGACAATATTTATTTGCCCAGCCTGCGGGTGCTGCTGCGCAAGCGCTACCTGGCCCTGGCCGGTGCCATTTCCATCCTGATCCTGTCGGTCGGTTTGATTGCCGGCGGCGTGGTGCGCTATGTACCCTTCCCGGACCTGGCCAGCGATTTCATGCGTGTCAATCTGGAAATGAATGAAGGCACTCCGGCCCAGGTTACCCACGGCAACCTCGACCGACTGACCGAAGCGCTGCAGACGCTCGACGCCCGACTTCAACAGGAACGTGGCTTTGATGAGCCTATCATCCGCACCGTGTTTTCCTGGTCCGGCTCCGACACCAGCGGCACCATGCTGGTCGAGCTCAACCGCGATGAATCCAATCGCATTCCCATTCCCGAATTCGAGCGGCTGTGGCGTGAAGAAGTTGGCGACATCCCCGGGGTGCGCGGCCTGCGCATCGGTGGTGGCGGGGGCCCGGGCGGCGACGGACCGGATCTGAACTTTCAGCTGGTCGGGCGTGACCTGGTCCAGCTGCAGGCCGCGGCCGCCGCGCTTGAGGCCCGTATCCGCTCCTATAACGGTGTCTTCGATGTGCGCAATTCCTACGAAGGGGGCTTGCGCGAGCTGCAGCTCAGCATTCGCCCCGAGGCCGAAGTGCTGGGTCTGAGCCAGCAGGACCTCGCCCGCCAGGTCCGCCAGGCATTTTTCGGCGAAGAGGTGCAGCGCATCCAGCGTGGGCAGGACGATGTGCGGGTGATGGTCCGTTTCCCGAGCGAACAGCGGCGCTCCGAGGGCTATCTGGAAACCATGCGGATTCGCGCTCCCAGCGGCGAAGCGATTCCCTTTTCGGCCGTTGCCGATGTCGAGATTGGTTCCAGCCCTTCCATCATTCGTCGCTTTGACCGGGAACGCTCGATCAGCGTGACCGCCAGGGTCGACAAGGATCTGGTCGAACCCGGCCGCATTGCTGCCGAGCTGCGCGATACTCACCTGCCCAACATTCTGGCCAGCTACCCCAACGTCAGCTACCGTCTGGCAGGCGCCACCAGGAGCCAGCAGGAAATGCAGCGTGAGCTGCTCTGGGGCACGGCTTTTGCCCTGTTCCTGATTTATGCGCTGATTGCCGTACCGCTGCGTTCCTACCTGCAGCCCTTGCTGATCATGTCAGTGATACCGTTCGGCATGATCGGCGCAGTCGTCGGGCACTGGCTGCTCGGTATTCCAATCAGCCTGCTGAGCCTGTTCGGGATCATTGCCCTGGCAGGCGTGGTGGTCAATGACAGCCTGATTCTGGTTGACTTCGTCAACCGCAACCGGCGGGCTGGCGAGGCCCGCATCGAGGCGGCCATCAAGGCCACCCGAGCCCGCTTCCGCGCCATCGTCCTGACCTCGCTGACCACCTTCCTCGGCCTGGCGCCGATCGTGTTCTTCGAGACCAGCCTGCAGGCCCAGCTCGTCATTCCAATGGCAACCTCACTGGCCTTCGGCATTGTTTTTGCCACTGTCATTACCTTGGGTCTGATTCCCATCCTGTATCTGATCGGCGATGACTTTGTGCGCCTGATTCAGCGAATGTTCGGCCGCGAAGACAACGGTATGGTGGCGGTTCAATAAAAGGGGTTCAGGGTTCAGGACAACCTGGATCGAAGTCCCCCTGAACCCTGAAGCCTACCTTTTCGTGCCAAACAGCCAGTCGCCAATCGGGTAGGTGATATTGAAATTGGCGTGGGCCATGAGGTCAGCCCGGTGATGGGCATGGTGAAGACGGCGCAGGCGCTTGAGGAACGGCAGCCTCTGAACGGCTGAGCCGTCGGGCAGGTGATAGGCCAGGTGGAGCAACTCGTAGTTCAGATAGTAGCCGAGGGCGACAATAACAAACAGCCAGGCGACGTTGGCGGTCGCAAACCACGCCAGCAGCAGGCCCAGCGGCGCGGCGAAGGCGCCAAAGAAGAAGATCATCAGAATGGCCGGAAACAGCACCACCTTGCAATCACGCCATCCCTCCAGGGCCATATGCTGGTCGGTAAAGAAACGATGATGCTGGCCCGCATGCCGACGATAGACCAGACCCAGCCCCGGCACCTTGCGGTGCATCACCCAGCGGTGGCCCGCGTACTCCACCAGATTGGCGTAAAGAAAGGCCAACGGAATGGTCAACCACTCCAGCGGCTGAACCGACTCCAGTCGACTGATGCAGAAAGCGATTCCACCCAGACTGAAAATCACGGCAAAGGCCAGATGAGCCTGGCCAAGGTAGGCACTGCCGATATGAGTCTCGCGGTAATGCTTTCTGTAGGCGGCATTGTCCGACATGGTTTTCAAGGATGCCATGCCGGGTTTGGTCCCGCAAGCTCAGAGGATATGAAACTCCGCCATCATGCAGGCTAAAATCTCCGTCATGGGCGAGTCTTCCAATCCGCTGACAGACAAGACGATTTCCCTGGTGCTGGGTTCCGGTGGCGCCCGGGGGCTGGCGCATATCGGTGCCATTGCCGAGCTGAAGCGAGTCGGAGTCCGGATCAACGCTATCGCGGGCAGCTCGATGGGCGCGCTGGTGGGAGGTATCTATGCCGCCGGCAAGCTGGACGCCTACCAGGAGTGGGTGTGCGGGCTGGGCCAGTCCGATGTGCTGTCACTGCTAGACTGGACGTTCTCCGGCGGCGGATTCATCAAGGGCCGCAAGATCATCGGCAAGCTGTCAGAGCTGGTCGGGGAAATCAACATCGAAGACTTGCCGGTCGACTACACGGCGGTGACGGTAGATATCGATATGGGCCGCGAAGTGTGGCTGGACCGTGGCCCGCTGTTTGATGCCATCCGGGCCTCGATCGCGATCCCGGGCGTATTCACCCCCCATCGCTATCTCAACCGGACCCTGGTTGACGGCGGCCTGCTCAACCCGATCCCGGTCGCCCCTACCCTGCGCTGCGTCAGCGACCTGACCGTTGTGGTCGACGTCAACGGCAAGGAAGACAAGAACCTGGTCAGGCAGGACGAGGATACGGAAGCGGAGGGCAGCACCAGCCTGATGGACAAGCTGAAGGATTTCATGGACAGCTTTTCCAATGACCGCAAACCGGCCGAAACCCAGCCCGGCCTGCTCGCCGTGATGATGCGCTCCCTGGATGTCATGGAGGCAGCAATCACACGTCAACAGCTGGCAAGCTTTCAGCCCGACCTGGTCATTCGCATTCCAAAGAACGCCTGCATGGTGCATGAGTTTCACCGTGCCCGCGAAGTCATTGATCTGGGCGCTCGACTGTCCAGACTGGCCATTGAACAATTCGCTACGTCGCCCGGCGGATTCACGGAGAAAAAGACATGATCGACGACAACGAAGCCCTATTCGACGAAGCTGCGGACGCCGTTGTCGACCTGGGAAACCGATTAGCCGAGAACAACCCCGACGGCGACCCATGGGCCCTGTCGGATGGCCTGATAGCAGGCGCAGTACAGTTCTGGCTTTATGCCCATCAGCCGCAGGACGAGCCGAACGCCGAAGACATGATGACGGCGCGTGAGCGTCTTGAGGAGCTAGTCCGCCAGGTGATGCAGTCAGCAGAAGAAAGCGAGTACCTGCATTCTCCCCTGGACATTGACGTAGGGCGAGCCTGAGCTGACCAAGGAAACCATGAATCCTGCCGCATTCAGCTCAATGAGGCGGGATTTGTGGCTTCCTTATTAACCCGGCAGGTATGTAGATCGCATTCCATGCGGCCGCGGCCAGCCGCCTTGGCCCGGTACATCAGGGCATCGGCTCGCTTCATCAGCTCCCTGGCGGACTCTTGCGGACGAAGACTGACAATCCCCGCGCTGGCGCTGAGCCGGTCCACCGCCTCGATGTCCTCACCCAGTCGCGTCATTCCGGCCATCAGTTGCGCGGCCTGTTCACAAGCGCCTGACTGATCGGTGCCCGGCAGCAATACAGCAAACTCCTCACCGCCCCAGCGAATGGCACAGTCACCGGCCCGCGTCGCATCGCGCAGATGACGGCCCACCGCGGCCAGAACCTGATCACCCACATCGTGACCCAGGCTATCGTTGATCTGCTTGAACTGATCGATATCCAGCAGCAGCATGCTTAGCGCTGCTCCGCGCCGGCGGCTGAGCTTGATCTCACTGTCGAGCGCAGCCTCACCGGCCCGGCGATTGAGCAATCCAGTCAGCTCATCGGTGGTGGCCAGTCGCGTCAGACGCTGTTCAAGCTCCTTCCACTTGCTGACGTTCATCAGGGTGCCACTCAACTGCAGTGGACTGCCATCAGGCTTGCGCTCGACAATGCGGCCACGCAGCAGCAACCAAAGGTAAGCGCCCACCTGCCGGCGGAAGCGCACCACCAGGTCGAGCCCACCGACCTCGCCCTTCAGGTGTCGCTGGAACTGGGTGCGCAGTGAGGGCCTGTCTTCCGGGTGGCACAGGTCGATGATGGAAGCCAGGCGACCATCTACATCGGCGCTGCGATAGCCAAGCAGTTCCACGGCACGATCATCGAACTGGACCCGTCCACTGTTCAGGCGCCAATGCCACATCCCGAGTTCGGCTCCGGCCAGGGCCAGATCCAGCCGATATCGACTCAGTCGCAGCGCCTCACGTGTTGCCCTCTCTTCACTGATATCCCGCACCTGGGTAATCATCACCGTTCCGACGCCGGGATGATTGCGGACGATGGATGCGCGCATGCGTACCCAGATGCTGGCACCACTGCGGTGCAGATAGCGCTTGTCCAGGTTGACCTTGTCACACTTCCCGGAAAGCAGCTGACGGACCGCCTGCTCACTGCCCGGTATGTCTTCGGCAACGGTCAGGTCCTGGTAGCCCAGCTTCAGCATCTCGGGGCGGCTGTAACCGAGCAGCCTGCAAAACTCCTCGTTGACATCCAGCCAGCTCCCCGCTTCATCGAGCATGGCCATGCCAATGGCAGCATGGCGGAACGCCAGGGCCTGCAAGTCGGCACTGGTTTCCACGGGATCAGGTGTCTGGCTCGGGGCCAGGGACGGTGCGCTGTACATGTCTTTTTTCATGCAACTCTTATGCCAGACTTTCGCTGGCAACAGTGTCATGCAAGTTTTGGCAAAGAAAGGAGCCCGGCGGCACAGCCGCCATACGGCGGCTGATCACCATCCTGAGCGCATCCAGTCGCCATCCGCCGCAGCTCGGCCACAAGCCCGCCCCGCGGCACAGGGATCGTACCGACAGAACTGCCAAAAAGGCGAGAGGGGCGGCCTGTCAGGGGCGTTGGGCGTCGCGCGTTGCCCGAAACTCGTTGCCAGGATACCAGTTAGGCCACGAATCTCCCTCGGCCAGGTGACGGCCGACCACGTAGAGCAGCTCCAGATCTTCGGCCAGCCCACGCAGATCCCAGGCCGGGTCGAACTCATCGGCTGGTTTGTGATAAGCCACATCACGGTATTCCCGGGCGCGCGCCATGCCGTATTCGCGACCATGCTCGCGATGCTCGACTCCGCCTTTCGCGTATAACGCAGGGATGCCGGCGCGAGCAAAATTGAAGTGATCCGAACGATAGTAGAACCCCGCTTCTGGCGTGGGCTCAGGCACCACGTGGCGACCTTGCGCTTCAGTGGCAAGTCGCAGTGTTTCCTCCAATTCGGAGGAACCATAGCCGACCACGACCACATCATCGGTCGGACCGATCAAGGTCATCGCATCCATGTTGATGGCCGCGACAGTCCTGGCATGGGGGAACACCGGGTGATTGACGTAGTGGCGCGAACCCAGCAGTCCGTACTCCTCCAGCGTCACGGCGAGGAACAGCACGCTGCGGTCTGGGGCACCGGCTTTTTGATAAAGACGCGCGATCTCCAGCAGTGCCGCGGTTCCCGAGGCATTGTCGATGGCCCCGTTGTAAATGCCCGCCGAGCCCGGGATGGCCAAGTTGCGACCCAGGTGATCCCAGTGCGCCAGATAAACGATGGCCTCATCTGGTCGTTCAGTGCCCGGAATCGAGGCCAGCACATTGTAGGAAACACCCTCACGAACCCGATTTCGCACCTGGGCCTGGGCGGCCGCGCCAAGGCTTACCGCAGTAAAACCGGGCTCTGCGGCTCGCGCCTGTTCGGCATCGAGTTCAAGACCGGCACGCTCAAACAGCACTCGCGCCGCATCCAGGGAAATCCAGCCTTCCAGCGCCAGCACGCTTTCGCCGTTGTCGCCACCAAGCTCGAACTGAGCACCGGACCAGGAGTTGATTACCACATCCCAACCGTACGAAGCCGGCTCCGTGTCATGGATGATCAAGGCCGCAGCAGCGCCCTGGCGGGCGGCTTCTTCGTACTTGTAGGTCCAGCGTCCGTAATAGGTCATCGCCCGGCCATTGAAGAGCGCCGGATCACCGGTGGCAAAACCCGGATCGTTGACCAGCATGACAACCGTCTTGCCGGCAACATCGAGACCCGCATAGTCATCCCAGTCGTATTCCGGTGCGACAATGCCGTAACCGACGAACACGAGCTCCGAGTCATCGACGCCGTGAAAGCCGGTACCGCTTCTGCGGCTGCCGATGATCATCTGCTCGGGATAGGTCAGCTCAAAGCGTTCGTCACCGTCAGTCAGGCTGATGGCAGAGCGTTCCTCGGCAACCAGTTCCACCATTGGCACAGGCTGCAGATAGCTGTCACCGTAGCCCGGTGCCAGTCCCAGCTCGGCAAACTGGGCGACCAGGTAATCCAGGGTCAGACGCTCACCGCGGGTTCCGGGTGCGCGACCTCCGAATTCGTCAGAGGCAAGGGTCGCCAGATGACGAGCATAAGCGTCGGTATCGATACCGGAACCAGGCACAGCGGGTAAAGCCGGGGCCGGCGACGACTGGGCCGGGCTGTGATCCGCCAGGCGGGCTTCCGGGTCTGACAAACCCTGATCCTGAGCTTGCTGACAGGCAACCAGCAGCAGGGCTAGCGCGGGGAGAAACAATGGGATGGGACGTGACATGATGATCCGGGACCTGAAAACATCCCGCCATTGTAGCGTGCCGACGAACCGGCTCACAGAATGCCGGATTCAAAGGCCTTCAGGACCGCCCGGGTCCGGTCCCGCACGCCCATCTTCGACAACACGTTGGAGACGTGATTCTTGACCGTGCCTTCGGCCACGTTCAGGGCCTTGGCGATTTCCTTGTTGGAATATCCGCCAGCCATCAGACGCAGAATCTCGGTCTCGCGCTCGGTCAAGGGATCGGGTCGGTCGAGACTGGAAAAATCCGTTTGCACTTGCCCCAGACCCTTGAGCAGGCGCTCGGTCACGGCCGGACGAACCACGGTCTTGCCTTCCGCGACGGCGCGCACTGCCGAAACCAGATCTTCCAGCGCCACGTCCTTGAGCAGATAACCGCGCGCGCCCGCACGAATACCGCTGAGCACAAGCTCATCGTCGTCGAAAGTGGTCAGAATGATGGTCGGCGGCAACTCGCCCCGCTCACCCAGGCGGACCAACACATCCAGTCCATTGCCGTTCGGCATGCGCATGTCAAGCAGCAGCACATCCGGCGCAATGCCAGGAATGGTTTCAATCGCGGAAGCGCCATCGGCCGCTTCTCCGACAACTTCGATCCCGTCGGCCAATTCGAGCAGGGAGCGCACGCCCTGGCGCACCAGGGTCTGGTCATCGACCAGCATGACCCGAATCACGCAGCACCTTCCCTGGGCATCCAGGCCCGTACCTGGAAGCCCGCACCTGGACGGGTGGCGATATCCAGACGCCCGCCCAATTCCTTGAGGCGTTCGCGCATGCCATTGAGACCATTTCCAGGCATCAAATCCACGGCACCCTGCCCGTCGTCGCGGGCTCGCAAGCTCAGGCCTTCACTGCCGGTCTCCAGAGAGATCCACAAGTTCCGGGCGCTGGCATGACGGGCGGCATTGGTGATCAGCTCCTGAGCACAGCGCAACATAATTTGGGCCCGCTTCGGATCGGTCAGGCAGAGTTCATCGGGAATATCCAGATGAACCATCAATTCAGGCACCCCCTGGGACAGCATCTGCAAGGCCTCTCGAAGATCAACCTCCCCATCTCGTCGCATGTCGCTCACCACTTCGCGCACATCAGACAGCAGCAAGCGAGACAGTGTGGCAGCCTTGTCAACATGATTCTTGGCCTTGCCTTCAGTCAGATGACTTGCAACCTCCAGATTCAGACTCAGGGCGGTCAGATGATGACCAACCAGATCATGCAATTCGCGGGAAATTCGCACCCTCTCCGCCACCCGAGTATTCTCCGCCAACAGTGACTGCGTCGCCAAAAGCTCGGAATTGACCCGGCGCAATTCGGCCCTCGCCCTGACCTGCTTCAATGCCAGCAGCGAGGCGATGAAGGGGAACAGGGTCAAGCCGAGATTCATGATGAAAAACACCAGCGCGACCATCCAGCTGCCTTCCGGCATGAAAATGACCCAGGCGCCGAAAGCCATCGCCAGGACCAATACCCAGCCAGCTCCCATGACGACAGGCAACATCCATGGCAACAAGGCGGCCACGACCATCACCAGCATGCTGCCGATGCCGCTGCGCGTGAAGTAGCTGACGGCGAATGCCGAGACCGACAGCACCGCCAGCACCAGAATTCTCTGCCACAGGGCGCTACGATGTTGCCTGCCCATCACCGGATGCAGATAGGCGAGCAAGAACAGAACCGCAGCGGACCACCAGCCCAGCATGGCACCGGCGGCCGGCGGCTCCTTGACCATCCACGGCAGCAGGGCCATGAGGATGGCTGCCAGCAACCAGATAAGCAGCCCAAGATAGCGCAGCCAATCCATCGGCTGCAGTTCACCGAATCGTTTCCCCAAGTTGTCCAGTCGACCGGCCATCACGGTATTCTAAACGTCCAAACACCATGCCGCCATGGGTGAATAGTCATGCCCCAGCCCTCTTCTGTACTCAAACTCGAATCCCGCTTTATGGCACCCGTGCGTCAACTCCTGCTAAGGCACGGGCTGGAGCTGGTCATACTGCCCGACCAGGCACGAATACCGGGAAGCTTCTGGGGCGCACCAGAGGCAGGCCTGATTGCCAACCGACTCTACGCCCGCCCCGACACGCCATTGCATTCCATCCTTCATGAAACCGGTCACTACATCTGCATGGATTCAGAGCGACGCCAGGACCTGGACACCAATGCGGGAGGTGACTACGACGAGGAAAACGCCGTCTGCTATCTGCAGATCATCCTGGCAGACCAGATCCACGGCTTCGGAAAAGACCGGGCAATGGCCGACATGGACAGCTGGGGATACAGTTTCCGTCTGGGATCGGCCCGTGACTGGTTTGAACAAGACGCCGAAGATGCCCGCCAATGGCTAATCCAGCGCGGCATCCTGGATGAACAGGAAAAGCCGGTTCCCGCCCGCCTCGGAACCTAGACCAACCACCGACCACCGACAAAAAAAAACCGCCGGGCAGAAACCCGGCGGTTTTTTTTAATACCGGACCGGAAGCCCCGGTCCGTTCAGCTCACTTAGCTGGCGCGGAACAGACGAATGCTGATTCCACCAATCAACAGCATCAGCAGGGCGAAAAGGGCCAGGCCCATCGGCTGCAGGGTGTTGATCGGGATTGCCGGCTGCGGATCAGCAGCAGTACAGCTGATCGGGTGCGTGCTGCTGAAGTCGGCACCATCCGTGCAGGACAGGGTGCCGGTATAGCTGTCACCAGCCTCGGCGTTGCTGACATCACACTGGATGCTGAACGGCGTTTGCCCGCTGGCACCAGCCAACAGATCGAAGGTGGTATCACCGACCAGGGTGACGCCGATATCGCCGCTGATAGCACCGTCTGTCAGGCTGCAGCTGACGCTGGCGTCGGCAGAGCCAGAATTACCGAATACCGGAGAGGCAGAAACCGGATCAGTGCTGCCAGCGATGCCGGAAAGCGCAACCGTAGTGCCGGAAGGCGGATTTACGGTCGGGTTGGCCGTCGCGGTACCAGTACCTGACAGGTCAGCCGAGACATCATTGACATCGCTGGTAACAATCAGCTCTCCAGTGTAGGGAATGGCCTCATCCGGATCAAAGCAAACCTCAATCTGGCAGGACTCACCACCACCGAGGGTCTCGCCGGTGCAATTGTTGGAGGTGATTTCGAAAGCCGGAGCTAGACCGTTTCCAAGCAGAATTACGCCGATGATCGACGCAGAGCTGATGGTCAGCGGGTCATCGCCCGGCGTGTTGCTGAGCGTGAAGACCGTGCAGACAGCATCAGCGTTGATGTCCAGATCACCGAAATCGAAACTGGTCGGGTCGATGACCAGGCTGGCATCGGTGAAGCTGCCTTCGCCGGTCAGCGCCACGGTCTCTCCGCCAGCGCTGGACTCGATCGCCACAGAGCCGGTGAAGTCGTCTTCGTCATTCGGAGAGAAGACCACATGGAAGTTGCAGCACTCACCCGGGTCGAGGGAAAAAGTAGGATCCTCGCAGTTCCCACCAGCGCCTTCCGAAAAACCAGCCCCTGACACCGTAATGCCAGTGATGCTCAGAGGTGCCGAGCCGGGATCAGCGTCATTGCAGATCGCGATCGGAGATTCATCCGAAGACTCCCCAACCCGCACGTTGCCGAAGTTGATCGAGGTCGGATCCACATCGAGAATTGCCGGCGGAGCGTCCGCGAACACGAAACCCCCATCGTTCAGCTCAACTGGAACGCCAGCCGGAAGCTGATCAGCAAGAATCATGGGAAGATCTTCAGTATCACCGTCCGCAAACGTAGGTGACAGATCGAAGGTGATGGAGCCAGTGTTCAGGTTGGGAAGAGCATTAGGCTGATTGGAAAGCGTCACACGGATATTGCCTGGGGCGGTCAGGACACAGGCGAAATCCGCAACGCCAGTAATACCAGTCAAACAACCGTCCGGAACGTCAACGAAGATTCCCGTACCAGGGATGATCTCTTCGTTGGAGGTCTGCGGCGTCAGAACTGCGTCATCATAAGTGATGTCAACGGTGATATCCGACAGGTTGGAACCAGGCGAATTCTCGAAACTCCACCCAACTGTACCTTCGGTGGTGCCGACGAGAACGTTGGTCGTTTCGACGGTGAACTCAGCGCCCATCGCCGCACTGGAGGCGATTACCATCGCCAGCCCGGCAAGCGGGAAAGCCAATTTGTTTTTCATTTTCGAAACCTCTTTTCGGTAAATTCTTTGGAATTTCAAATCGAATGCTGCTTAAACCTTAGCGAAGGTTCTCGCAAGAATTGTTGTTAGTCGCAATTGCGATAAACATCGCCTGACGATCGGCCGCATTTACCAAGCCATCCTCGTTGAAGTCAGGCTGGCCACCGGCAGGTACGTTACCATTAGTAGCTGACTCAACGAATACTGCCTGTCGGTCAGCAGCATTAATTCTCTGCCACCCATCGCCAGCCGCTGCCCGATCGGGGTCAGTCAAACCTCTGCATAGGCGACCAGGGCGAGAGATGCGACGGGAGTCGAAATCGTCAAAGAATACCGGCGTGCTGGAGCTGAGTGCAGCGGTGGGTCCAACTCGGCCAAGCAGTGCGGAACGTACGCGCTCATCGGACGTGTTGCCGGTGCCCGTGTGATCTGTGTTGCCATTGGCGCTAACGGCAATGGTCGCGGACGCACTGCTTTCCCACACCAGCTCAAAGGAGTTCCAGCCGTCAGCGCGAAGTTCGGAGGCCGGAATATCAATGGTCTCCGTGCCACCGCTAACCATGAAAACCAGCTGGGCGGCACCGGCCGACGGACGGTTGAACCACAGCTCAACCACGTCATCACCCGTCCCGTTGCTGGCGTCATTGGCGGCGAAGATCATCATTTCTTCGCTGTTGCCGCGGGGATTGAAATAAAACCGTGCGATGTAGCCCTGCTCGGCAATCGGAGAATTGTCCACCACGTAGGCGGGCGCGGCATTGACGTTCACTCGCATGCTGCACGGACCCGCGTAGCGCCGATTGCCGCTGCCCGGCGCACCGGCAAACAGCTCTCCAGAGTTCACGGAGCCGCCGGCCCAGTTGGTGATGGTGCAGGACTGGGCCTGGGCGTTGACTGCAAAGCCGAGGCAGGCTGCCACCGCGAGGCCTGAAAGGATGGACTTGAGCACAGGAGCAGGGCGGCTCTTGGCTACATTATTTTCGTGCTTCATTCGATACACCTCTTTGTAATAAGACTCAGCGAAGTTGCTTCACCACGCCGATCATCGGACATGATTTGGCCGGACAGAAAAAGAGCGTGCCCCCACACGCCGTTCCTGCCATGGCCGACCAGCCCTGTTCGGCAGTGTAGCCCATGCGGGATGGTCCCGCAAGGGCCGATATCGTCTCCGTCCGGGAAAGTTCCTGATTTCCGGTCAATTTCGACAGACGAAGGGCTTTCTCACTCATGTAATACGCATTCGAGGGGGAAAGTGGGACATTATTTTTTCCGGGCTCGGCAGCTCAAACCGGTATTGCCGCGTCGCCGTCAAGCGTGCGGTCTAACCGAACCCATCCACCCAGGCAGATACCAGCAAACCCGCACAAGGCGGGCAAAGGGCTTCGGCAGGGCGTGAGATGCAAGGTTTTTGCAGGGATTGACTGCGCCAGCGGTGCTGGCTTGCCCTTCGCTTCGCTACGGGTAGCTACGACCGCTGCGCGGCCTCCGCATCGATCCCTCTCCCCCAGCCAGATACAGCAAAGCCCGCACGAGGCGGGCAAAGGGCTTCGGCAGGGCGTGAGATGCAAGGTTTTTGCAGGGATTGA
>REEQ01000128.1 GCA_007695005.1 Wenzhouxiangellaceae bacterium | reverse complement strand
GCCTCCAGTGAGGCCATCATTGACGCGCTTGGTCGTCGCCTTGACGAGATTCGCCTGAGCCGAAATATCAGCCAGGTGCAGCTGGCCGAAGAGGCTGGCGTGTCCAGAAGCACCCTGACCCGGCTGGCGGACGGCCAGCCGGTTTCGCTGGATTCATTTGTGCGGGTCATGCAGGCGCTGCGACTCGCCGACCACCTGGCCGCGATGTTGCCCGATCCTGCGATTCGTCCAGTGGACCGGGTTCGTTTGCAGGGTTCGGAGCGTCAGCGTGCCAGCGGCAAGCGGCAGGACACGGCGGAATGGGCCTGGGGTGATCAAGAGGACAATGTGTGAGTGACACGGCACGCGTTCTGCTGTGGGGTAAGGATATCGGGGCAGTGACCTGGCTGCCCGAACGAGAGCTTGGCGTTTTTCAGTACACCCCGGAATTTGCCCGGTCGGGCATCGAGGTCGCGCCCATGATGATGCCGCTGTCGGATTTTCCCTACGAATTCCCCGCCCTGTCGCGCGATGCCTTCAAGGGTCTGCCGGGCCTGCTGGCCGACAGCCTGCCGGACAAGTTCGGCAGCTTGCTCATCAACGCGTGGCTGGCTAGCAAGGGGCGCGACCCGGGCAGCTTCACACCCGTAGAGCGACTTTGCTTTACCGGTACCCGCGGCATGGGCGGGCTGGAATTCAGGCCCCTGATCAGGGCGGCTCCAAGTGCGTCGCGCAAGATTGAAGTTGCCTCCCTGGTGGATCTTGCCAACCGCGTTCTGGATGACCGGATCGCTCTCGAAGGCAAGTTTTCCGGAGACGATGACCAGCAGGTGATCGAGGACATTCTTCGCGTCGGCACCTCGGCCGGCGGCGCTCGGGCGAAAGCGGTACTGTCCTGGAATCCGGAAACCGGTGAGTTTCGTTCCGGACAGGCGCCAGCGCCGGAAGGCTTCGGTCATTGGTTGATGAAGTTCGATGGCGTTCACGGCAATCGCGACAGGGAACTGGCCGACCCCCAAGGATTTGGGCGCATTGAATATGCCTACCATCTAATGGCGCGCGCGGCCGGCATTGAAATGGAGGAGTGCCGGCTGCACGAAGAGGGCGGTCGCGCGCATTTCATGACCCGACGCTTCGACCGCACGGCGGGCGGCGACAAGCTGCACATGCAGTCGCTGGGCGCCCTGATGCATTACGACTTCAACATCGCTGGCGCGTACGCCTATGAACAGGCGCTGCAAACCATTCGACGCCTGGGCTTGCGAATGCGCGATATCGAGCAGCAAATCCGTCGTGCCTTTTTCAACCTGCTTGCCCGCAATCATGATGATCACGTCAAGAACATCGCCTTTCTGATGGACCGAAAAGGCGTTTGGCGGCTGTCGCCGGCCTTCGACGTGGCTTATTCCTACAATCCCAGCGGCAATTGGACGAGTCAGCACCAGATGAGTCTGAACGGCAAGCGCGATGGTTTCGACTTCAACGATCTGATGACCTTTGCCGCTGCCGGGGGAGTCAAGAAGACCCGGGCCAGAACATTGCTCGCCGAGGTTGCCACGGCAGTGGCCGACTGGCGAAGCCACGCCGGTGCGGCGGATATGCCTGAACCGGATACTGCCCGGATTGAACGAGCTCACCGGCGCGAACTGTTCATCTGAAAAAGCGGGCCTGGATCAGCTGGATGACGCTGGACGACCCCCGGTTCATGTCCCTGGGACAAGGCGGTGCTGAGGTCGCCTGCTGGTGTTGGGTTAACGTGCCGCAGGCCCAATCTGGGCCCAGGGCCCAGATCAGGCTGACGGATTTGTCCTGGGGGTCGCCGAATGGGGTGGTAAGGTGCTGATTTTGCAGGGGAATTGATTGGTGGCTACGGGTGGACTTGAACCACCGACCTCAGCATTATGAGTGCCGCGCTCTAACCAGCTGAGCTACGTAGCCACACGAAGCCGCATATTGTCTCGCGTGGGCGTGCCAGCGTCAACCGCTTGTGTGCGGTTTTTTCAATTCAACCACCAGAATCCGGCGTTCAGGATCCAGGCGAATGTGACCCAGCCCAGGTAGGGGAGCATGAACCAGAAGGCTGCCTTGCTGACCTTGCGGAACTGAAGCAGGCAGATCAGGATGGCGATCCACATGAAGGTGATTTCCAGCAGGCCTAAGCCGGGTGATTGCAGGCCAAAGAAGACCGGGGTCCACAGGGCGTTGAAAAACAGCTGGATGAACCACCAGGCCATGGCCCGCGAACGCAGGCCCGCCTGGCGCCAGGCGAGCATGGCGGCGATGGCCATCAGGGTGTAGAACAGGCTCCAGGCCGGGCCGAACAGCCAGTTGGGCGGGGCGAAGAAGGGCCTTTCCAGGCTGTCATACCACTCGCCCGGGCCGAACAGGATGCCGGTGGTCGAGGCGCCGAAACTCAGCACCAGAAATATCAGTAAGGCAAGCGCGCTGAGCGCAAGGCCGGGCGGGTTTCTCATCGTTGGGCTCCGTTGACTCCGGGTGGCATCATGCACCCGGGTCCGTGCAGGTCATGTTGACAGCGGGTGCTGGCATTCACTCGGGCATGCTTTTGCCAAAGTGAGTGGCAAAGCGCTCGGCGATGGACTTGCGGCTGAAGTCATGGTGCTGTGGGCCGGTGTGCTCGATCTTGATCGAGCCGAGCAGCGAGCCCAGGCGACAGGCGTCGACCGGATCCCAACCGCGCTCCAGGCCATACAGCAGGCCCGCCCGGAAGGCATCTCCACAGCCGGTCGGGTCGGCAATGCGCTCGGGCTTGACGGCCGGAATTCTGGACTTCTCACCATTGTGGAACAGGTCCGAGCCTTCGCCACCGTGGGTGACGATCAGGCCGCCGTCAAGCTTGGCGGCGATCGCCTCGTGATCGAGGCCGGTCTTTTTCTTCAGCATTTCCCATTCGTAGGAATTGACTGTCAGCCAGTTGGCCTGGTCGATCATCTGGATCAGTTCGCTGCCGTTGAACATCGGCAGGCCCTGGCCGGGGTCGAAGATGAACGGAATGTCGGCGGCGGCGAACTGGGCGCAGTGATCGAGCATGGCCTGCTTGCCGTCCGGGGCAACAATGCCGAAATTCACGCCCAGATCGGCGCTGATCTTCTGGTGGTGATTTTCGTTCATCGCGCCGGGGTGGAAGGCGGTGATCTGGTTGTCGTCGATGTCGGTGGTGATGTAGGCCTGGGCCGTCCAGAGCTGGTCGCAGACGCGCACATGGCGTTGGTTGATATCGAGTCGGTCCAGGTGGCGTGCATAGTCGTCGAAATCGGCGCCGACGCTGGCCATGGGCAGCGGCTCGCCGCCGAGTTTCTTCAGGCTGTAGGCAATATTGCCGGCGCAGCCGCCGAAGTTGCGATGCAGCTCGGGGACCAGGAAGGCGACGTTGAGCATGTGGGTCTGGTCGGGCAGGATGTGGTCGCGGAATCGTTCCGGGAACACCATGATGTTGTCGTAAGCCAGCGAGCCGCAGATCAGCACGGACATGGAGCAAGACCTCTTGAAAACCGAAGAAAACAGCGCGCCATTGTAACCATGCGGGCAGGGAACTGCCTTGATTGGGGTGATTTAACGGCTTCTTTTCAACTTTGCGGTTGCCGGTGGGGGTTGTGGTTGCTACATTAGGCGGTCTTTTTCCAAGTTGGGCCAATCCCCCAGTTTTTGCCATGTTCAAGCGTTTGCGCGGCCTGTTTTCCAACGACCTGTCCATTGACCTGGGTACGGCCAACACTCTGATTTTCGTGCGCGGTCAGGGCATCGTGCTCAATGAGCCCTCGGTGGTGGCGGTGCGGATGAACCGCGGCCCCGGCGGGCCGCAGGAGGTGGCCGCGGTGGGTGGCGAGGCCAAGCAGATGCTGGGCCGCACCCCTGGCAATATCCGAACCACCCGGCCGCTGAAGGATGGCGTCATTGCCGACTTCAACATGACCGAGCAGATGCTGCAGCATTTCATCAAGAAGGTCCACTCCTCGCGTTTCTTGCGGCCCAGTCCGCGGGTGCTGGTGTGTGTGCCCTGTTCTTCGACCCAGGTCGAGCGCCGTGCGATCAAGGAGTCGGCCGAAGGCGCCGGTGCGCGTGAGGTGTTCCTGATCGAAGAGCCGATGGCTGCTGCCATTGGTGCCGGTATCCCGATTCACGAGGCGCGTGGCTCGATGGTGCTGGATATCGGCGGCGGCACGACCGAAGTGGCGGTGCTGTCGCTCAATGGCATCGTCTATTCCAATTCGGTGCGCACCGGTGGTGATCATTTTGACGAGGCGATCATCAACTACGTGCGTCGTTCCTACGGCACTTTGATCGGTGAGTCCACCGCCGAGCGGATCAAGATGGAGATCGGCTGTGCCTATCCGCAGGAGGAGCTGAAGGAAATCCAGATTTCCGGGCGTAATCTGGCCGAAGGCGTGCCGAAGATGCTGACCCTGAACAATAATGAGGTGCTGGAGGCCTTGTCCGAAGCGCTGACCAGTATTGTCGGTGCGGTCAAGGTGGCGCTGGAGCAAACCCCGCCCGAACTGTGTGCCGATGTGGCCGAAACCGGCATCGTGCTGACCGGCGGCGGCGCCTTGCTGCGCGGACTGGACAAGCTGCTGATGGAAGAAACCGGTCTGCCGGTGATCATTGCAGACGATCCGCTGACCTGCGTGGCCCGCGGCGGCGGTCGTGCCCTGGAAATGATGGACGAAAACCGCGGCGACGTTTTCTTCTCTTCCTGATCGGCGGGGCGGCCGACCCTGACGGTGAACGTTCCCGGCAGCCCTTACTCTGCGGGCACTGGCGATCTGGCCGGGCGTACCGCGCGGCTGATGGCCTACATCCTGCTGGCCGTGGTGTTGATGACGCTGGATTTTCGCGGTCGCCATGTCGATCGTCTGCGCACGGCGGCGGTAGCATTGGCCGAACCGGTGATGCTGGCGGTGGATGCGCCTTTTCTGCTGGCTTCCACCCTGCGCCAGGGTTTGCGCGAGCGTGCCGAATTGCTGGCCGAGCGTGACCGGCTGGAGCGCCAGCTTCGAGAGGCCAGGGCGCGGGAACTGGCCCTGGGGCAGCTGGCTGAAGAGAATGCGGAACTGCGCGGTCTGCTGGACGCGTCGCAACGTCTGCGCAATCGCTACCTGACTGCCGAGCTGCGCAATATCGATCTCAATCCCTATTCGCATCGGGTCTATATCAACCGGGGGCTTCGCCACGGTGTTCGCAGCGGCCAGGCGGTGATCGAGGCGGCCGGCGTGGTTGGGCAGATCGATCAGGTTGCGGGGCGGTCGGCGACGGTCATCCTGCTGTCGGATCCTGATCACGCACTACCGGTGCTGATCGAGCGCACCGGGCTTCGCACCATTGCTTACGGTAGTGGTCGAACCGACGAGTTACGGTTGACTGACCTGCCGATGAATGTGGATCTGCAAGCGGGCGATATTTTGCTGACTTCCGGTCTGGGCGGGCGTTTTCCGGCCGGCTTGCCGGTGGCGGAAGTGTTTGAGGTGAGACGACCGTCTGGTGAGGCCTTCGCCAGTGCGCAGGCGCGCCCGCTGGCACGGCTGGGGAGCGTGCGTCACCTGCTGGTGATCGAGCTGGAGACGCCGGGTCCGCTGGCCGAGCCAATGCTGGAACCGCCGCCGGAAACGTCGCCTGACAGGGATGCCGCCGAGCCATGAGTGGGCGCGATCAAGGCAGCGGTCTGTTGCTGTTGAGCCTGGCTCTGGGCTTTGCCCTGACCCTGATGCTGTTGCCGCCGGCCCTGGAGCCCGCTCGCCCGCACTGGCTGGCCTTGGTCCTGATCTACTGGAATCTGGAGGCGGGTCGACTGCGTGACCTTGGGCCGGCGTTTGTTCTTGGCCTGCTGCTGGATGTCTTGACCGGCACCTTGCTGGGCCAGCACGCGCTGGGCCTGGTCGTGCTGGTGTTCCTGCTTGAGCGCTTCCGCAACCGGATTCGGTTCTTTCCACCCTGGCAACAGGCCGCGGCCGTGTTTCTGCTGCTGCTCAACGAGCGCATCATCCAGCTCTGGATACTGCTGCTGTCGGGGCATGGCTGGCCGGTCTGGAGCTGGTGGCTGGCGCCGCTGGTGGCGATGCTGTTCTGGCCCTGGCTGTTCTTGTTGTTCGATCGCCTCAGACGCCGTCAACGGCAGCAGCGCTCATGAGAATGATTGGCGACCTGGGCCGCCTGCGCGAAGAAATGGCCGACCAGGCCCTGGTCGAGAGGCGCTTTCGAGTCGTGGTCGTGCTGGTCATTGCCGCGCTGATCTTGCTCGGCTGGCGCTATGGCCAACTGCAGCTTGGTGCGCACGAGATGTATGCGGCGCGATCGGAAGAAAACCGCATCCGATTGCGCGCCGTTGCGCCCAACCGCGGCCTGATTCTGGATCGCCATGGCCGGGTCCTGGCCGAGAACCGGCCGGCCTATCGCCTGGTGATCGTGCCCGAGCGCACCCCGGGCCTGGAAGACACCCTGGAGCGTCTGGCCGAGCTGGTCGACATCAGCCCGGAGGAGATGCGGCGCTTTCAGCAACAGCGGCTGCGTTCGCGGCGCTTTGATTCGATCACCCTGAAGAGCAATCTCGACGACGAGCAGGTCGCCCGCCTTGCCGTGGCCCGGCATCACCTGCCCGGCGTCGAGGTCGAGCCTTACCTGACCAGGCACTATCCGCATGGCAAGCTCCTGGCCCATGTGCTGGGCTATGTCGGTCGGATCGATGCGCGCGACCTGGAGCGTCTCGATCGCGATCAGTACCGGGCAACCACGCATGTCGGCAAGACCGGCATTGAGCGTTACTACGAGTCTCTGCTGCACGGTCGCTCCGGCCTGGAGCGTGTCGAGACCAATGCCCAGGGCCGGGTTTTGCGTGTCATCGAGCGCACCGACCCCCAGCCCGGCCAGGACCTGAGCCTGAGCCTGGACCTGGAGCTGCAGCGCGAAGCCGTGGCCGCGCTCGGTGATCTGTCCGGCGCCGTGGTTGTGCTGAAGATTGAAACCGGCGAGGTCCTGGCCCTGGTCAGCCACCCGGGTTTTGACCCCAACCTGTTTGTCCATGGCATCAGCCAGGCCGATTACAGCGCCTTGCTCAGTGATCGTCGGCGGCCGTTGTTCAACCGCTTCCTGGGCGGTGGCTACGAACCGGGCTCGACGATCAAGCCTTTCATCGCCCTGGCCGGCCTGGATTCCGGCCATATCACCGCCGATACCCGGGTATTCTCGCGCGGCTGGTTTCAGCTGCCGGGTCACAGCCGCCGCTACCGGGACTGGCGACGCGAGGGCCATGGTTGGGTCAATCTCGAGCTGGCCATGGCTGAATCGGTCAATGTCTATTTCTACCAGCTGGCTCACGACATGGGCATTGATCGGATCTCTCGCGAGCTGGCCCTGTTCGGCTTTGGACGTGCCACCGGCATTGATCTCAATGGCGAGAGCGGCGGTGTTCTGCCGACGCGAGCGTGGAAGCGGGCCACCTTTGGCGAACCCTGGTTTCCCGGCGAGACAGTCATTACCGGTATCGGCCAGGGTTTCATCGTAGTCACGCCGCTGCAGCTGGCCCACGCCACGGCGGCGCTGGCCGGGCGTGGTCAGACCGCGCCGCCGCGACTGCTGGACCCGGCCGAACCGGCCCGCATGGTGGTCCACAGCGAGACCCACTGGTTGACGGTATTCAATGCCATGGCTGCGGTGGTGCACGGCCCCAGCGGCACGGCCCGGGCGGTGGCACGCCAGCTGCCGGTGCGGATCGGCGGCAAGACCGGCACGGCGCAGGTGTTTGGCCTGCCCGATGACCTGGACCAGGAGCGCAACCCGGAGGATTTGCCGGAGCATTTGCGCAACCATGCCCTGTTTGTCGGCTTTGCACCGTTGGAAGAGCCGCGCGTGGTGATCAGTGTCGTCGCCGAGCACGGCGGTGGTGGTGCCAGGGTGGCCGCGCCGGTGGCCGCCCGGGTCATCAGCCGGGCGATGGAGCTGGGCTATTGAACACACTGATCGCCCAACGCTGGTCGTCCCTGCTGCCACCGCTGCGGCTGGATCCGTTGCTGACCTTGCTGCTGCTGGCGCTGATGGGCTTTGGCCTGATGGTGCTCTACAGCGCCACCGAGCAGAACATGGCCCTGGTCAGTCGCCAGGGTATCCGCCTCGGCTTCGGCCTGGTGGTGATGCTGTTCATGGCCCAGATCCCGCCGCGTCTGTACCAGCTTTGGGCGCCCTGGCTGTTTCTGCTTGCGGTTCTGATGCTGGTGGCGGTACTGCTGTTCGGTGTCGGGCGCGGTGCTCAACGCTGGCTGGATCTGGGCGTGATCCGCTTCCAGCCCTCCGAGGGCATGAAACTGGCGCTGCCGCTGGTGCTGGCCGCGCTGCTGGCCAGGCGCCCGTTGCCGCCGGGCTGGCTCGACCTGGGCTTGTGTCTGGCGCTGATTGGTCTGCCGGTGGGTCTGATCGTCCTGCAGCCCGACCTGGGTACCGGCGTGCTGGTTGCAGCCAGCGGCCTGGCGCTGCTGTTTCTGGCCGGTTTGCGCTGGCGGCTGATCATGCTGATGGGCGGTGCGGTAATCGCCGCCTTGCCGGTAGTGTGGCTGAATCTGCATCAGTACCAGCGCCATCGAGTACTGACCTTTCTCAATCCCGAAAGCGATCCGCTCGGTCAGGGCTGGAACATCATCCAGTCGAAGATCGCCGTCGGTTCCGGTGGCCTCACCGGCAAGGGCTGGACCAACAGCACCCAGTCGCACCTGGAGTTTTTGCCCGAACCGCATACCGACTTCATTTTTTCCGTGCTTGCCGAGGAGTTCGGGTTCATCGGTGTGGTCGCGGTGCTGGTGCTTTACGGGGCCATCACCCTGCGGGCACTGTATCTGGCCAGCAGCTGCCGGGACAACTTCGGCCGCCTGCTGTCTGGCAGCCTGGTGCTGATGTTCTTTTTCTATATGGTCGTCAACGTGGCCATGGTCAGCGGGCTGTTGCCGGTCGTTGGTGTGCCCCTGCCATTGGTCAGCTACGGCGGCACCTCGGCCGTCAGTCTGCTGGCCGGCTTCGGGCTGGTGATGGGCTTGTACAGCCGCCGCCGGTTCATGGGATAAGGGTGGGGTGCCCCGAATGTGATCTACATACCTGCCGGGTTAATGAAGAGTGATCGGGAAAGGAAAAAGGGGAGCGGGTAGAATGGTCGCGGTTGGTAAAACTTTTTCCGGCGTCGGGATTCTATACTTCACCGCAACTGATTGATCGGGATCGACTGAATGATGCGTATACCCATGTTTTTGGTCTGTTTTCTGGCGTTTTCGCTGGCCTTGGCAGATGAGCCCCATCCGGGGTCGGAGGCTTTCGTCGAGCGGGTGGTAGCCGAACACGGGCTGGACGCTGATGAGGTCCGGGCGCTGCTGGCAGAAGCCCGCTACCAGCAGTCGATCATCGATGCCATCACCCGGCCTGCCGAAGCGCGGCCCTGGTATCGCTATTGGCCCATCTTCCTGACCGAGGCCCGGATTGCCGGTGGTGCCGAGTTCTGGCGGGCCAACCGCGAACTGCTTGAGCAGGTATCCGAGCAGTTCGGCGTGCCGATCGAAATTATCGTCGCTATCGTAGGCGTGGAAACCAACTACGGCTCGAATACCGGCAGTTTCCGGGTGCTCGACGCCCTGGCGACGCTGGGCTTCTACTACCCGCGCCGGGCCGACTTTTTCGCCCGCGAACTGGGTCACTTCATGGTCCTGGCCAGGGAAGAAGGGCTGCCCCTGACCGAGGTGCGGGGGTCCTATGCCGGGGCCATGGGGCTGGGTCAGTTCATTCCGTCGAGCTACCGCGCCTATGCGGTTGACTTCGACGGCAGCGGTCGTCGCGACCTGTGGCGTTCGCTGCCCGATGCGCTGGGCTCGGTAGCCAATTATCTGGCCCGCCATCGCTGGCAAACCGGGGAACCCATTGTGTTGCCGGTCAGCCAGATGCCGACCGACCTGGACGTTACTTTCCGGATGAATCTTGACCACAGCCTGGCCGAGCTGGCTGACATGGGCATCGTGTTCGAGCACGACGGCATTCCGGCCGAGGCAGCCGCTACCCTGGTCAGCCTGGAAAACGAAGACGGTCATGAGCACTGGATCGGCCTGAACAACTTTTACGTGATCACCCGTTACAACCGCTCGCCGCTGTATGCGATGGCGGTGGTCCAGCTGGCTGAAGCGATCGCCGAGCGCGCTCCCTGATGCGAGCCCTGGCGCTGGTCGCGATGGCGCTGGCCGTGGCCGCCTGCGCGCCGCAGCTGCGCGATTCGGCGCCGGATTCGGCGCCCGCGCCAGGGCGTGGCCCGGTCAGCGATGGTCCGCCGGCTCACGGCCAGTTCGACCCCTCGCGCATTCAGTATCCGGTGCCGCGACCGGAACCGCGCAGCCCTTACGGCAATCACTCGCCTTACCAGGTGCTGGGGGTGACCTACGAGGTGCTGCCCAGCGCGCGGGGCTATCAGGAAGTCGGGATCGCCTCGTGGTACGGTACCAAGTTCCATGGTCGAGCCACTTCGTCCGGAGAGCCTTACGACATGTACCAGCTCACCGCCGCGCACCGCACCCTGCCGCTGCCTACCTACGCTGAGGTCCGCCACCTCGAAAACGGCCGCAGCATCATTGTCCGGATCAACGATCGCGGGCCGTTCCATCCGGATCGAATCATCGATCTGTCCTGGGCGGCGGCGGTCAAGCTGGGGATCGACCAGGCCGGCACCGGGCCGGTTGAAGTCACTGCAATTACCTTCCCCGACCCGCTGACCTATGCCGTCGGGCCGGCCCGACTGCCGGTATTGCTGCAGGTTGGCGCTTTCACCGAATCAGCGCGCGCCGAGCGGCTTGCAGAGCAGTTGCAGACCGCCGGCCTTGGTCCGGTGCGGACCGAGAATGCCCGAACCAGCCAGGGCCGCATCTGGCGCGTCCAGGTCGGTCCGCTGGCCCATGCCGAAGAAGCCATTGCGCTGGTCGAACGCATTGATGCGCTTGGCTTCGGTCGGCCGCGCTTCGTCTACCCTTGAAATCACCACTGTCGTGACAGTCATGAATGCCAAGTCAAGCAAGCCGTTTCGCCGACTTCTGCCGCTGTTGCTGGGCCTGCTCCCGGCCCTGGCCCTGGCCCAGGTGCCGGTGCCAGCGCCGCCCAGCGTCGGGGCAACCAGCTATATCCTGCTCGACTTTCATTCCTTGAGCGCCTTGAGCGAGCGCGATCCGGATGCGCGTGTCGAGCCGGCCAGCATCACCAAGCTGATGACCTCGTACGTCGCTTTCCGCGAGATTGCCAACGGCAACCTGGCCCTGGATGACACCGTTCTGATTTCCGAGCGCGCCTGGCGCACGCCTGGTTCGCGCATGTTTGTCGAGGTAGGCAACCGGGTCCGGGTGGATGACCTGATGCGCGGCATCATCATCCAGTCCGGCAACGATGCCAGTGTCGCCATTGCCGAGCACATAGGTGGCAGCGAGGAAGTCTTTGCCAGCATGATGAACGAGCAGGCGCGGCGGCTGGGGATGGAGAATACCCACTATGTCAACTCCACCGGCCTGCCTGACCCCGACCAGTTCACCTCAGCCCGGGATTCGGCGATTCTGGCGCGGGCGCTGATCAGCGAGTTTCCCGACTTTTACGGCTGGTACTCCGAGCGCGAGTTCACCTTCAATGAAATTCGCCAGCACAATCGCAACCGGCTGCTGTGGCGCGACCCGTCGGTGGACGGGCTCAAGACCGGTCATACCTCGTCGGCCGGTTACTGCCTGGTGACCTCGGCCAGCCGCGACGGCATGCGCTTGATCAGCGTGGTCATGGGTACGGCCAGCGAGGAGGCGCGGGCGACCGCCAGCCAGGCCTTGCTGAACTACGGTTTTCGTTTCTTCGAGACCTACCAGCTCTACGAGGCCGGCGATGAGTTGCGCAGCGAGCGGGTCTGGCGCGGTCGCGAACGCGAGGTCGGCCTCGGTATCGCCGATGATCTGTTCGTGACCATTCCGCGCGGTCGCTACGATGCCCTGGAGGCCAGGCTGGAGCTGGATGGCGATCTGGCCGCGCCGCTGGAAGCCGGTCAGGCAGTCGGTCAGCTGATCATCGCCCTGGACGGAGAAACGGTCGCCACCCGTCCGCTCGTTACCCGGCAGGCGGTTGAAAAGGCCGGCCTGATCGGACGGACTACCGATGGTTTCCGCCAGTGGCTGGGCGGCCTTTTCGGCGGTTGAGGAGGCTGGCGTGAGCGTTGGAGGCCTGATGGACGAAAGCACGACCCCGCTGGAGTTCCCTTGCCGCTACCCGATCAAGGCCATGGTGCGCAGCAGCGCCGAGGCCCGGGCTGCGGTACTGAGCGTCGTCGCCCGACATGCGCCGTTCGACGAAGCCGATGCTGTCCGCGTACGCCCCAGTCGCAACGGTCGTTTTGAATCGCTCACGGTGACCGTTGAGGCGACATCGCGTGCTCACCTGGAACAAATCTATGCCGAGCTTCGTGCGCTGGATCCGGTGGTAATGATGTTGTGAGCATGGCACCGGATCAGCTCGAGCCACCCGCGGGTTGCGCTGCGCAAGCAGACGCGCCAATGCGCGAACTGATCGTCCGTGATCTGGGCCGTCGCCCCTACGAGCCTGTCTGGCAGCAAATGCGGGCATTCACCGATGCCCGCGACGAAGCAACGCCGGATGAGCTTTGGCTGGTCGAGCATGAGCCGGTTTTCACCCAGGGTCTGGCTGGCAAGGCCGAGCATGTGCTCAATCCCGGCGGCATTCCGGTGGTACAGACCGACCGCGGTGGCCAGGTCACTTACCACGGCCCCGGCCAGGTGGTGATCTACCCGCTGCTTGATCTGCAGCGGCGAGGCCTGGGCGTACGCTGCCTGGTCCATCAGCTCGAGCAGGCGGTGATCGACCTGCTCGGCGGGCTCGCTATCGAGGCGGTTCGCCGCGAGGGCGCGCCCGGTGTATTTGTAGGTGCTGCCAAGATAGCCTCGATTGGTCTGAAAGTGCGTCAGCAGTGCAGCTACCACGGCCTCGCGTTCAACGTGGCGATGGATCTGTCCCCGTTCACGCTGATCAATCCCTGCGGTTTTGCCGGCATGCCAATGACCCAGCTGGCCGAATTCGCTCCGCATATCGAGCGCACGGCCGCAGCCGGACAGCTGGTGAGGGCGCTTTGCACGCGCTTGAGTTACCATCCACTGTGGACGGCCCGAAAACGCGACTTGGCGGAGCCTGTCTGAATCGATCGAAACCTAATGCCGTGAATGCTGGTCTTAAGACGCCATGAATAGCAAATTTTTCCGAATTGTTCTGCCCGGCCTGGTTGCTGCCCTGCTTATTCCGGCTGTCATCCTGCTGGCGCCCGGTCAGGCGACCGTCATCGAGCGCGACCAGGGTGTGCTGGCGCCGACCACCGAGCATCGCTTCGCCAGCCGCCTGGCGACCCGGTTCATTCGCGGCTATCACTATCATCGGGGTGAATTCAACGGTGACATGTCGGAGCGCATTTTCGAGCAGTACTTGAGACTGCTCGACGGCAATCGGCTGTATTTCACGGCCGCCGACGTGGCTGACCTCGAACGCTACCGCGCCCACCTCTACGATGCCTTGCGCTCGGCTGACCTCGAGCCGGCCTTCGACATGTTCAATCGCTACGTGCGCCGGGTGGCTGAGCGTACCGAGCATGCCTTGGCCCTGCTGGAGCAGGGTTTCGACTTCGATGTCGCGGAGGAATACCAGTTTGATCGTACCGAGCTTCCCTGGGCGGCCGATCGCGAGGAACTGGATGAAATCTGGCGCCAGCGGGTCAAGAACGACTGGTTGCTGCTGAAGCTGGCCGACCAGGAAGACGTTGATATCGTCGAGACCCTGACCCAGCGCTATACCAATCTCAATCGGCGGATCAGCGAGTTCAACAGTGAAGATGTCTTTCAGTTCTTCATGAACGCCTACACCCGCTCGATCGAGCCGCACTCGGCCTACATGTCGCCGCGCAGTGTCGACAACTTCGAAATTTCGATGCGCCTGTCGCTGGACGGTATCGGTGCCATGCTGCAGCGTGAAACCGAGTACACCACGATCATGGAAATCGTGCCGGGTGGCCCGGCCGATCTCGACGGTCGCCTGCAGCCCGGCGACCGGATTCTGGCCGTGGCCCAGGACGAAGACGAAATGGTCGAAGTCATCGGCTGGCGTCTGGACGATGTGGTCGCCCTGATTCGTGGCGAGCGCGATACCCGGGTCCGGCTGCGGGTGTTGCCGGCCGAAACCGGCCTGAGCGGGCCGACGCGTGAAATCGATATCGTGCGTGACCGGGTCCGTCTGGAAGAGCAGGCGGCCAGCCGCGAGGTTCTGGAAATGCCGAACGGCGATGAAACGCTGCGCATTGGCGTGGTTCGGGTGCCGGTGTTCTACGTCGATTTCCAGGGTCGGGCCAGCAATGAACCCAACTACCGCTCAAGTACGCGCGATGTGCGTCGCCTGATCAATGAGATGAAGGCCGAAGGGCCATTGGATGGCCTGGTCGTGGATCTTCGCGGCAACGGCGGTGGTGCGCTGATCGAGGCCACCACCATGACCGGCCTGTTCATTGACGAAGGCCCGGTCGTGCAGGTTCGCGATTCGCAGGGCAGGGTGTCGCTGGAGAGAGACCGTGAGCCGGGCATGGCCTGGAACGGTCCGCTGGCGGTACTGGTCGATCGCCGCAGCGCCTCGGCGTCGGAAATTTTTGCCGCGGCAATTCAGGACTATGGGCGCGGCGTGATCATCGGTGAGACCACCTTCGGCAAGGGCACGGTCCAGAACCTGATCAACCTTGATGAGTTCTCGCGCAGCGAAAACGCGCGTTTGGGCCAGATCAAGCTGACCATGGCTCAGTTCTATCGCATTGCCGGTGGCTCGACCCAGGCTCGTGGCGTCGTGCCGGACATCGTCCTGCCCAGCGCCGGCGATCCCGCTGACTTTGGTGAAAGCGCACTGGAGTTCGCCCTGCCATGGGGCGAGATCGAGCCGACTGACTTCACCCCCTTCGCTGACCTCAGCGGGCTGATCGAACGCGCTCGCGAGCGGCACGAGCGTCGTCTCGAGGATGATGAAGAGTTTGTCCGTCTGCTTGAGGAGCTGGCTGAATGGGAGACGCGCAGCGAGCGCCGGACCGTGTCTCTGCACCTGGAGACCCGCCGTCAGGAGATGAAGGAGGCGGAACAGCGCCGCCTGGCCCGGTTTGGCCACAGCCACAACCCGGCGCTTGGCGGTGATGGTCTGGCTGAAGAGCTGACTGGCTCCGAGCAGCAAGAAAACGGTGACAATGATCGTGACCTGTTCCTGTTGGAGGCGGGGCGTATCCTCGGTGATTTGATCGAGTTCGATCGCGACCAGCAGCTGCTGGCTCATCGCAGCGCAGTGCCGGCCACTCAGTCGCTGCAATGATGCAGCCCCGGTCCTGACCGGGCCCTGCCGGCCAAGCCATGCGCGTGGCGGTCGTTCAGGTTGCGGTGCCGGTGCCGCTGCCGCGCCTGTTCGACTATTTGCCAGCCGCGGACGAGTCGCTGCCGCCGCCCGGCAGCCGGGTACTGGTCCCCTTTGGTTCCCGCCGTCTGGTCGGCCTGGTGATCAGGCAGAGCCGGGTTGAGCCCAACGAACGTCTCAAGCCGATAGAACGGGTTTTGGACGCTGGCCTGATCGATGCGGTCATGCTGGACTTGTTCGCCTGGTGCCAGCGCTACTATGCCTGCCCACCGGGTGAAATCGTCAACCTGCTCCTGCCGGGTGCGCTGCGGCGCGTCAAGGCCTTTCGCGAAGCGCCTGCAGAATATCTGGCGCTGACCGCGGCTGGCCGGGCAGCCGACCTTGGTCGGGCACCACGCCAGGCCCAGCTCCGGGACTTGCTCGAGCAGGATATCTGCTCGCGCAAGGCCCTGGCGGAGCGGGGCATCGGCGCCGAGATCGTTCGACGCATGGTCGATGGCGGTCTTGTCGTCCTGACCGAGCTGCCACCTGCGCTGCCGGCAGCAGCGGGCCCGCCCCTGAATCCGGCCCAGCGCTCGGCCGTGGCCGCCATCCTTCGCCAGCGTCATCGCTACGCCACGCTGCTCCTGGCCGGAGTCACCGGCAGTGGCAAGACCGAGGTGTACCTGACAGTCGCGCAGCGCTTGTTGCGCCGCGGCCGTCAGGTCTTGATCCTGGTGCCGGAGATTGGCCTGACACCGCAGCTGGTTCGGCGGATAGAGCGGCGCCTCGGCTGTCCGGCCACGGTATATCACTCCGGCTTGAGCGAGGGCGAACGCCTGGCTGCCTGGAAAGCGGCGGCGGACGGACGCGCGCAGGTGCTGGTCGGGACCCGGTCGGCGGTGTTTCTGCCCTTGTCAAATCCCGGCCTGATCGTGGTTGATGAAGAGCATGATGGCTCCTTCAAGCAGCAGGACGGTGCTCGCTATCATGGCCGTGACCTTGCCGTGCTTCGCGCCGCCCGGCTGGCGATTCCGATCGTGCTCGGTTCGGCAACGCCATCGCTGGAGAGCCTCAACAATGTCGAACTGGGACGTTACCAGCTGCTTGAGCTGAAGGAACGGGCGGGCGGTGCCAGCCTGCCCCGCTGGCGCGTGCTTGATCAACGCGGCCAGGCTGGCATGCTGGGGGAGCCGCTGCTTGGAGCGGTGGCCCGTCACCTCGACGAGGGTGGCCAGGTCCTGCTCTACCGAAACCGCCGCGGCTATGCCCCGGTACTGATCTGCAATGCCTGCGGCTGGCAGGCGGACTGCCAGCGTTGCGATGCCCATATGACCTGGCACCAGCTGCCGCCGCGACTGCAGTGCCACCACTGCGGTGCGCAGCGACCCATGCCGCCGCGCTGCCCGGACTGCGGTTCACCGGGCTTGGTACCGCTGGGAGCTGGTACCGAGCGGCTCGAGGATCTGCTCAAGCAGCGTTTTCCGCAGGTGCCGGTTTACCGGGTGGATCGTGACGCCATGAGTGGGCGCGACGACTTTGAGTCGCTGCTCGCCGAGGTCAGGGACGGACGGCCCTGCATTCTGGTCGGCACCCAGATGCTGGCCAAGGGCCATCATCTGCCCGGGGTCACGCTGGCGGCGGTGCTGGATGTGGATCAGGCCTTGTTCAGCGCCGATTTTCGGGCTCCAGAGCGGCTGGGCCAGGCGGTGCACCAGGTCGCCGGTCGCGCCGGTCGCGCCGAGCGTGCCGGTGAGTTCCTGCTCCAGACCCATCATCCGGAAAACCCGCTGCTGGCAGCATTGATTGCCGACGGTTACCTGGCCTATGCCGGGCAGCTGCTGGCAGAAAGGCAGGCGGCGGGATTGCCGCCGGCCCGCGCCCTGGCCCTGGTCCGGGCCGAAGCGCACCAGCAAGGATCGGCCCGTGACTTTTTGCGCGCCGCCGCGCGCCTGCTGGCCGGCCGCAACTTGAGCGTGACCGGTCCGATTCCAGCGGTAATGAGCCGCCGCAGCGGCTACTGGCGGTTTCAGCTCTGGCTACAGGCCAGCGAGCGGGCCCGGCTGGTTCAGCGTATTGCCGATCAGCTGGCCAAACTGCACGAGCTCCCCGAGGCCAGGCGGGTGCGCTGGCATGTCGACATGGATCCGATCGAGATCTAAGCGCGCCCCAGCTGCGCGCTTCGATCAATCCGCTGTCGATCCGCTGTCAGTCCTCGAAGGGATCGACTCCTCGACGACGATCTCTAGTGCGCGGCGGGTTGACCCAGTGGACCTTGGCGCCGGTACGCAGGGCGTGGCGTTCAACCGTGCTGACGTAACGTTGATCGACCGAGCGGGCATCGGTTGCCTGGGGTGGCGGGGTGGAGGTGGTTGCGCATCCGGCCAGCAGCAGTGCGGCGGCCACTGCAGACAGGGGGAGTTGCAGGAAACGAGTGCGAGCGTGGTTCATGGCATGCCTCCTGGCGAAATGGAACGCACCCCTGCAAGATATTCGATTCCGGCTTCAGATTCCAGACATTACTGACGGTCAGCCGTCCTGGCCTGGCCCTGACGGCGCGGGTCAGCCGAGGCCGCATCCGGGCCGACTGCGTGGACACCACCGAAATACATGTTGCGCTCTGGCCAGCAGCGCGCTTCGGCGTAGTGCTCTGCCAGCCAGTCCAGGGCCGCGTCCGGCCAGGCCTGGTCGGGCAGTTCGACGGCCAGCCGACTGCGCTCCAGGTGCAGGCGCGGAGCGGCGATGGCCTGGTCCAGCGGCAGCTTGAAATCCACCAGATTGGTGATCACCTGGGCCAGAGCTGTGCGGATGCGATTGGAGCCGCCACTGCCCAGCAGCCAGCGTCGGCCGCCTCTGTTCATGATGGTCGGCGCCATCATCGAGGCCAGGCGGCGATTGCATGGCCAGGTATGGAAGCCGGTGCGGTTGATGTCTTCTTCGCCGAGCATGTTGTTGAGGATGATTCCGGTGCCGGGCAGGACGTAGCCGGAGCCTTCGCCGTTGGACAGGGTCAGGGCCACGGCCAGGCCGCGGCCGTCGTCGATGCTGATATGGGTGGTTCCCCGTCGTGCAGCCGGCGCATCCTGGCAGAGCCCGGCAAAAGCGGCCCGAAGCGCACGTTCGGAAGCCAGCAGCTGCGGCTGCTCCAGGTGTTGGCGCAGGTCTTCGGACTCGATCATGGCGTGGCACAGGGCGCCGAGATGCTCCGGGCTGCCGAAGCTGGCCGCCGGTCGCTGGTGCCGGGCCAGGCTGGCGCAGGCCAGGGCCAGCATCATGCCGCCAAAGGCCGGTGGCGGTGTCGACCAGAGGGTGGCATCGCGATATTGCCAGCGCAGCGGACGCCGCCACCGCACCTGGTAGCCGTTCAGGTCAGCCAGACGAAGATGCCCGCCGCCCCCGCTGGAATCGGCCGCCAGTCGACGAGCCAGTTCGCCGCGGTACAGATTGTCGATGCCATCGCCGGGCAGCTGGTTGAAGAAGTCGGCCAGATCCGGATTGCGAACCCGCGTTCCAACCGCTGGGATCGCCGCATCCTGGCCTGCCAGCCCGAACAGGCGGGCGCTGTCTTCGGTGGCCCTGACGATTGGCTCGAGAATGTGCAGGGCATAGGTCTGGATGTTGTTCAGAACCACGCCCTGGGCGGCCAGTCTGCGCGCCGGCAGAATGATCTCGGCCAGTGGCATGTGGCCAAAGCGCTGGTGCAGCGCAAGCAGGCCGGCCGCGGCCCCCGGCGTGGCAATGGAGGCCATGCCGACATGAAACTCCTGCACATCCGTGCCGAAGTTGCCAATGATGGGGTAGAAATCCAGCTCATCCAGACGACGCTGGCGCGGCGTGTGGGTAAAGCAGTCCAGGGCCAGCGGCGCGCGCCCATCGGCCTGGACCAGTGCATGGGCGCCGCCACCCAGCGAGCACAGCAGGGGTTCGGCCACGGTTGCGGCCAGGGCGGCAGCGACGGCGGCATCTGCGGCATTGCCGCCGGCGTCAAGGACCACGGCGGCCGCAGCGCTGGTGTCGGCATGACCGCTGGCAACGCGCCAGAAGCGGGCGCTGGCTCGGGAAGAGGAGGGCATGGGCGCTAGTGTACCCTGCCGAATCGCTGGCTCGCTTGGGCCCATGGCCTGCTCAGCGGTATTCTCTACAGCCTGTGCAACTGGCTGCCCGGTTCAAGGCCCTGCACGGGCTGCTCCAGCGCCTTGCTCAGAGCCAGGACCTTGAATTTTTCACCCATTTCGCCGGGCAGGACCAGGCGCTTGAGCTCTCCGGCCAGACGCATGCGCTCCTTGTCCCCGCTCGCGGCTGTGACCCGCTCATGAGCGCCCAGTGCCAGCAGAAAGGCGCCCTGGCTGGTGAAGCCTGCAAGCTCCAGGCCGGCCGCAACGCCGGCCTCGGCGGCCAGGCTGAAGTCGACAAAGGCGGAAATGTCGGTCAAGCCGGGCCAGGCAAAGGGATCGAAATGGGCCCGATGCCGGTAGTGGCAGACCAGGGTGCCGCTGTCACGCTGCGGGTGGTAGTACTCCGTGCGCGGGTAACCGTAGTCGATGAACAGGGCCAGGCCTCGCACCAGCGGTTCGGTGACGGTCTGCATCCAGCCAGGCAGGTCAAGGCAGATCTCGCTGCTGTAGTTTTTCGGCAGGGGATGTGGCAGCGCTTCGCGCAGGTGGGCAACCGCCCCTGCCAGGCGCTTATCGGGCGCCCGCCGTGTCCAGCGAAAGCCTTGCTCGGAAACGCTGACGGCGCGCTCGAACAGCTCTGCGTCGACCAACTCGAAAACGCTGACCGGGAGCGCATCTATCACCTCGTTGGCCAGAATTACGCCCGAAAAGCTTTCCTGGGGCGGGGCACTGAGCCACTGCACCCGATCCTTGAGGGACTGCGGAAGACCTTCCAGCTGCTCTGCCTGGACCTGGCGCAAGGCGGCGCTGCGGTCAAGAATCAGATAGCGGGCGGGTGGCTGCCTGAGCTGCATGAGCAAGTCCCGCGCCAGGACGCCGGAGCCGGCACCAATCTCGAGCAGGGTCCAGTCCGGCCCCAGCTCTGCGGCCAGGGTATCGAACTGGCTGGCCAGGGTCTGGGCAAACAGCGAGCCTTGTTCAGGTGCGGTCACGAAGTCGCCAGCGTGGCCGAATTTGTGCAGGCCGTTGACGTAGTAACCCAGGCCAGGTTCGTACAGCGCCATCGTCATGAAGTCTGCAAATGGCAGTGCGCCAACTGTTTCGATTTTGTTGACGATCCTGTTGCACAATGCCTCGCTCACGGCCAGCAACTCTGCTGGCGGTCTGGGCAGCGACAAGGAAGGATCAGGCAATGACATCAGGCAGCGGCAGCGGCAATCGAGTCGCGATTGTAACCGGCGGTGCCCGCCGTATAGGCGCAGAGATCGTGCGCAGCCTGCACCAGCGTGGGCTGGACATCTGTCTGCACTTTCGCGGCTCGGAGGCGGCCGCCGGCGCCCTGCGCGACGAGCTTGTCGCCATGCGAGCCGGCTCGGTCGTGCTGGTTCAGGCTGAGCTGGCCGATGATGCGGCTGGCGAGCAGATCAAGTCTGCCGCGCTGGCCGCCTTTGGCCGCATCGACGTGCTGGTCAACAATGCCTCGGCCTTTTACCCGACCCCGGTTGGCGAGGCGACTGCCGCGCACTGGGACGAACTGATGGCCAGCAACATGCGCGCTCCTTTCTTTCTTTCCCAGGCTTGCGCCGCGCACCTGGCCCGGCGTGGTGGTGCCATTGTCAATCTGGTCGACATCCATGCCCTGGTGCCGATGCAGCGCCACGCGATCTATTGCCAGGCAAAGGCCGGTCTGGTCATGCAGACCCGAGCTCTGGCCAAGGAGCTGGCCCCGGAAGTGCGCGTCAATGGCGTTGCCCCCGGCGCCATCCTGTGGCCGGAGAATGAGGACTCGCCCGAAGCCGCCGCCGCCATCCTCGACCGCATCCCGCTCGGCCACCAGGGCCGGCCTGAAGACATTGCCGGCGCGGTGACCTTCCTGGCCCTCGATGCCCCCTACGTCACCGGCCAGATACTGGCCGTCGACGGTGGCCGGACCCTCAACATGTAGATACTTACCTCCGCGTCGGGGCAGGTGCCGACGGCTTCCGCAAGAGCGCTTCTTGCCTGCGGCAAGCCGCACCCTTCCTGAAGCCTGCACTGCCCCGGCCTACCGGAGCAGGCGGCTGACGTCGCGGAAGTGGGGGTGTTGGGCATCGCCCATCAATTCGAATAACACCATTTCCACGTTGCTTAAGTGCACCCCGGCGGCACTCATGCGCCGAAATGCAATGTCGCGATTGAACGCCGAGCGCGACGAGACCGCGTCACAGACCAGGTGGACGGCATGGTCGCGCTGCCGCAAGGCTGCTGCCGTCTGCCAGACACAGACATGGGCCTCGATCCCGCACAGCAGCACCTGGTTTCGGCCGCTGGCCTCAATGGCTGCCATCAGACCGGCATCGCCACAGCAGCCGAAGCTGGACTTGGCCAACGGTTCGATGCTGTCAAGCACTTCGACCAGTTCGGGCACGGTCGGACCCAGCTTCTGCGGCAGCTGTTCGGCCCAGACCACCGGCAGGCCGAGCAGTCGACAGCCCTGAATCAATCGGCGCTGCTGCGCGATCATCGCCTCCGAGTTATCCATCAACCGGGCCAGTTTTCCTTGCACGTCAACGATCAGCAGCAGGGAGTCGTCGATGTTTGGATGATCGATCGTGCTTGTCACGGCTGGTTTCCTCCAGTGGTGGGAAGTGATCAGCTTAACTGGGGTGGATGGGCGTCGGGGGTTGGGGGTCGGTGGTCGGTGGTCGGTGGTCGGTGGTCGGTG
>REEQ01000161.1 GCA_007695005.1 Wenzhouxiangellaceae bacterium | reverse complement strand
ACCGCCCACCGCCCACCGAGCTCCGCCCACCGACCACCGACCACCGACTTCCGACTTCCGACTTCGAACCGACTTGGGGCAAGGAAACATGACGACATCGCGGTATCCTTGGACACTTATCCGTGTCCGAAGGCATTCGCCCGCTAATGACAACGTCCGACAAACCCGAATTCGATCTGGTCCTGCTTGGCGCTACCGGCTTTACCGGTCGCCTCGTTGCCGAGTACCTGCTGTCACGGCACGGTGCGGGCGGTGATTTGCGCTGGGCACTGGCTGGTCGCAGCGAAGACAAGCTCAAGGCCGTGCGCGACGAGCTGGGGCCGGGGGGCGAAGCGCTGCCGCTGCTGACGGCCGACAGCCATGATCGGGCCTCGCTGGATGCCCTGTGCGCACGTACGGCCGCGATCTGTTCGACGGTTGGGCCCTATGCCCTGCATGGCTCGGAACTGGTGGCGGCCTGTGCGGCCAGCGGCACGGACTACTGCGACCTGACTGGAGAGGTGCCGTGGATGCGGCGGATGCTCGATGCCCACCAGGACCAGGCCCGGGCCAGCGGTGCCCGGCTGGTGCACTGCTGCGGCTTCGACTCCATTCCCTCCGACCTGGGCGTGGCCTTTCTGCAGCGTGCTGCCATGGACAAGCTTGGACAGCCCTTGACCAGGATCCGCATGGGCGTTGAGCGCATGCGCGGCACCATGAGCGGCGGCACCGCGGCCAGCATGATCAACATCATCGAGGAAACGCGAAAGGACTCCAGCGTTGCCCGGATTGCCAAAAACCCCTATGCCCTGTGCCCGGAAAATGCCCGCGAAGGCGTGCGCCAGCCCTATGTCAAGGGCCCGGAGTTTGATGAAGCGCTGGATAGCTGGCTGTCACCGTTCGTGATGGCGGCCATCAACACTCGCATTGTCCACCGCAGCCATGCCCTGCAGGGCCATCCCTGGGGCAGCGATTTTCACTATGACGAGGCGATGATGACCGGCCGCGGATTCGCCGGCCGGCGTCGCGCCTGGGGCTGGTCGCTGGCCCTGGGCGGGTTTGCCCTGGGCGCCAGCCTGAAACCCACCCGCAGTCTCATGGCGAGCCGCTTTCTGCCCAAGCCGGGCGAAGGGCCATCGGCCGAGCAGCGCGAAAAAGGCTTTTACCGGCTGTTGTTCGACGGCAATACCGCCGATGGCCAGCGCCTGCGCGCCCGGGTGACCGGTGACCGCGACCCGGGCTACGGCTCCACCGCAAAGATGCTGGGCGAAGCGGCCTACACCCTGGCCACCGACCTGCCGCGCGATGCCGTCCCCGGCGGCTTCTGGACCCCGTCCACCGCGCTGGGCGAGCGCCTGGAAACCCGCCTGACCAAACACGCCGGCCTGACCTTCAAACTGGTCAATTGAAACTGGCCCTCATCCACGCAGCAAACCCGTAGCCCGGCCCAACGTGGCCGGGGCCGAACTCGAATTTTTCTACAAGTTTACCTGCGAGCAACCAAGCCCAACCCAAACCACGCCTCAACCAAACCCGGAAAACAAGCCACAAATCGCATCAACAATCATCCCGACAATCTCGCCGATCAGCTCGATCAGCCCCGAGATGAATTCCAGAATGCCGCCGCTGGACTCCGCCGCTGCCGGCCCCACCAGCCCGGCCAGGGCCAGTGCTGCGGCCGCGCCCAGGTAAATGCTGAATCCAGCAATCCACCACACCAGCCCGACAGCCATCAGGCCCAGGCAACACAACAGGCCCAGCAACCGATACCCCAAGCCATACCGCTTTTCCCGCTTGCTCTCATTCATGAGTTCATTCCCTTCGTCAGCCCCTTGATGTAGCCCGGCCCAACGCGGCCGGGGCCGAACTCTCAACGATCCCGAAACTCAGGCTCACGCTTCTCGTTGCGCGCCTTCAAGGCTTCGCGCTGGTTACTGCCCAGCAACACCCTCAACTGCAACTGCCGCTCCCGCCGCAACGCCCGGCGCTCCGAGCCATGGCGGGTCGAGCGAAGCAGGCGCTTGATGCCGCGAATCGCATCCGGCGAGCGCAGCGCCAGCGCCCGGGCCATGTCCTTACCGGCTGTCAGCGGCTGATCGTCGATCCGGGTGATCAGGTTCAGATCCAACGCCTCGGCTGCACCGAAGCGCCGCCCGGTCATGGCCAATTCCATCGCCACATCTGCCGGCACCAGCTCGCGCAGGGTCACCGAACCGCCCATGTCCGGAATCAGGCCGTACTCGATCTCCATGATCGAAAACTCGCAGTCCGGTGAGCTGATCCGAAAATCGCAGCCCAATGCCAGCTGCAGACCACCGCCAAAACAATAGCCGTGGGTCACCGCGATCACCGGCATCGGCAGATCGCGCCAGTCCAGGCACAGACGCTGAAACAGATTGCCCTTGCGCCACCAGGGCAGAAACCCGGCCAGAATCCGCGATGGCTTGCGCATCACACTGGCAAAATCCAGCCCCGCGCAAAAGGCCTTGCCCCGACCATGCACAACAACGGCCCGGACGCCCCGCTGTTTCCGAATCCGCCTGGCAGCCGCCACCAGCGCCTGCATCATCTCCAGATCCAGCCCGTTGTACTTGTCCGGGCGGTTCAGGGTCACGGTCGCTACCCGATCCTGGCAGTCAATAGTCACTCGGTCTTGCATCTTCGCCACGATATGCGGCCCTTCGAGGAAGCTGATGCCATGGTAGCGGATCAGTGCGGGTCTGCTTTGTTCGTGCGCGCGGTCCCGGAAAAATTGATCGAGATCAGGAATCAGTCGGACGCATGTTCCAGGATAGAACTTCAGCAAATGCCTTGGAGGACAACATGCGCCAACAATTCATCCTGCTTCCCTGCCTGGGGCTGTTCCTGTTGTCCGGCCTGGTTGCCCATGCCGACACCCCCGACCGCGAGGCCTTGATGCAGATCGCGCAGAGCTTGTTCGAACCCCTGCCCGAGGTGGTCGACAACCCCGACAATCCGGTCACCGAAGCCAAGGTCGAGCTGGGCAAGATGCTCTACTACGATCCGCGCCTGTCCAAGAGCGGCTTCATTTCCTGCAACAGCTGCCACAATCTGGCGACCTATGGGGTCGACAACCTGCCGACTTCGCTGGGCCACGCTTGGGCAGTCGGGCCGCGCAACGCGCCAACTGTGCTCAATGCCGCCCTGCATGACACCCAGTTCTGGGACGGGCGGGCCAGTGATGTCGAGGAGCAGGCCCAGGGCCCGGTGCTCAATCCGATTGAAATGGCCATCCCGGGCGAGGGATTCGCCGTTGACCGGATCGCCTCCATGCCGGAGTACGTGGCCTGGTTCGAGCGCGCCTTCCCGGACGAAAGCGAGCCGCTGACCTACGCCAACATTGCCAATGCGATCGGCGCCTTCGAGCGTACCCTGACCACGCCGGATCGTTTCGATGACTTCTTGCGTGGCGATGCCGATGCGCTCAGCGACAAGGAACTGGCCGGCTTGCAGGTGTTCATCAACGAAGGCTGCGTGGGCTGCCATGCCGGGCCGGCGCTGGGCGGCGATGTCATGGCCCGCTTCGGCATCGTCGAGGCCTATTGGGAAGCCACCCGGGAATACATCACCATCGACCAGCCGACCATGACCATGGACGTGGGTCGCTTCGCCGTCACCCAGAATCGTGATGACTTGTACGTCTTCAAGACCCCATCGCTGCGCAACATCACCCGTACCTATCCCTACTTTCACGATGGCTCAGTCTGGAACCTGCGCGATGCCACCCAGATCATGGCCCGCGTCCAGCTCGGCCGCGAAATCGACGAAGACGACCTCGACAAGTTGATGGCCTTTTACCAGACTCTGGAAGGCGAAATCCCGGAGCATGCCCTGCGCCTGCCCGTGCTGCCGGCCTCTACCGAGCACACCTCGCGACCGGCGTTCCGCTGAGTTGCCGGCCTGAACGATCTCGAGTCAGGCCGAACCCAGCCGATAAGCGAAGTCCGCAAGCGCCTCGGTCTGTAAATCGGTGGCGATAATGCCCATCGCGTTCGCTGAGTCGGCGATAGTGGATCTTGAGGCGCTTCGGGAGTGGTTTGCACAAGAGCAGGCTCCGCAGATCGGCGAGCGCATTCGCGTTGTACGGGTGTGGCGAAGTGAGCGGCTTAACGCCGGCACAAGGCCATCATTGACCGCTTCGGTCGCTACCCGCATCGCAACGCCATACTGGGACGCGAATCGAGCGCCGAAGAACTCGAATTCCTCACCCAGCCCGGTTCCTCGTTCTGATTCGTTCGCTGGTTTACGGCTTTCTTGAAGTTATCGATGACAACCCGTCGGGTTGTTCATGGCTCCTGTATGCGGGGATTTATTCAAGGGCCGGGGTAACCCACCTTTAGCAATCCAGAGATCATTATTGACCCGGCAGGAACGGCTGGGACCGCATAGCAAATGCCGTGCACCGAACACCGCAGGTATTTCGTTGCCGGGTTGATAATCAATGAACTCGTTAGTACGCCCAGGCCGCAGAAACGGCCTCGGCCTGCTGAAGCACAAGCTGCACAGCAGCATCCTCCAGGTCCGGCGGATAACCGTAGCGACGCAGGATGCGTTTGACCAGCACCCGGATTCTGGCCCGGGCAGATTCGCGGT
>REEQ01000189.1 GCA_007695005.1 Wenzhouxiangellaceae bacterium | reverse complement strand
GGACACACGAACAGGGCCATGGAGATGGATTTTGGCACCGACCGTCGGCCGCGTTGGGCCGACCTACGCGCTCAACGGCCGGTGGCCAGCCAGTGGCTGAACAAGGCTGGTTGCCGGGTTTGAAACCATTCTCGCAGCGTCAGGTCAGTGGGGTCGGCGCGCAAGGCGCGGAAGCGGGTCCAGGCCTCGCTGGCTTCATCGTCCGGGCGATCCTGCTCCGGAATATCCGGCAGGGCATAGGCAACCGACACCAGCCAGGCCGGAAACAGATCGATCGCCAGCGGCGGGTCCAGGTCCCAGAACACCTCCACCCGGCGCACCAGCTCATCATCCCTGCAGGCATCCAGCCAGGCCTCCGCTGCCTTCGGGTGACGCCAGCACAGTTGGCAAACGGCTGCCAGGCCGACTTCCCGATCACCTGCGGCCAAGGCCGCGCTGGCCAGGCGACCGAGCAGCTGGGCCTGATTCAGGTAGTCGGGCACGGCCCGCACCGCCTCGACCACCGCGGCCCAGTCCTCGACCCGGGCCAGCACCGCGGATGGGTGCCGATCCGGCTCAAGCGAATCGAAGTCAGCCGGATCCATCGCTGCCGCCAGTTGCCGCCACAGCGGTGCCAGAAAGCGCCGCGACTCGGCAGCACCCAGCAAGCGGCGCGCGCGCGCCTGAATGTCTTCATCCAGCACAGCCAGGCGGAGCCTGGGGTCATCAGGCGCTTCCTCCAACCAACCCAGAGCCTCGACCAGACGCTCGCCGTCGGCCTGAGCTTCATTGCCGGGATCAGCCCGTGACAGATCGGCCAGCGCCTGCTCAGCACGCTCGCGATCGGCGGCCAGCAGGGACTGGTTGAGCGCACTTCGGGCCTGGGCAAAGCCGGTATCGAAAAACAGATCGCCCTGAGCGCTGGGGGCCGCCCGGTGCCAATTCGTGCTGGCCAGACGATCATCGGCGCCGCTGCGAAACAGGCGCCGGCCCTGTTCAGCTGCCTCCAGCCGCGCTTCCAGTCCCAGCTTTCTGGCCCAGTCAGCGGCCACTCGCAGCTCGTCCAGACAGGCTTGCGGGTGACCATACAGGCCATCTTCAAGCCACTTCAACTCACCGCTTTCCCACTGGGCAAGCACCTTGCTGTCGACCCGTCGGATCAATTTCAGCAGAGCCAGCGGGCGATAGCACTGCTCGCGTGACAGCAGACGATCGACAGCGCTCTGGATCCGGTCCGGGGTCATGGCGCTATCCCAGCGGCTCGAACAAGCTGTCCAGATCTTCGGCGCTGATCTGCGCCGCACCGCCGCCACCGAGCAGCCCCTCGACCAGTCCGCGCTTGGACTGCTGAAGCTCGTGCACCTTCTGCTCGATCGTATCCTCGGCCAGCAAGCGATACACGAATACTTTCTGCGCCTGGCCGATACGGTGGGCACGATCGGTTGCCTGATCCTCTACCGCCGGATTCCACCAGGGATCGTAGTGAATGACAGTATCGGCCGCGGTCAGGTTCAGGCCAACGCCGCCGGCCTTCAGGCTGATCAGAAACAGCGGCACCTGGCCGGACTGGAAGCGCTCGACCACGCTTTGCCGATCACGGGTCGCGCCGGTCAGCTTGACGTAGTCGATGCGCTGCCGACGCACTGCCTTCTCGATCAACTCCAGCATGCCGACGAACTGCGAAAACAACAGTACCCGGCGACCTTCGGCAACCATCTCCGGCAGCAGCTCCATCAGCAGCTCCAGCTTCGCCGACTCGGCCGCTTCCGCCCCATCCACGCCCTTGAGCAGGCGCGGGTCGCAGCAGATCTGACGCAGCCTGAGCAAGGCATCCAGTACGACAATGCGGCTGCGCTCGACCCCCTGGCTGGCCAGGGCCTGGCGGACCTTGTCATGCAGAGCCACGCGGGTGCGCTCGTAGAGCTGGCGCTGTGCTCCGCTGAGCGGAACGGCGTGCATGATCTCGGTCTTGGGCGGCAGCTCGGGGGCCACCTCTGCCTTGGTCCGACGCAAGAAGAAAGGGCGAATGCGCCGGGCCAGCAGCTCGCGCCGGTCCTCCTCGCCATGACGCTCGATCGGATTGCGAAACAGGCGCCGGAACCGCGCCTGGCTGCCCAGCAACCCGGGCATGAGAAAATCGAACAGGCTCCACAGTTCGCCGAGGTGGTTTTCCAGCGGCGTGCCGCTCAAGCACAGTCGATGGCGACTGTCGAGCTCGCGCACCATGCGCGAGACCTTGGCCCGCGGGTTCTTGATCGCCTGGGCCTCATCAAGGATCAGCAGGTGAAAGCGCTGGCGACGAAAATGCTCGATATCCCTGGCCAGCAGGGCATAGGTGGTCAAAACAAGGTCGGACTCCACCATCCACTGAAACCGACCCTTGCGCTCGGGACCATGCAAGGTCAGCACCTTCAAATCAGGCGCAAACTTGCGCGCTTCGGCGCGCCAGTTGAACATCAGGCTGGTCGGTGCAACCACCAGGCAGGGCTGATCCAGTCGCCCGGCCCGCTTCTCGGCCAGAATGTGGGCGAGAGTCTGGATGGTCTTGCCCAGACCCATGTCATCGGCCAGGATGCCGCCGAAACCGAAGCGGCGCAGAAACTGCAGCCAGCCGAGACCGTAGCGCTGATAGGCGCGCAGATCGGCGGTCATGCCGGCCGGCGCCGGGCTGGGCTCGATCCCGGAAAAATCGCCCAGGCGCCGACTCAATTCGGCCAGCTCGGCATCGCCACCAAGCTGCCAATGAGTGCCGGTAGCGGCCAGCTCGGCCAGGCGGCCGCGCGGCAGGCGCAGCTTGCCCTGGCGCAGGCGCGGGATCTGATCCAGGCAGTCGACCAGTCCGCGCAAGGTCGCGGCCAGCCGTTCCATCGGCACCAGTACGCGCCGGCGCTCATCCAGGCTGAGAGTGACCTGCCCGTTCGGCAGCTCACCATTGATCAGCTGGCGCAGCATGGGCAGCGGCGTATGTTCGATCCAGGCCAGCAGCGCCGGCAGCATGGAATGGCGCTGGCCGTTCCAGACCACACCCAGGTCCAGCTCGATCTCGTCGGCACTCCGTACCGACTCGGCCAGGTCGCCGTACCAGCTCTCCGGCTCGACCAGGGTCAGACTGAAGTCCGGACAACGTTCAATCAGCCAGCCCTGTTGACGCAAATGGCTGAATCCCTGCTGAAAGCTCAGCCAGACCATATCGGCCCGATCAGAGCGACGCGCAACCCACAGCGAGCCGTCGCCGGGCCGGTAGTCGCGATCGGCATCAGCCGCCAGCGGCGCCAGGCCGGCCTGCTCCAGCACCACCGTGGCCGCTTCCTCCAGCGCGGTATCGCGGCTGACCGACAGCACCCGCTGTTCTTGATCAAGGCGCGATGAGCATTCATCTTCCCACTCCAGGCGCACCGGACCGTAGGCAAACACCAGGCGCGCGGCCGGGACCGTTTCAAAGCGCGAGCCACTGCCAACCTCGACATTGACCAGCTCCAGACAGGGCAGCGGCGAGTGCGCGTCCAGATGCTCGACCTTAAGCAGCCGGGGCCGGGGAAAGGCCGAGGGTGCATCCTCGAGTTTCGTGATCACATCGCGGACTTCGTCCGGAGCCACCGGGCCGGCGGCAAGCAGTTCGGCCACTCGCGGCTCATCCAGCAGGGTCTGCAGGGGACGGCAGCGACCGCTGTCGGGATTGACCCGCCACGGTGGCAACAGCGGCAACTGCAGCGCTTCGGACTCATCGTCGGCAACCAGCAGCAGGCGCTGGTAACCGCTGGCCAGCAGCTCCCACTCGGCCGTAGCCGGCAGCGGTTCAGCTAGGCTAAGGCAGGCGCCGTCGGCGGTATTCCAGTGACAGCGCCCGGTCGCCAGCATCGCCCGGATCAGCTTCTGGCTGTTCGGCCCCAGGGGAATCCAGACCAGGTCCGTCGCCTCAACCACCCGGTCGGCCAGGTCATGCAGGATCGCCAGATCATCTTCGCCGACATAGTCAGGCTGACGCGCATCCTGCAGGCGCGACAAGGCATAAGGGGTCGTGACCGCCTCGGCGCCCGCCGCCGTGGCCAGGCGCGATGGACAAACGCTCAGCTCCTCGCCATCCGGCGACAACCGCAGCAGGTAAATCATGCGCTGGGCCGCCGCCGTGGAAGCTCGACCGCCGGCCAGCTGCAGACGCCTGCTGGCGCGCTCGCGCAGCTGCTCCGGCGTCTGCTCGGTGGCCGCCAGGCAAAGGGCGGCGACATGCTCGCAGTCAACGCCACGCGAGCAGGTACAGTCGCCGCTCAGCCGACCGCCGTCGATGCTGGCATGGACCCGGAATGCTTCGGCAGCGCCGTCGTTGACCAAACCGGTCAGAATCAGCAAATCATCAAGCCGACCCCGCTGCAGGCCAGCCACGGCACCGCTGGCAAACAGCACGCGACCGCGAGCCGCGCGGTCGGCATCCAGGCTATTGAGCAGGTCGGCAACCCGGGCAGCAGCAAGACTCATCAACGGGGGATCGTGCACATCAAGCCGACCATGATAGCGCGAGCCGATCAAGCCCGGGTGCTGGCCTCAACGATCTGTTCCCGCGTCGTCGATACCCAAAAACCGTAGGTCGGCCCAACGCGGCCGACGGTCGGTGCCAAAATCCATCTCCA
>REEQ01000191.1 GCA_007695005.1 Wenzhouxiangellaceae bacterium | reverse complement strand
CCGCCCTGCCGAGTCGCAGGCGGCAGATCACGCCACTGATCATCCCGGCGCGGAGGCAGCTCAAGTCTCGACTGAGCCCGAGACCCGGCAGATTGGCGTGACGGCTCATCTTCAGGGCTTCGAGGTCGAAGTCAGAGCGGCTACCTTCAAGCCGCGGCTGATGTTCGACGAAGTGCTGGCGACCATTGTCGAGGTTGATACCGTCATGACCAACCTGGTGGATGAGAATCGACGCGGTCCCGGCTACGGCTTCCTCGAGGTAAACGGCGAGCGCATTTCGTCCAACCTGCAGCCGCCCTTCATCAGTGGGCTGGGCAGTGAAGAGGTGGTGCTGCGGTTCGAGCTCGAGCCCGGGGTCGGCCCGGATGACAGCGTGCTCTGGTTTGTTCAGCGCTCAGGCGGACATCCCGTTGCGATTCCACTGGGCGATGTAGGCCCGGTCTATACCCTGGCGCCGATCGAGTTCGAATTTGCGACTCCGGAGCCGTTTGGCAGCCTGGTGTTCGAGGGTTCACAGGGCTGGGTCCGGTTCTACGGCGACGGTCATCGCCAGCTTGCCGGCCATGCTTACGTGGACATCGATCTGGTCGCAACCAACACTGGCGATAGTCCGGCCAGGATTTCGCGCTACAAGGTCGAAGTGGGGGGCTTTGATTCGGTGCCGGGAAACGTGCCGCTGAGGGCGGGCAACCTGCGGCTTGGCCCTGGCGAGTCAACCGATCGCGCTATCCGCCGCTTCCAGTTCCCGATTTACGGCGAGCGCATCCGGATATTCGCGGAGGCTGAAATCAATACAGAGCCGTTCCTGTTTCTGGAGTTCGAGGTGCCCGGCTTGCTTGCTGCGATTCCCGAATCCCTGCATCCGACACCACCGGACTGAAGCCTGTTCCAGAAATCCGGACACACGTTATTCGGGTTATATCCGGATCCCGCAAACCCTGATTACCCGGAGAGGACTGCCTATGCCGCTCCGGGCAGGAGGCTGTCTGTGTGCAGAAAAATGGCGGCAGCTGCACAAGGCTTTGTGCTTTGGTTCAGGCGCGGTCTGGCTATCCGGAGCTGCGTGCGGTTTTTGCCTTTTTCAAGCCGGTGAAAAGGAGATTGGAAGGGTGGAGAAGGCCCCGGGTGGGGCGGATGGGTTGGGAGAAAGTCCGTGCCCGACTCCGCAACCTTGCGGATAGCTGTCAGCAACCTCGATCTGTTGCGAATGATTGGCCTGCGCTGTCTTGCTGGCCCATGCCCGGTTGACGGATGTGGCGGCGTTATACTTTGGTGGGCCAACCGAATGAATATTTCCTGCCATGCATGAAGTCATCATCCTTGCCGCCGGCGAGGGCAAGCGCATGAACTCGAGTCGACCGAAGGTGCTTCAGCCGGTGGGTGGACGTCCGATGCTCAGGCACCTGGTCGAGACGGTTGCCGCGTTCGAGCCGAAGGGTATTCATGTGGTAGTCGGGTTCGGTGCCGGGCAGGTCGAGGCGGCGTTGGCCGGGTCTGGATGTCGCTTTGTAGAACAGGCTGAGCGTCTCGGCACCGGGCATGCTGCGGCCCAGGCCCTGCCGGCCATCAGTCCGGATGCGCGGGTTTTGATTCTGCCCGGGGACATGCCCCTGATCCGGGCCGAGACCCTGCAAGCGCTGCTGCAAAGCCCGGCCGATCTGGTCGTGCTCAGCTTCATTGCCGGCGATCCGACCGGCTACGGCCGCATTCTCCGTGATGAGCAAGGCCAGGTGTACGCCATTCGCGAGCACCGGGATGCCACCGAAGCCGAGCGGGCCGTGCGTGAAGTCAACAGCGGTGTGATGTGCGCCAGGGCCGGGGATTTCGCCGCCTGGCTGGACCGCGTTGGCGCAGACAACGCTCAGGGCGAGTACTACCTCACCGACTGCATTGCGCTGGCGGTGGCCGACGGGCGCTCGGTGGCGGCAGTGAAGGCGCTGCAGCCGGACGAGCTGCTGGGCGCCAACGATCGCAGCCAGCTGGCAGCGCTGGAGACGGTGTATCAGGTGCGGGCTCGCCAGGCCCTCTTTGCCCAGGGTGTGACCCTGCTCGACCCGGCCACGGTCCAGGTGCGGGCCCTGGTCCAGGCCGGGCGCGATGTGATTATCGATGCCGGTGTGGTGCTCGAGGGGGATGTGAAGCTGGGAGATGATGTTCGCCTCGGTGTCGGGGCTGTGCTGCGCGACTGCGATCTTGCTGCCGGCACCGAGGTCAAGCCCTACAGTGTGCTGGAAGGCGTGCGTACCACCGGCGCCTGCCAGTTGGGTCCATTCGCCCGTCTGCGCCCGGGTACGGTGCTGGCTGCAGGCGTCAAGATCGGCAACTTTGTCGAAACCAAGAATGCGCACTTCGACCGGGGTGCCAAGGCCAGCCATTTGAGCTACATCGGCGATGCAGAAGTCGGTTCGCAGGCCAACATCGGTGCCGGCACCATCACCTGCAACTACGATGGCGTCAACAAGCATCGCACGGTGATCGGACCTGAGGCCTTCATCGGCTCCAATACCGCCCTGGTTGCACCGGTGACGGTGGGGGAGGGCGGCACGATCGGCGCCGGCAGCGTCATCAGCCAGGATGCACCAGCCGGACAGCTGACGGTCTCCAGGGCCCGTCAGCGCAGCATCGCGGGCTGGAAGCGGCCCACCCGGCAGGAAAAGTAGGCGGCATTGAAGCTTGGCTGGCAGGCCCGGCTGGAGTATCCTCTACCAGGTAATGCACACCAGATGCTCACCCAGTCCAGTTGTCGTGCGCAAGCCTCATCGCCGGGGTGAGTCGGCGTGGATCTTCCGAGTGACAGCCAAATCCGCGTTGCGCAGGCTCCTAGCGCAAGGTCACCGCAATAATGAGTGAGCTGGAGCAGCCTGGCCAGGCGCCGACGCCGGACCGCGAGCGCGAGACCCGCAACTGGGCCACCATCCTGCATCTGTCCGTGCTGTCCGGGCTGGTGATCGCCTTTGCCGGTCTGATCGTACCGATCGTGATCTACCTGATCAAGCGTGAGGAACTGCCGGGCCTGGAGCCCCATTCCAAGATCGTGTTCAACTGGATCATCAGCGCGGTGCTCTACTTTTTCATCGGATTCGTTCTGACCATCAGCATCTTCGGCGCCATTGTCGGCATCCCGATCCTGCTGGCCGTGGCAGTGCTGTCCATCGTGTTCCCCATCATCGGCGGCATCAAGGCCGCCGATGGCGAGGTCTGGCCTTATCCCTTGTCCATCCCCATATTCAAGTAATCCACCGGCCAGATCGCCGGTTACAAGCAGAGAGTCCCATGTCCGAGCGCAAGCCCCCGATCGTCAAGTCCAACGTCACCTTCTTTATCGCCGTCAACCTGCTGGGCCTGGTCATTGCGCCCATTTACGGCCTGGTTTACGGCTTCAATACCGCCGCCTGGATCGTCTGTGCGATCCTGCTGGTCACCAGCGGCATGTCGATTACCGCCGGCTACCATCGCCTGTGGTCGCACCGCACTTACAAGGCTGCCTGGCCGCTGCGGCTGGCGCTGGCCTTCTTCGGCACCTTTTCGCTGCAGAATTCCATCCTGATCTGGGCCGCGCGCCATCGCGTGCACCATCGCCACGTCGATGATGTTGACCACGACCCGCATTCCATCAAGACCGGCTTCTGGCACGCCCATATGGGCTGGATGGTGCGTGACTGGCCAACCAGCAAGATCGATTTCGACCAGGTCAAGGATCTGCAGCAAGACCCGATCGTGATGTGGCAGCACCGCTACTACTGGCCTGCGGTCTGGCTGCTGAACCTTGGTGTCCCGGTTGCCCTGGGCCTGGTGTTCGGCGACGTGCTGGGCATGGTCCTGCTGGCCGGCGCCTTTCGCCTGGCCTTCTCGCAGCACTGCACCTTCTTCATCAACTCGCTGGCCCATACCTGGGGCAAGCGCACCTACAGCGATGAAAATACCGCCCGCGACAACGGCGTCATCGCGCTGCTGACCTGGGGCGAGGGCTACCACAATTTCCACCACGCCTTCCAGGCCGACTACCGCAACGGCCTGCGCTGGTGGCAGTTCGATCCGGGTAAGTGGATGATTGCCTTCTGCTCCTGGCTGGGCCTGGCCCGCGAACTCAAGCGCACGCCCAAATTCAAGATTCAGCGCGCGCGCTTGCTGATGCAGTTCCGCGAGTTACGTGAACGCCTGGAAAATGCCGACGAAGCTGCCCTGACCTGGCGCGAAACCTTGGACCGCGAATACCAGCAGTTCAAGGAAACGGTAGCCCAGTGGCAGGCCGTTCAGGCCGAGCGCGTCGCCGCCGGTGCCGATGCCCTGCGGGACCGCTGGCGCAAGACCGAGCTGCGCACCCGCTACAAGGAACTGGAATACCGCCTCAAGATGCAGGCCCGTCGGCTCTCCACCCTGCAACAAACCGCCTGCCCGGCCTGATCTTTTAAAAAAGCATCCTTGCGCAGGGACGCAGAGACGCGAAGGAGAACCTGTACAGGTTCTTTCCTTCGCGTCTCTGCGTCTTAGCGCGAGCATGTCTTGGCTGAATGCTCAGAAACAAATGGCGCTATGGAATTGATTGATATCGGGTGCAATCTGACCCATGACAGCTTTGACAAGGACCGCGCCGAGGTCATTGCCAATGCCCAGGCCCAAGGGGTGGTGCAGATGGTGGTGACTGGTGCGTCTGAAGCCGGCAGTGTTCGGGCCCGGGAGCTGGCCGCTGACTGGCCGGGCGTGCTGTTTGCCACCGCCGGCGTGCATCCGCACCTGGCCTCGGAATT
>REEQ01000085.1 GCA_007695005.1 Wenzhouxiangellaceae bacterium | reverse complement strand
CGCTGCGATTCGAATTCATCAGTGACCGCGCGCAGCAATTGTTCGGCGTCAGCCGGGAAGAACTTGAGGCGGATTTTTTTGCCGTCTTTCGGCATTTCCATCCTGATGACGTGGAATGGGTCAAAGCGCTGAACGCCAAGGCCAGGCGTGCCGGCACCAGTTTTCAGGCGACCACCCGCATGATCCGGCACGGCCAGACCAGCTGGATTCACATTCAGTCCCGACCGCGCGCGGTCGGGACCTGCCGCCGCTGGGCCGGCATCGTCACCGACGTCACTGAGCAGGTCAAGACCGAACAGGAGCTGGCCGAAAGTGAGCGCCTGCTTGCGAGCATGTCGCGGCTCTCGGGTACCGGTGGCTGGCAGCTGGACCTGGGCAGCGGCGATGTGCGTTGGACCCAGCAGACATTTGTCATTCACGATCTGCCTAGCGGCCAGCCGCTCAATCTCGAGCACGCCCTGTCCTTTTACCAACCGGACGATCGCCGCTGTCTCGAACAGGCCCTGGAGCGTGCGGTCAGGCATGCGGAACCCTTCGATCTGACCCTGCGGATCACATCGGCCAGCGGACGGGAAGTGATCACTCGGTCGCTGGGAGAGCCGGTGGTCAAGGATGGAGAGGTGGTGCAACTGATCGGTGCCTTTCAAGACATCACCAGGCAGGCAGAAAATCAACGTCGCCTGGCCGAGGCGGAAGCGCGTTTTCGCACATTGTTCGAGCAAAGTCCGCTGTCGATCATGGTTCATGATGCCCGGACCGGAGCAATATTCGATGCCAACCGGGCGGCCTGGCAAGCCTATGGCCTGGACTCTCTGGAAGCGCTCAAGGAGCGTTATCTTTGGTCCGAGCCCCCTTACTCTGAAGCCGAAGCGGTTGAGCGGGTGCGGGCCGCGGCTGAAGGTCGGGCTCAAACCTTTGAATGGTTGAGCATTGACTGCAGTGGGCGTCGATTCAGGGAATTGGTGACGCTGATGCCGGTGGTGATCGACGGCCAGCCCAGGGTCTTGTCCTCGGCCATCGACATCACTGAACTGCATGGCATACGGCAGCGATTCCAGGCCATTTTCGACGCTTCGCCGGTGGCGATTACGGTGCTGGATATTACGACCGGAGAGCTGTTGGAGGCCAATGCGCACGCATGGCGCAGCTGGGGGTTTGATTCACTTGAGGACATGCTCAACCATGCCGGGCGCATCTGGCTGGATGTGCCGTTCGATCGGAACGCGGCCCTGGCACACATTCGTGAGGCGGTGGCCCGCGGCGGTGACCGTTTCGAGTGGCCGACGCGGCGGGTCGACGGCAGCGTAATGTGGAACGAGGTTTCGATCAGCCCGCTTGACGTCGATGGCCGCGAGTGCGCCCTGGTTGTGGCTGTCGACGTCACCATTCGTCGCCAGGGCGAGCGTCTGCTGCGCGAAAGCGATGAGCGCTTTCGCGCCTTGCTGAAAGATGTGCCTGGCGTGGCCATTCAGGGCTTCGGGCTGGACGGAACGGTGAATTACTGGAATCGCGCTTCGGAGGCCTTGTACGGCTATTCCGAGGAAGAGGCCTTGGGGCGCGATGTCCTCGAGTTGGTCGTTCCACCGGAGCTGCGGGAGTCGGTCCGGGCCGCGATCGACGGCGTGGCCGAGGGCGGCTCGCTGGATCACGGCGAAACGGAGATGATGCGCAAGGATGGCACGCGCGTCCCGGTCTACTCCAGCCAAACCGCGGTCCGTCGTGAGGGTTTTCCGACCGAGGTCTTCTGCATCGATATCGATCTGTCAGAGCGCAAGCGGCACGAAGATGAACTGATGCGCATCGCCAGCTACGACACCCTGACCGGGCTGCCGAACCGGACGCTACTGGCGCAGTTGATGCGCGAGCAATGTGCCCGTGCCGATGAATCCGGCCAGGGGTTTGCGTTTTGCTACCTGGATCTGGATGAATTCAAGCCGATCAATGACCAGTTTGGTCACACTTTCGGAGATCGTGTTCTGGTCATGATCGCGGAGCGTTTGCGCGGCCTGGTGCACGGCTCGGACGTGGTTGGAAGACTCGGCGGCGATGAATTCGTGCTCTTGCTTGGCGGCATCGATCAGGGACCGGAGCTGGATCGTCGCCTGCGCGGCATCCTCGACCGGATCTGCGAACCGATCTGGATTGATGCGCGGACCGTGCAGGTGGCGGCCAGTATCGGAGTGACGCTGTATCCCGCGGATTCCGCCGATCCGGACATCCTTCTTCGTCACGCCGACCAGGCCATGTACCGGGCCAAGGCCCAGGGCCGCAAGGGCTACAGCCTGTTCGACCTCGCCCTGGAGGGCGCCCAGCAGCGCCGTCTTGAACGACTGCAGGAGATCGAAGAGGCGCTGAGGCAGAACCAGTTTGTGCTGTATTTCCACCCCAAGATCAGCTTGCGGACAGGCGAGGTCCGGGGTGTCGAGGGACTGGTAAGGTGGCAGCATCCGGTTCGGGGCCTGCTGCCACCGGCCGAGTTTCTCGCTGATCTCGAGCAGTCGGAGCTCGAATACGCCTTTGGCGACTACGTGATCGAGCGAGCACTGGAACAGCTGGGTTCCTGGGCGGCGCAGGGCCTGGCCCTGCCGGTCAGCGTGAACATCTCCGCTCCGCATCTGCTGGCGCCTGACTTCCTGGAAAAGCTGGCTTCGGCGCTGGAACGCCATCCGCAGGTGCCGCCCAGCCTGTTCCGGCTCGAGATCCTGGAGACTGCCGCGGTCGCGGATCGGAGCCAGGCGGTCGCGGTGCTGGATCGAGTGCGGCGTCTCGAGGTGGGGGTTTCTCTGGATGACTTTGGCACGGGCTATTCCTCACTCAGACACCTCCGTTCCCTGCCGGTGGACGAGGTCAAGATCGACCAGAGTTTCGTGCGCGACATGCTCACCGATCCTGCAGATCACCACATCGTGCGCAGCGTTCTGGGCCTGGCCGCCGCCTTCGAGCTGCACGTGGTCGCCGAGGGGGTGGAAACCCTGGAGCACATGAGCGCCCTGACTGAACTGGACTGCGAGCTCGGACAGGGCTATGTGTTTGCCCTGCCCATGCCGGCCGAGGACCTGCTTCAATGGCTTGCTGATTGGCCGGATCGCTCGGCCGGGATCCCATGGAGCAAGAGTTCTGCGGCTCGATGAGCGCTCGGCCCCAGGTCAGCGAAATCGGTCGCAGAGGTCGACCGGTCGCAAGCCTCAGTCCCCTTGCGGCAGTTGATAGGCACCGTCCTCATCATGCGTTTCGCGCCCCGTCACCGGTGGGTTGAAGGCGCAGATCAGCCGCATGTCTTCGCTGCCGCCCCTGAGGATGTGTCGATCATGCCGATCCAGGGCGTAGAGCACGCCGTCGTGGATCGGATGGATTTCGCCCGTGGCCAGGTCTTCGATGCTGCCGTTGCCGGCCACGCAGTAGACCGCCTCGAGGTGGTGCTTGTACCACATGTGCAATTCGGCACCGGCGGGGATGATGGTCTCGTGGAAGCTGAAGCCCATGCCGTCACTCTTGAGCAGCAGGCGTCGACTGGTCCAGCCTTTGCCGTGCACCTCGCGCTCGCTGCCGATGATGTCCCGGATGTCGCGTACGATCATGATGTTTCCTCGAAAAACGAACAAGGGTAACGCGATCAACGCCGTGTGTTGCGCCACCCGGCGAAGAAAGTATGATGCCGAGGAATGACCTGCACGGGATTCGCCGATGACTGAAGCCCCCGAGATCCAGCTGCCGCGCCTGTCGCGTGAGCAGCTGTTGTGGATCGTCGGATCCCTGCTGCTGGCCGGCTGGCTGATCTGGCTGCTGGCCCCGGTGCTGACGCCGTTCATGATCAGCGCCTTGCTGGCCTACATGGCCGACCCCACGGTGACGCGGCTGGAGCGCTGGATGCGACGTGATGTTGCGGTCAGCCTGGTCTTTGTCCTGGTGTTGGCCTTGACCCTGCTGACGCTGCTGCTGATCGTGCCGGTGCTGGTGCGCGAAACGACCGATCTGTTCTCTCGTCTTCCGGCCTATTTCGAGCAGCTGCAGCAGCGTCTGCTGCCCTGGGCGGAGCAGCATCTGGGTTGGGATCTGGATCCGGCCGCCTTCGACGCCGCGCGCCTGCGCGAAATCCTGGAAGAAAACTTTGCCAACCTCGCTGCTGCCGGGCGCGCGACCTGGGCCTACGTCAGCGAATCCGGCGGGCGTTTCGTGATCTGGATCACCGGCTTGATTCTGGTGCCGCTGGTGACTTTCTACCTGATGCGCGACTGGCACAAGATGCTTGACGTGCTGCGCGATATTCTGCCGCGCAATCTCGAACCCACGGTGGTCGATCTGGTGCACGACTGCGACGAAGCCCTGGGCGGCTTTTTGCGTGGCCAGCTGCTGGTGATGCTGAGTCTCGGCGTGATCTACGCCATCGGCCTGTGGCTGGTGGGCCTGAATAACGGCATTGCCATCGGCATGATTGCCGGCCTGGTCAGTTTTGTCCCCTATCTGGGTGCGATTACCGGCGTTCTGCTGGCCGGCACCACGGCGATCATCCAGAACTTCGAGTTCTGGTTTCTGGTGTCGATTGCCATCGTGTTCACGGTCGGCCAGCTGATCGAAAGCTTCCTGTTGACGCCCAAGCTGGTCGGCGACCGCATCGGCCTGCACCCGGTGCTGGTGGTGTTCACGGTGCTGGCCGGCGGCCAGCTGTTCGGCTTCATCGGCGTACTGCTGGCCCTGCCGGTGGCCGCTGCCGGTACCGTGCTGGTGCGTTTTTTCTACCGCGGCTACAA
>REEQ01000188.1 GCA_007695005.1 Wenzhouxiangellaceae bacterium | reverse complement strand
CCTTTACAAGGGGCGCAACACGGGCAACGGCTACGCTCGCAAGGCTTTATTCGCTACGCGAAAATCGCCATGCGGCTTCGCCTGCCCTGCAATGTCGACTCAGACGCACTCCCGAAGGGCGAGCCGGAAAGCGCTCATCTGCAGCGCAGGCAACGTAGGTCTGGCGGTTTTCGGCGCCAGCCGAAAGGAGCCTGACCGAAGTGCCGTCGCGCGTGTTAGGACTCTTGGAAAGGCAATAAGCTTTCCCTGCGAGCCCTGCCTTGCAGCTAAGCGCTTTCCGACTCGCTGAATGTTACAGGATTAATGACGGGGTACACTAGCGAGCCTCCGAAGCAGGCTCGACGACATCAATACTCGCTGCAGCCATGGCACAGAACAAGGCCATTGTCCAGCAGCGAGTACAAGCGTCCCGAGGCTTTGAAATTGAAGTCGCCAGCGCTGTCACCGAAACCGGCCCGCAGGGCATTGACCGGCAGGCCGATGAGCAAGCCGAGGACGGGAACGCGAAGCAAGACCCCGCGATGGCTCGACAGCGCATCCAGCCAGCCTGACCGTCCGATCGCAAGGCCGATCAGAAACAGGCTGAGCACCCGGAACGGTCGACCCTTGAACAGCAATTCCGGCCTGCAGCCGACGGCGGTAGGCAGGCGCAATCGGCTTGCCGCGTCGATCAGCGCCTGGCATCGATGGTCTCACTGCGATCGTGCGGGGCAAAAGGCGGTGGACGCCGTTGCTGGACATGATTCAGACAAGAGGTGACTGCAACAAACAACCTGATCGGACTGACGCACAGGTCATCGCTCGCGGTCCACTCTTGCCTCTGATCTCTCCGCAGCCCCTGCCATGATCAGCTGCGGGTGCTGGCGGGCCAGCGTTGCAAGCTGCTCGGCTGTCAGCGTATTGACCAGGGCCTCCAGCCATGCGGCTTCGGCTTCGGCCAGGTCAATGGCGCGATCGCGCCGTTGATCGACCTGCTCCCGGGCAAGATCGGCTGAGCCGGTGGCCAGGGCCTGGAGCAGTTCCCGCTGGCCGGTGGCCAGGGCATGGCGCGAGCGGCTGCGAACCCGCTCAAGCTCCGCAGCGGCATCGGCAACGGCCTGGATTTGCTGCGCGCTTAAGGACAGTTCGGTGGCCAGCGCCTGATCCTGCCACCATTGACTGCGCGGCGACAGCATTCGCCGCGTTGACCTCACCGGTCCCGCCTCGCGCTCGGCCAGCACTTCGCGTCGCCGCTCCAGCATCTGATCCCGCAGCAGCTCACCCTGGCCCGGGCGTGACTGCGCCAAACCGCTCGCTTGACGCTCTGCGAGCGCCAGTGCCAGCGCTTCGGCCCGTGCTGCCTGCTCGCTGGACTGCGTCGGCGCCGGCGATTCGCCTGCCGCTGGCGAGACGAGGGGAAACAGCGCCGTATCCGCGTCTGACTCCTCGCCCTGATCACGCTGGCAGGCGGCCAGCAGACACAGGGCCAGCATTACGCTGACGAGGTGAAAAAGTTTTGTCCTGGCTGCGGTCCGCACGGTCTCCAAAAGCTGCTTGCTTGCATCCAACATGGCTGGTCACTGTGGCAGAAGATAGTTGTCAAGCATAAGGATCCAGACCCAATCGGCGCTGAACGAGTGCGCCGTGGTGCTGATCCGCGGTGGCTTCAGGCGGCTTTGGGCATCAGTCGGCTGCCGGTGGCCGGAACACACCGCCGAGCAGCGCCCGCGACCGGGCGCCGGTAACCGGGCCGGTGGCCAGCGTTTGTCCATGCAGGCACTGACGTGCCAACCACGCGAACAGCACGGCTTCAACCTGATCCGGATCGAGACCATACCGGGCACTGCTTTCAACGGGCAGACCGTCAAGGCGCACTTTCAGCCGTCTGATCAGATCATCGTTGTGGACCCCGCCACCGCAGACAATCAGGCGTGCCGGCTTGATCCCGCTCAGCCGGTCGATGGCATTGGCCAGCGTGGTGGCGCTGAATTCGGCCAGGCTTGCCTGGATGTCGACTGCTGCCAGCCGCGGGTGAAGGGCGAGATGCCGATCCAGCCAGGCCGGGGTGAAATACTCGATCCCGGTACTCTTGGGCGGCGGCAAGCGCAGATAGGGATCATCGAGCAGGCTGGCCAGCAGAGCCGGACTGACCTGACCGCCGGCAGACCAGGCTCCGCCCAGATCACATCGGCCAGCGCGGTGGTGGCGGCGGTACCAGAGATCGAGGAGGCAGTTGGCCGGTCCGGTATCGAAGCCGGAAACGCCTCCGCCGGCCGGCAGCAGGGTGAGGTTGGCTATCCCTCCGAGATTGGCAACCAGGCGATCCTCGTGTCCGACCTGGAACAGCGCCTGGTGCAGCAATGGCGCCAATGGAGCCCCCTGTCCGCCCACGGCCAGGTCGGCGCGTCGAAAATCGGCGACCACCGGCAGTCCGGTACGGGCAGCAAGGCGCCAAGGGTCGCCAATCTGCAGGGTATGGGGAAATGGCCCGTCGGGCCGGTGCAGCAGGGTCTGGCCGTGGCTGCCGATGGCTGCAAAGCTGGCCGGAGCCAGATCGCTGCGGGAGATCACTTCAAGCGCGGCATCGGCCAGTGCTTCGCCGAACATCGCGTCCAGACGGGCCATCTCTGCAACCGGATAGTGATCCGGATCGGATCGGACCTGGTCCAGCATCGAAGCCAGTTCGCTTGCAAACGGCACGGTCGTGGCTGCAAGGACCAAGACCCGACCGCCGGCCAGATCGACGGCGACGGCATCGATGCCGTCCATGCTGGTCCCGGAAATCAGACCGACATAGCGGTCGCTGTCCATCAGCAGCCGGTGCCGTCGTCCTCGCAGCTGTCCTGGTCGCGCTGGGCAAGCATCAGCGGCGAAGCGGGGTCGAACTGGTCGAGCCGGGCCAGCAACGGCCGGCCAGCGGCCAGGAAGCTGTCCATCAGCTCGGCCGGCAGTGGTTCAGCATCCGGCAGGTCGACCGTGCGCGGGTTGCGATGGACGCCATCGACCAGGAATTCGTAGTGCAGATGCGGCCCGGTGGCCAGCCCGGTCATCCCGACTGCCCCGATGGTCTGGCCCTGGCGTACCCGGTCACCCTGACGCACATCGCGCCGGGACAAGTGCAGGTAACGGGTGACAACGTTGTTGCCGTGCTGGACGAAGATATAGTGGCCGTTGACGTTGTTGTAGGCCGATCGGATCACCCGACCATCACCGGCAGCCCATACCGGTGTTCCCGTCGGCGCGCCGTAGTCTGTGCCGTTATGGGGTCGGACCTGGCGCGTGATCGGATGGAAACGCCGCGGGTTGAAATTGGAGGTGACCCGGGTGAAGTTCAGCGGCGCCCGCAGAAAGGCCTTTCGCATCGGACGACCGTCGGGGGCGAAGTAATCCGGGCCATTGCCGGCATCGAAGCGAATCGCCTCGAAGGTTTCACCCTGGTTGGTGAAGCGGGCGGCAAGAATGGGACCGTCGCGCAGATACTGGCCATCGCGCCAGATCTCCTCGTAGACCAGGGCAAAGCGGTCGCCGACGCGGATGTCGAGGGCAAAGTCGATGTCCCAGCCAAAGATATTGGCCAGGCGCATGGTCATGTTGTCGGACAAGCCGGCGCCCTTGGCGGCATTGAACAGTGAGCTGGAGATAACGCCATTGGCCTCGACCACGCGCCGGTCCAGCGAGCGCGGCTCGACCCGGCTGCTCAAGCCCTCCGCTCCCTGCTCGACAAACAGCCAGCTTTCTTCATCAAGCTCGGCGCGCAGGGCCCGGAAACCCGATTCATCGTCGATATCGAAAGCGAACTTGTCACCAGGCCGGATCCGGGCCAGGCCCCGGGTGTAGTCATCCAGGTTGACCACCCGATGCAGCAGGCCGGGACCCAGCCCCACCTGCCGAAATATTCTCTCCATGGTCTGGCCAGGCTGCACCTCAACCACGGTCCATGCCCGATCCGACAATCTCGGGGTTGGCCGTCCGTCAGCCCCCTGCGCGGGACCTCCGGCAGCCTGTTCCTCCTGATCGGTGACGGTGGCTGGCGTTGCCTCGGCGAGCTGGGACGGTAGCTCTTCGGGGGGGGCGCTACCCGGCGTCAGCGGCAAGGCGATGACTTTGGGTTCAAGCGTTTCAGCCGCACGCTCGCCCGGCAACATGCCCAGGGCGAACCCGGCCAGCACCAGGACTGCGGCGATCGCGCTCCAGCCGGGCCGCGCGCGCACCCCGTCGCGAACGCGCATCAGCAACGGTGCCAGGCCGGAAATCGCTGTTCTGGCCAGGTCTGCCGGCGATCGGCGCGCCTGCCTGGGGCGGCGAGTGGCCATCCGTTGTTTGCTCATGGGGTGAGGTTTCGCGGCTAAAAACCCGGTAACATTACCGATTTCCGGGACCACAAGTCAACCAGTCCGTCAGTTCAGCCAGCGGCGCCAAGGTCGGAATGCATCGCGGTAAATGCGGCAAGCAGCCGATCGTCGGGCGGCCCTGGCGGGCGCGATGCCGGCAAAGGTCCAGAAAAAGTGAGTAACGCCGCCAGCGTGCCGGGCTTGTCGAAAATATCTCAAATCAAGTGGAATCGTTTGTGAGCAGCATGGATGAATTGATCAGGGGTGCGGCGGAGGTGATCCAGACCGAGGAGCTGGCTGCACGCCTGTCGGCAGGATGCCCGCTACGGGTCAAGGTGGGCTTCGATCCGACGGCGCCCGACTTGCACCTGGGTCATACCGTGATCATCAATGCCATGCGCCGATTCCAGGATGCCGGTCATGTGGCTATTTTCCTGATCGGGGATTTCACCGGCATGATTGGTGATCCCACCGGCAAGAACG
>REEQ01000111.1 GCA_007695005.1 Wenzhouxiangellaceae bacterium | reverse complement strand
CTTCGGAGGAGACTTCGAACTGCTCGACGCGCTTGCGGATCAGTTCGGAAATTTCGGTGGGGTTGAGGGTCTGTTGCATGCTTGCAATCCTTGGATAAATCATCTCATCGGGCCAGGCTTCTGGCCGCTGTCGTTAACGCCTCAGGCGGCCACTTGTCGGGCCAGCCGCTCAAGCTGCCCGCGCACGCTGCCATCGATCACCTGGTCCTGGGCACGAATCACGGCGCCGCCGATCAGAGAGGCATCGACCTCGACCTCCAAATCGACCTCGCGACCGAACCGCTTGCGCAGGCGCTCACTCATGTACGCCGCCTCTTCGTCACTCATCGGGTGTGCGGACGATACCAGCACATGGACCCGCGCTTCGGCCTCGCGCCGCAGCGCCTGGAACTGGGCATGAATCTCCGGCAGCAGCGCCAGGCGCCGATACTGACCCAGTGTCCTGAGGAAATTGACGAAGCGCTGATCGAACTGATCTCCCCCGGTGTCGGTGAACAACTTCACAACTTGCTCCCGGGTCAGGCGGGGGCTGCCGATTAGCCCGGGCACCGGGTCCTGCAGCGCAATCTGCGCTGCCAGTTCGAGGCTCCCGCTCCAGCGTTCCAGCATGTCGTGCTCGCGGGCCGCAAGAAACGCCGCGCGCGCATATGGCCGGGCCAGTGTGGTTCGATTCAGCATGGAGGCCCCCGGTCTAGAGCTGCGCCGCCAGCTTGTCGAGCAGCTCGCGGTGTGCGTTGGCGTCGATTTCCTTTTCGATCACCCGCCCGGCGCCGGCCACGGCCAGCTCGGCAAGGCGCCCTCGCAGCGCTTCCCGAGCCTGATTGGTCGCCAGACGAATCTCGGCCTCGGCGGCCGTCACCTGGCGATCGCGCTCGGCGACGGCCAACTGACGTGCCTCCTCGACGATCTGGTTACTGCGCGAGCTGGCCTGCTCGATGATTTCACCGGCCTTGCGGCGGGCATCGCGCAGGATTTCCTCGGCCTCGGCCTGGGCACGATCCAGCGCCTGCTCGGCCTGTTCCGAATGCGCCAGCCCATCGGCAATCTTCTGCCGACGTTCCTCCATGGCCTGGGTCAAGGGCGGCCACACGAAAGTCATCACCGCCCAGATGAAGACCAGGAAGGTTCCGGCCTGGCCGACCAGTGTCCAGATACTCGGTAACATAGAAGCGCCTTGCGTTCTTTAGCGTTTGAAAAACCCTTGAACCGACTTTAGCCGCCGGCAGCCTGCTGAATCGGTCCCAGCAGCGGGTTGGCGAACATCAGCAGGGCCGCGAAGGCAACACCGATAATCGACAGGGCGTCAAGCAGACCGGCGATGATGAACATGCGGACCTGCAGCATGCCGGCCAGTTCAGGCTGGCGGGCAGCGCTTTCGAGGAACTTGCTGCCGAGGATGGCGAAACCGAATGCCGTGCCGATCGCTGCGGCCACGAACATCAGGCCGACGACGATGACGGTGTTGGCCTGGATCTGTGCAATCAGTCCAGCCAGTTCTACAGATGCTTCCATTGTTGTCTCCTAAAAGTGCCTTGGATAAAAAAGCCAGTGGTTTCAGTGCAAACGGGTCGAATCAAACTCAGTGCTTTTCGTACGCCAACGCGATGTAGACGATCGTCAGCGACATGAACAGGAAGGCCTGCAGGGGCACGACCAGAATGTGGAAGATCGCCCAGGCGCCACCGGGGATGAACTGGATCCACCAGGGCAGCAGGGCGATCAGCACGAAAATCAATTCGGCCGCATACAGGTTGCCGAACAGTCGCATGGCCAGAGAAACCGGCTTGGCGATCAGTTCGACGATATTCAACAGCAGGTTCGGAATCCACAGCAGCGGGTTACCGCCGAAGGGATGGGTAAACAGCTCCTTGCCGTAGCCGCCAAAGCCCTTGCCCTTGATGCTGTAAATGATGATCAGGGCGAGCACGGTCAGCGACATGCCGAACGGGGCATTGATGTCGGCCGACGGCACGATGCGGAAGTAATCGGCGCCCAGGATGTACATGATCGTCGGCACATAGTCCACCGGCACCAGGTCCATCAGGTTCCACAGCAGCACCACGCCGAAAATGGTGAGGGCGAGCGGACCAACGAAATTGCGCGGACCGTGGAAGCTTTCCTTGACCGAGTTCTCGACGAAATCGACCAGCATCTCGACGAAGTTCTGCAGCTTGCCAGGTACGCCGGCGGTCGCGCGGCGCGCGCCCATGAACAGGAAGAAAACGAAAAACAAGCCCAGCACCCAGGACACCAGCATGGTATCGACATGCCAGACGAAGGGGTCCATGGGATCGGCACCCTTGGGCAGACGCAGGTTGGTGATATGGTGGTTCACGTAGGCGCCGGCATCGGCCTGCTCGTTCCAGACGAAACTGGCGCGCGCCTTGGTTTCTGCCCACCAGCCGCCGGACTCGCCGACCTGGGTCAGCATGTCCGTGTTGCCGGCCACGCCGGCCTGCCCAACATCACCGCCTGCCAGTGCATCCGTGTCTAGTTGCTGATTACCGCTAGCCATGGTCGTTTTCGAGACGTCCCGTTATTCTGTTTCTGAGGTTGAAAGCGGCAAATTCGCCATCTTGCGCATTGCCAGCCAGTAAGCCACCGCGGTGGCTGCGTATCCGGTCACCACCGGCAGAAAGTAACCGGCGAACCATTGCGCGACGATGACGAACATGATCACCGCAAGCACGAATTTCAGCGCCATGGCGCGGTAGAACGCACGCACCATGACTTTTGGGTCCCGACCCAACGCCAGGCCCACACGCAGTGCGGTCAGCACGGTCAGGAAAACCCCTATTGCGCCGCCAATCAGCGCCGCCAGCGCCCAGCCCATGCCACCAATCATGGCAAAGCCCAATCCGCTCAAGGCAGCCAGAATGGCCTGAATGCGCAACAGCCAGGCGACCGTCTTGGCAAATTCTTGTTCGATCACGACTCAGGCGCTGCTCTTCGACCGATCAGGCGCCAGCATCAGCGCGGACGCGACTGGCCGTGACCAATCCACGGCTCAGCAAATCCGCGGAATTATACCAGCAAAATCACAGCGCGGACAAGCTCTCCATCGCGCCAGACGAGGCGAAATTCAATGCATTGCTTCCGGCACCAGGCTGCCGCGCAGCGAATGCCGCAAGTATTTTTCTGGCCGGTCAGTTGCGGCGTCGAAAGCGGTCCAGCAAGCCATCAAGCTCGTCGAGGCTGGTATAGCGAATCGTAACCTGGCCTTTGCCGGAACCGGAATGCTTGACCTTGACCGGTGCGCACAGGGTTTCGGTCAGCTCCTGCTCCAGGCGCTCTATGTCTGCGTTTCGTCTCGCAGCTGGCTTCTTCTCGGGCTTGCCTTCCTTCAGTCGGCGTACCAACGCCTCGGTCTGACGGACCGACAAGTCCAGGTTGATGACTTGCTGGGCAGCGCGCAGCTGATCGGGCCGATCCAGGGCCAGCAGCGCCCGGGCGTGACCCATGTCAAGCCGACGCTGGTCGACCAGCTCGCGAACCTCGGGCGCCAGTTCCAGCAGGCGCAGCAGGTTGCTGACCGCCGCTCGTGAACGGCCGACGCTTTGTGCAGCCTGAGCATGGGTGAGCTCGAACTCCTCGATCAGCCGCTTCAGGGCAACGGCCTCTTCCAGGGGATTGAGATTTTCCCGCTGGATGTTCTCGATCAGGGCCAGGGCCAGGGTCGCCTCGTCCGGCACCTCCCGGATAATGGCCGGGATGCTGTCCTTGCCGGCCATGCGGGTGGCCCGCCAGCGCCGCTCGCCGGCAATCAGCTCATAGGTGCCGGGCTTGGCCAGCGGTCGGACCACCACCGGCTGCACCAGTCCCTGGGCCCGGATCGACTCGGCCAACTCTTCCAGCTTGTCTGGATCCATCGCCGAGCGCGGCTGGTAGCGCCCCGGCTGGATCACGTCCAGCGGCAGGTCCTTCAGGGCAGGGCCGTCTTCCGCCGAAGCCGCATTTTCCGTGGCTACCCGGGTCTTGCCGAGCAGTGCGTTCAGGTTTCGCCCCAGGGGCTTCTTCTTGACCACTACAGTCGCCCCCCGGCGCGGCGCAGGTATTCCCCGGCAAGCCCCATGTAGGCGACCGCACCGCGCGAGTCGCGGTCGTAATGAATGACCGACTGGCCATAGCTGGGCGCTTCGGCAACGCGCACATTTCGCGGGATGACAGTGCCGTAGAGACGATCACCGAAATGCTCATGAAGCTGCCTGGAAACCGCGCCAGACAGGTTGTTGCGAACATCGAACATGGTTCGAACCAGCCCCTCGATCTCGAGATCGGGATTGACCGACGACTGGATCTGCTCAATGGTGTTGAGCAGCGCCGTCAGGCCCTCGAGGGCGTAGTACTCGCACTGCATGGGGATGAGAACGGCGTCAGCTGCGGTCAGGGCGTTCAGGGTGAGCACATTGAGGGCCGGCGGGCAGTCGATCAGGATGTGGTGGTAATGATCGCGCAGGCTGGCCAGCGCCCGCTTCAACACCGTTGCCCGTTCCTCGGCTTCCATCAGCGCCACTTCAGCGGCCGTCAGGTCGCCATTGGCCGGCAGCAGGTCGAACTTCATTTCCGTGACGCGAACCCGAACGGCGGCGGCATCGGCCTCGCCCAGCAGCACCTCGCAGATCGTCGGCTGGTTTTCAGCCAGCTCCACGCCCGATCCGGTCGTGGCATTGCCCTGCGGGTCAATGTCGACCAGCAGGACACGCTTCTCCAGCTCAGCCAGGCCGGCGGCCAGGTTGAGCGATGTGGTGGTCTTGCCAACCCCGCCTTTCTGGTTGGCTACGGCCACGATGCGGCATTTTCGTTCGTTCATGGTCTGGTAATGATTGCCAGGCTGCGACGCGCGCCCAGTCCCGGCACCTCTAGATCGACGAGCTCGACATTGTACGCCGCCGGCACCGCGCTGATCTCCTTTTCATCGATTCGCCCTTTCATCGCCAGCAGGCAAGCGCCAGCGGCCAGCCAGCGCTCGTGCCAGTCGACCAGGCGCGCGAGCGGAGCCAGGGCCCGGGCCGTGATCGTGTCGGGCTGCGGCGCATCCGGCAGATCTTCAAGCCGGGAATGGATCGGCAACACCTGGGCCAGGCCAAGCTCGCGCCGGACCTGACGCAGGAAGCGGATCTTCTTGCCATTGCCGTCGACCAGGCGAAAGGATCGGTCGGGTGCGGCAATCGCAAGCGGCACTCCCGGCAGGCCGGCGCCGGTGCCCGAATCCATGATCCGAGCACCTTGCAGGAACGGCTGGATGCTGAGGCTGTCAAGCAAGTGGCGTGCTACCATTTCGCGTGGATCGTCGATGGACGTCAGGTTGTAGGCTTTGTTCCAGCGCTTCAAAAGCGCCAGGTAGCGCATCAGATCAAGGCGCTGTGTGTCCGCCAGGGCCAGCCCCAATGCATTCAGACCTGCCGCCAGCTCAGCGTCCAGTTCGACCCAGACGCGGTCCAGACCGCTTGAGTGCTCACCTGTCAAGGTTTTCGCTTCCGATGAAAAGGTTTCTGATTATAGGTGTGATCGGGGCGGCTGCCTTCTGGCTGCTGCTGTTGCCTGCCGCGGTAGGCCTGTTTCTGAATGATCGCGCGCCCGGCTGGGTTGCCGAGCGCGCCGAAGACGCCGAGCGACACTACGTGCCGGGCTGGTTCAGCTCGCGACTGATGGCCAGCGACGGCAGCAGCTGGTGGTTGCGTCTTCGCGCACGCCACATGCCGCCGCTGGGTCTTAGCTGGACCCGGGTGCGCGGCGAGCTGCTGAGCCCCATGTCGCCGCAGGAGCTCACTGTTTCCGGCCGCCTGCGCATCAGCGGCGAAACTGACCTGGGGATCGAAGGTCGCGAGCTTACTCTGCGCGCCGAGCCGGCAGTGCAGGCCAATACCGGCAGCTTGCGCTTCAACCGAAACCGACGCGGCACCACCCAGCTCGATCTTGATTTGTCGGGCCTTGCCCTGCACGATGTTCTTGGCAACCAGCTGAACTTTGCCCAAAGCCAGGCCCTGCTGATCTGGCGCCAGCGCGGCAACGGCCTGGCCAGCCTGTACATGCAGCTGGGCCTGGAGGGCGCGGCCGGCATGCGCATGGCCCTGCAGGCCGAGTCGGTCAACGTCATTGCCCTGGGCGAGTTGCGCGATGGCCTGGAGCAGCTCCGCAGCGCGGTGCCGGACAGTGTTGATCAGCGCCTGGCACTGCTCACCATCGCTGCCGCCTGGCAGCAGCTCAGCGCCAGCGGCCTGGCTGTCACCCTGCATGACTTTGCCATCGGATCGCACACCCGCTTCAGCGGCCAGTGGAGCGCCGGTCAGCAGCAACCCGACATCAGCGGCAGCGGCCGCATCGCTGCGCTGGTCGAGGGCCTTGCGCCCTGGGTAGGGATGGCCCAGGGGCTGGACCCGGTCGCTGGCGAGCAGCAGACATCAGGTTGGGTCCAGACCCTGGTGGACGGTGGCTGGCTCAGCATCAACGGCGCCGAGTTCGAGTTCCGCTATCCACCGCCGTCCGGAGATCTGACCCTGCCGGTGCCGTGAGCAAGGCGAGAAGAAGGAATAGCTGAGAAGGCGATCAGTTTCGATCTTCGTCTGCTGCGTCTTCCGGCAGCTCCCGATGCCGCAGGCAGGCAACCTGGTTACCGCTGTCCAGCGTTTCCAGGCCCGGCTCCTCGCGCCGGCACTGCTCGATGGCGAACGGGCAGCGACCATGGAACACGCAGCCGGACGGGGGATTCAGCGGCGATGGTATGTCACCTTCCAGCGATCGGCGCGCGCGGGCCCGCTCCTTGACCGGGTCAGGAATCGGCACCGACTCGATCAGGGCCCGGGTGTAGGGGTGGCGCGGTCGCAGGTAAATGCTGTCGCGATCGGCCACTTCCATCACCTTGCCCAGGTACATGACCATGACCCGATCAGAGACATGACGAACCACCGACAGATCGTGGGCAATGAAGATCAGCGACAGCTGCAGCTTTTTCTGGAGGTCCTTCAGCAGGTTGACGATCTGGGCCTGAATTGACACATCCAGGGCACTGACCGGCTCATCGCAAACCACCAGACGCGGATTGACCACCAGGGCGCGGGCGATACCGATGCGCTGACACTGGCCACCTGAGAACTCATGCGGATAGCGATTGATCTGATCGGGCAACAGCCCGACCAGCTTCATGATGCCCTGAACCCGCTCGCGCACCTGCAGGCGCGACATGGAGGGATAGAAGGTGCGCAGCGGCTCGGCAACGATATCGCCGACGGTCATGCGCGGATCCAGCGAACCTTGAGGATCCTGGAAGATGAGCTGGATTTCGCGGCGCTTGATCCGCATCTGCTCTTCGCTCAAGCCCACCAGATCCTCGCCCAACCAGACCGCAGAACCGGAGTGAGCACGCACCAGGCCCAGAATGGCGCGAGCAAGCGTCGACTTGCCACAACCAGATTCACCGACAATGCCCAGGGTCTCGGCCGCGTGCACATCGAAGCTCACCCGATCCACTGCTCGAACCACATGCCGCTGACGACGGAACAAGCCACCGCTCTCTACCCGAAAGTGCACCGACAGATCACGGACCTGGAGCACCGGCGCACGCATCAACCGGTCTCCTCGTCCACGGATGGCAGGCGATCAAGGTGGCAACGCTTGAAGTGCCCCGGCTCCAGCTCCTCGAACAGCGGCCGCTCGCCGCAACGATCCCAGGCATAAAGACAGCGTCCCATGAAAGGACAGCCTTCCGGAATCGCCAACAGATTGGGTGGATTGCCCGGGATCGCATTGAGTATGCCTGAGCGCTGGCGGTCGAGGCGCGGCACGGAGTTAAGCAGCCCCTCGGTATACGGGTGGCGCGGGGTGGCAAACAGCGGCTCCACATCGGCCAATTCCATCTCCTGGCCGGCATACATCACCAGCACCCGATCGCACAAACCGGCGACCACGCCAAGGTCGTGGGTGATGAGCAGAATCGCGGTCGACGATTTTTCCGACAGTTCGCCCATCAGGGTGTTGATCTGTGACTGAACGGTAACGTCCAGCGCCGTGGTCGGCTCATCGGCAATCAGCAGGTCGGGCTGGCACAGCAGGCCCATGGCAATCATCACGCGCTGGCACATGCCGCCCGACAGCTCATGCGGGTACTGACGCATGCGCTCGGCCGGGTCGGCAATGCGCACCAGGCGCAGCATTTCGACAGCCCGGGCGCGCGCATCGCGGCGCTTGAGGTTGCGATGATGGGTCAGCACCTCGACCAGCTGATCGCCGATACTCATGTAGGGGTTCAGCGAGGAAATCGGATCCTGGAAGATCATCGAAATCTTCGACCCCCGGATCCGGGTCAGCTCGGCCAGTGACATGCCGAGCAGCTCCTGGCCACGAAACTTCACCGAGCCGCTTGCCCGACCGTTCTCGGCCAGCAGACCCATGATGGCCAGCGCGGTCTGCGTCTTGCCCGACCCCGACTCGCCGACCAGGCCCAGGGTTTCCCCCGGATCCAGATCAAAGCTGATGCCGTTGACAGCATGAACGACGCCATCGGGGGTGTCGAAGGAGACGGTCAGATCGCGAACTTCTAATAGGGGCATGGTGGGCGAAAAAAGGGGAATGGGGAAAGCGAAATGGGGAAAAGGAAAAAGGGACGGGTGAACAGGGAATCGGCGAATCTGCGGGGCGGATGGGCTGGTGCCCCATGGCGCACTACCCGCCCCGATGATGCCAGCGTCACCAGCACGATCTCGATAACTGAAATCCTTTTTCCCGTTTCCCTTTCCACCTTTTCCCTCCTAGAGCCTGTCCTTCGGATCCAGCGCATCGCGCAGCCCGTCGCCCAGAAAGTTGAAGGCAAACAGGGTGGCGGCAAGGAAGCCCGCCGGGAAGAACAATGACCAGGGTGCAGTTTCCAACTCCTGCGCGCCCTCGTTGACCAGCGCGCCCCAGGAGGTCAGGGGCTCCTGCACACCAAGCCCAAGAAAGCTCAAGAAGCTTTCCACCAGAATCACCTGGGGAATGGTCAGGGTAACGTAGACAATCACCACGCCGAGCAGATTGGGCACGATGTGGCGACGGATGATCTGCATCTCGGTAGCACCGCAGGCGCGCGCGGCCTCGACGAAGTCCTTGTTCTTCAGGCTCAGGGTCTGGCCTCTGACGATGCGCGCCATGTCAAGCCAGTTGATTGCACCGATGGCCACAAAGATCAGAAAGATGTTGCGACCGAAGATCACCATCAGCAGGATGACGAAGAACATGAAGGGCATGGCGTAAATGGCATCGACCGCGCGCATCATCAGATTGTCGACGCGGCCACCAAAATATCCAGCCACCGCACCATAACTGATTCCGATGATCAGGGACACCAGGGTGGCCACGAGACCCACCAGCAAGGAAATCTGGCCACCGACCAGCGTGCGGACGAATAGATCACGACCCAGCGCATCGGTACCGAACAGATGACCGGTTTCAAGCGAGGGCGGGGTCGAGTAGTTGTCCCAGTCCGGGATTTCGTGATCCCACTGGCTGAGCATCGGCCCGATGATGACCAGGGCCACCATCAAGCCCAGCACGAACAGCGCGGCCACCGCGGCGCGGTTCTTCAACAGGCGATGCCAGGCATCGACATAGAGTGAGCGGCCGCGGATGATGCGGGTATCCAGGGCCTGGTCAAACGCATCCCGGCTTGTCTCGTTCACGAGGCGACCTCGGGATCATCGTAGCGGATGCGCGGATCCAGCCAGGCGTAGAGCAGATCGACCAGAAAGTTGAACAGGATGATCAGAATGCCATAGAGGATGACCACGCCCATGACCAGGGTGTAGTCTCGGTTCAACGCGCCCTGGACGAAGTAACTGCCGATCCCCGGAATCGTGAAGATGCGCTCGACCACGACCGAACCGGTCAGAATCGCCGCCGCGGCCGGCCCAAGATAGGAAATCACCGGCAACAGGGCGGGCTTCAACGCGTGATCCAGAAGAACGGTTTTTTCAGGCATACCCTTGGCGCGCGCTGTTCGAATGAAGCTGGAGTGCAACACCTCGATCATCGAGGCCCGGGTGATTCGGGCGATGTAGGCAATCATTGGCAGCGCCAGGGTAATCACCGGCAGCACCATGCGCGAGGGCGTGAACTCCCAGCCGCCGGCCGGCAACCAACCCAGGGTAATGGCAAACAGCAGGATCAGCAGCGGTGCAACCACGAAATTGGGAATGGAGATGCCTATCATGGCCACGCTCATGGCTGCGTAGTCGGCCGGCCGGTTTTGACGCAACGCAGCCCATGCGCCAATCGGAATACCGATCAGCAGGGCCAGGACCAGGGCAATGGCGCCAAGCGTGAACGACACCGGCGCACCCTGGGCGATCAGATCATTGACGGTCCAGTCCAGGTAGTGGAACGATGGTCCGAAGTCCAGCCGTGCAATCTGCCAGAGGTAGCGGGCATACTGAAACACCAGCGGCTCATCGAGGTGATACTTGGCCGCCAGGTTGGCTTCAATTTCCGGTGGCAGCGCGCGCTCCGCGTCGAACGGCCCGCCAGGGGCAATACGAATCAGGAAAAACGCAAAGGTGATGAGCAGCAACAGGGTCGGAATGGCCGAAGCCAGGCGCTTCAAGCTGTAGTTCAGCATGGCTGGACGCCGGGTGAGGCCGGGGACAGAGGGAGAGGGGCAGAGCGGAAGAGGCTCAGGCCGGTTCCGGATTCTGCCTCGGCACTCTCTGGCCCGTTGTCTTCCAGGTCCGCCTGCTCGGTCGCCGTGTTCTCCGTCTCGTCCAAGCGATCCGGGCGGCGCGGCTCCAGTTCCTTTTGTTGGACCAGGAACATGTGGCGGCTCAGGTGCTGGTCCATGACGTTTTCCTGCCAGCCTTTCAGGCGCGGGTCGACCAGGCGCTTGGAGACGTAGGTAAAGACCGGCAGGATGACCTGGTCTGCCAGCAGCATGCGCTCGGCCTCGACCATGAGATTGCGGCGCCGGGACGGGATGCGCTCGGCCGCAATCTGATCAAGCAGGCGATCAAAGCTGGGATTGGCGTAGCCGGCATCATTGCGGCCATGGGCCGAGTGAAACAGCTCCAGAAAGGTAAAGGCATCCTGATAGTCGCCTATCCAGCCGGCGCGGAACACCTGGGTGACGCGGCGCTGGGCCCGATTCTGGAGGAATACGCGAAACTCTTCATTGACCATTCGAGTGCGCACACCCAGCACTTGCTTCCACATGGCGGCAACCGCCACGGCGATCTTGCGATGATTCTCCGAGGTGTTGTAGCGCAATTCCACGGTCAGCGGATTGCTGTCGGAATAGCCGGCTCGCTGGTACAGCCGGCGCGCCTCCTCTTCCCGCTCCTGCTGGCTCCAGGCGGCAAAATCAGGCACCGGCGGCTCATAGTCGGGGAGGCCGGCCGGGACCAGGTTGAAGCTTGGGATTTCGCCAAAACGGCTCACCCGCTGAGTGATGATTTCGCGATCGATCGCCAGGTTGAGAGCGCGTCTGAGCTCCAGATTGTCCTGGAATGGGTAGCGGGTCAGATTGAAGGAAAAGAAGTAGGTGCCGAACCAGGGGGCAACCATCAATGCTTCTGACATATGCTCGTTCAACCAGCGAAACTGGCCGCTGGGCACCTGGTAGGTCCAGTGCAGATCGCCGGCCCGGAAGCGGTTGAACTCGGTATTTTCGTCCTCCAGCGGATAGAACACGACTTGCTCGATCAGCACCTGCTCTTGTCCACGGTAATGCGGGTTGCGGTCCAGGACGATGCGTGATCGGACCTGCCAGTCGGCCAGGACGAATGCGCCGTTGGAAACAAGCCTGCCCGGGCGAACATGGGCGCTGCCATGCTCCTCGACGCTGGCCCGATGCACCGGAAACGTGGTCGGGTGGGTCAACAGGCCGAGGAAATAGGGGGTCGGGTCATCGAGCCGGACCTGGAAGGTGGTTTCATTGAGCGCGCTGACGCCCAGGGTCTCCGGCTCGGCGCTGCCGGCGAGTATCGCCGAGGCGTTGGCGACCGGCGCCAGCATGCGGCTGTAGGACGCGGCCGTGCGCGGATCGACCACCCGGCGCCAGGACCAGACGAAGTCCTCGGCCGTGACAGGCTCTGCGTTGCTCCAGCGTCCGGCCGGGTCCAGGTAAAAGGTGTAGGTCAGGCCATCGCGACTGATGTCCCAGTGGATGGCAGCACCTGGCACGATGCGACCATCGGGATCGGTGGTGGCCAGCCCCTCGAACAGATCGCGAAGGATATTGGCCGAGGGCACGCCTTCGGCCAGGTGCGGATCCAGGGTCTGCGGCTCCTCACCATTGCCGCGGCGCAAAACCTGCTCGGCAGCAAGCACATCCATCGATGGCCGGCCGGCATCGTCGAACACCAGCTCCACCGGCACCGGCAAGCGCGGCGGACGCGGCCCCGATTCACCGTCCTGACCCGTGCCGCAGGCGCACAGCAGCACGGCCAGCACGGGAATTGCCAGCCAGGACCTCATCTCAATGACAACCAGCGCGACAGGTGAATATCCATCAGGTTGTCCTCGAAGCCCTCGACGTCGGCGTGTACCAGGTGACGAGACACATAGTAGTACAGCGGGATGATGACATGCTGCTCCAGCACGCGCTGCTCGGCCAAGCGCAAGGTGGCCAGGCGCTGCTCGCCCTGCTGGCCACGGGCCCGGGCCATGAGCTCATCGAATACATCATCGTGCCAGAAGCTGTAGTTGAGCGGGCTGTCTGACTCGAACAGCTGCAGGAAATTGGCCGCATCGCGCCAATCGGCTATCCAGCCGCCGCGCACGATCTGGGTGATTCGCCCCTGGCGGCGGTTGGCCACGAATACTTTCCACTCTTCGTTGACCTGACGAGTTTCCACGCCCAGATGCTCGCGCCACATCGCTGCCACTGCGGCCGCCATGCGGCGATGGGCCAGGGAGGTGTTGAACCGGAGCTCGACTCGCAGCGGCCGACGCTCACTATAGCCGGCCTGCCGATACAGCCGCCTCGCCTCGGCAATCCGCTGCTCCTGACTGAGCGCGTGGCCAGGGTCAGTGTCCGGCCAGCCTGGCATACCGGGAGGTACCAGCTGCCAGGCCGGCACTTCACCAGCGCCCAACACACGCTCGGTCAGCAGCTCGCGGTCGATTACCAGGCTGAGCGCCTGGCGCAGCGGCAGATTGTTGGCGAACGGTTCCCGGCGATGGTTGAAGACCAGAAAGAACGAGCCCAGGTAGGGCGATATCCTCAGTTCATCGCCAAACTGACGCCGCAGCCAGTCCAGGCGACCGGGCGGGATGGTTTCGGTAATATGAAGCTGGCCGGCCCGATAGCGCGACAACTCGACATTGGGCTCCTCGATGACATGCCAGCGCAGCTCTGCCAGGGCCAGCTGCCCAGCCTCGCGCCAATGCGGATTGGCGCGCAGCGTGATGTGCGAACCGGGCACGCGCTCGACCAGCTTGAACGGCCCGCTGAAGCGCGGCGGTTCACCCGGCCACGGAAAGGTCACCGGATGGGTCAGCAGCTCCGGCAGCCAGGGAACCGGCTCGATCAGCTCGATCTCCAGACGGTGCGGGCCGTGAGCGCGAACGCCGACGGCGCTCGCTTCAACCAGACCCAAACGGCGCTGACGCGCATTGACGACCACATCAAGCAGGCCAACAGTGGGTGAGGCGGTAACCGGATCCAGCGCCCGCTCCCAGCCGGCGACAAAGTGCTCGGCAAGAATAGGCGAGTTGTCGGAAAATCGCGCCTGCGGGTCCAGCTCGAAGGTCCAGGTCCGACCGTCGGCACTGACCTGCCAGTCGCGCGCCACGCCCGGAATCAGCTCGGCCCGGGCGTCGAAAGTGACCAGGCCCTCATGCAGGTCACGCAGCACGTTCAAGGCACTCAGGCTCTGGGCGAGATGAATATCAAGCGCGTCCGGCTCCGGCCCTAGACCGCGGTGCAGCGTCTGGGCGCCACAGGGGCTGACCATTGACCAGGCCAGCAGCAGCGGCATCAGCCAGCGCCCGAACCTGGCCAAAGTCGAGCAGGGCCTTGGCTCGCGGCGCCGGCGCGGGCGAATGTCGGGACTTGCGTTGTGCATGCAGGCTTGCACCAAAAGGGCGATAATCGCCTCTACATTCTAGCCTCGGGCAACGCCGTGCAAGCGGATCAAATCATTACTGACCAGCGCGAGCTGACCGCTTGGCTGGAATCGGGCTCGAAGCCGGCCAGCGAATGGCGCATCGGCACCGAGCATGAAAAGTTCGGGTTCTCGACCGACAGCCTCGCACCGCTGCCCTACGCCGGCGAGCGCGGCATTCGAGCCGTGCTGGAGGGGCTGGCCCAGCGCTTCGACTGGGAAGTCGTCAACGAAGACGGGCTGCCCATTGCGCTGAAAAAGCCCGATGGCTGCTCGATCACCCTGGAGCCGGGTGGACAGCTCGAGCTGTCCGGCGGCCTGCTCGACAACCTGCACCAGACCTGTCGCGAGGTCAACGGTCATCTTGCTGAAGTGCGCGCCATTGCCGAACCGCTGGGCATCGGCTTCATTGGCCTGGGTTTTCACCCCACGGCCAGGCGCGAGGACATCGAGTGGATGCCCAAGGCGCGCTATGTGATCATGCGCAATTACATGCCCAAGGTAGGTCAACTGGGCCTGGACATGATGAAGCGTACCTGTACCGTGCAGGTCAACCTGGACTTTTCCAGCGAGGCCGACATGGTGGCAAAGTTTCGCGCCTCGCTCGCCCTGCAGCCCATCGCCACCGCCCTGTTTGCCAATTCACCCTTTGTCGAAGGCAAGCCCAGCGGCTTTCTGAGCTACCGCAGCCAGGTCTGGACCGATACCGACCCCGATCGCACCGGCATGCTGCCATGGGCATTCGAGTCGGGCATGGGCTTTGAGCGTTACGTTGACTGGATGCTCGATGTACCGATGTACTTCCTGCGTCGCAAGGGCAGCTACATCGACCTTGCCGGCGCGTCCTTCCGTGACTTCCTGGCAGGGAAACTGCCCGGCATGGAGGGTGAGTACCCGACCTTGTCGGACTGGGAGGACCACCTGACCACCGCCTTCCCCGAAGTGCGCCTGAAGCGCTACCTGGAAATGCGCGGCGCCGACGGCGGCCCCTGGCGGCGGCTGTGCGCGCTGCCGGCCTTCTGGGTCGGGCTCCTGTATGACTCATCCAACCTGCAGGCCTGCCTTGATCTGACCCGGGACTGGAGCCTGGAGGAACGCCAGGCCTTGCGCGAGGATGTCGCGCGTCTGGGCTTGAAAGCCAGCATCAAGGGCCGCAAGGTCAGGACCATTGCCGGCCAGCTGCTGGCGCTGGCCAGACAGGGCCTGGCCCGGCGCCAGCGACTGAATGGCGGCGGAGATCATGAAGCGGGTTTTCTCAATCCGCTCGAAGAGATTGTCGACCGCGGTACCACCCCGGCCGAAGTGAAACTGGCCGCGTTCGAGACCCGCTGGCAGGGGGATATTCGGCGGATATTTCGGGAATTTGCGTACTGAATCTGAACAGAGGAAGGCCAGAAGCAAGAAGGGAGGGGAAAGAGCCCCGCTGCCGGCAGCCGTGGCACCATCAAGCGACTCGCCATTGACCCGGCTTCAGATCACCGAGCTGATAGTCGCCGATGCGGATTCGAATGAGACGCAGGGTGGGCAGGCCGACGGCGGCGGTCATTCGTCGAACCTGGCGATTGCGGCCTTCGATGAGGGTCATTTCCAGCCAGGCAGTAGGCTTGCCCGCACGCGGGGCGATCGGGGGCTGACGCTTCCATAGCCAGCCCGGTGCCCGTGGCAGCAGCCGGACCTGGGCCGGGCGTGTCGGACCGTCGTTCAGCATCACCCCGGCAGCGAGGCGCTTGAGGTCTCTGACTTCAGGCCTGCCTTCGACCTGGGCCAGATAAACCTTCTTTGTTCCCTGTTCCGGGCTGGCCAGTCGGGCCTTGAGACGGCCATCGTCGGTCAGCACCAGCAGGCCTTCGCTGTCATAGTCCAGTCGGCCGGCGGCATATACGCCGGCCTGATCAATGTAATCGGCCAGGGTCGATCGACCCTCACGGTCGGTGAACTGAGACAGCACCCGAAAGGGCTTGTTGAACAGCAGTGTCGGCACGCTGGTCTAGAAAAGCACGTTCAGATCCGGCATCTGCGCCTTGAGCAGTTTCTTGAAGTGGGTCTTGATGCGATTGAGCGCCTTGGCATCCTGGCCTTCGAAGCGCAGCACCAGATCGGATGAAGTATGCGAAGCGCGCACCAGGCCGGACCCATCACCCCAGCTCGCCTTGATGCCATCAACGACGCTGATCTCGGCCTGGCCGAAATCACCGTCCGTTTGCAAGGCGGCGACGATTTCACGCGCTTTGCCGGGCTCGAGCTCGATCCGAACCTGGCGTGAAGACAGATACTCCGGCAGTTCGGCCAGCAGCTCTTGCACGGGCCGGGTATCGGCTGCCAGCAGCTCGAGAATCCGGGCGCTGGCGTAGAGGGCATCATCGAAGGGATACCAGCGGTCCGCAATAAACAGGTGGCCGGTCATCAGGCCAGCGAGGGTGGCACCCTCGGCGCGCATGGTCTCGGCGACGAAGGCATCAGCGCTGGGCGCCAGCACCGTCCGCCCACCGGCCGCACTGACCATCTGGCTGAGACGATCGGAGCACTCGTTGTCGTGAACCACGACGAGATCCGTTTGCCGCTGCAGCAGATCGGCAGCCAGCAACATCAGCAGGCGATCCGGCCAGATGATTTCTCCGTTCGGCGCCATGATGCCGAGACGATCACCATCCCCATCGTAGGCAATCCCGAGATCAGCCTGGAAGTTGCGCACGCACAGCTTCAGGTCTTCGAGATTCTCCGGGTCAGACGGGTTCGGATGATGATTCGGGAAGCTGCCGTCGACATCGGCATACAGCGGAATGACATCGGCACCGATAGCGGCCAATAACTGCGGCGCAATGGTGCCTGTAATGCCGTTGGCGCAATCGACCACGACCTTCAGAGGCCGCTCGAGCTGGATGTCAACACTGATCCGCTCCATGTATTGATCGCTCAGGGTCTGCTCCTCGAGCTTGCCCTGACCGCTGGTCAGATCCTGATCCTGAATCCGTCGGTACAAATCCTGGATCGCGTCATCATGCAATACCTCGCCCGCCAGCCGGACCCGGAAGCCATTGTGCTCCGACGGATAGTGCGAGCCGGTCACCATGATCCCGGAACCATCGGTCAGCTCGGCCGCGGCAAAGTTCAGCACCGGAATCGGGACCGCGCCGACATCGATCACATCGATTCCGCTGCTACGCAGACCCTGGCTAAGTGCAGACAGCAGCACTGCCCCGAACAGTCGGCCATCGCGCCCAACAACGATTCGGGAAATTCCGCGTGCAGCCGCTTCCGAACCGATTGCCTGACCAATCAGGGTGGCGCTGCGCGCATCCAGACTGTCTTCGACCACACCGCCGATGTTGCCCGGTCGGAACAGGGCCGGGTCCAGCAAGGGGGGCCTGGTCTTGGCGCCGGATTTCGGCTTGGGTTTGGGTTTGGGCTTCGGTTCAGGTTCAGGTTCAGGTTCAGGTTCGGGCTCTGGTTCTGGCTCTCGTTCAGGCTCGGATTCCGGTTCGGGCTCGGGCTCGGGCTCGGGTTCCAGCTCTGGCCGCGGCTCCAGCTCCATTTTCGATTCGAGGTCGCCCTCGTCAAAGGCCAGCACCAGGTCATCTTCATCCAAAGCCGTCTGATCAAGCTTGGCTTCGTCGGCCAGATCCGGCGCTTCCTCATCGCTGCCCTGATCGTGAGTCTGATCGTGAGTCTGATCGTGAGTCTGATCGTGCGCCTGGTCGCTGTCCTGGCTCCTGTCCCGATCTTCGTCCTGATCGGCACCGGACCAGTCCAGGCCTGGATCGGAGAAAGCGCTTTCTTCGACGACCGTAGGCTGAGCCTGCTCCGGATCATCTACCTCCTCCACACGATCGACATCGTCCAGCGGGTCGGGCAAGTCGGGCAGATTGTCGCGCGGCCGTTCGGCCAGGCCTTCGGCAAGCTGCGGATGTTCGTCTTCAGCGTCCAGCAACCAATCCGGCAGGGACTGCTCAACGGTCGCGTCCAGCTTGTCCTCTCGTGCTGCCGGCGGTGGCTCCGGGCGGGGCGCAGCCACCTGAGCGGGGGGCCTTGGCGGCTCCTCTCGCAGCGACGGCGCGGCAGTTGGCGTCGGTTCTTCAACCAGCCGAGCGCGCTGCCGGACCAGAAAGCCGGTCATCAACAACAGCAAACCACCGGCGGCCAGAATGATGGCCTGATTGGTGGCAACCAGCCCACCCATGGTGGTCTGGCCCCAGTCCAGGCGCAGCGCGCTGCCTGGAATCGATACCTGCTCGACCCGGCCACCTGCTGGCGAGCCCCATGAACGCAATACCACCGGACGCTCACCCTGGCGCTGGACCAGCGCCAGATAATCCAGCGGACCGGGATCGCTGACCAGACTGGTCACCGCACTCAGCGGCAGGCGCATGAACAGAATGCCGACAACACCTTCCCCTGCATCCACGGCCTGCGCAAATGCGAGGTTTTCGTTGGCGGTACCGGCATAATGCACCTGCACGGTCGCACGCCCCTGGCGCCGGGCCTCGATCAACATTTCAATGACGGTGAAATCTGGCTCCGGGTAGACCCCCAGCTCGATCTCCTCGATGCTGTAGGGGAAAACGCGCAGGTCCAGCACATTGACGACGCCACGGCGCCGCACCGCCTGGCGCAACTCCTCGGTCGCCGCCTGGCCGCCTTGCAGGGCAGCGCTTGCCAGGTCGATGACCTGGGGATCCCCCAGCGTCGACTGGATGCTGTCCAAACCACCACGCACCGTGCGAGCGCGCTCATCAGCCGCACGGCTGGCCTGCTCCAGCGCCAACTGACCCTGCATGCTGGCATAAAACAGAAATGCGCCCACGGCCATGGCAAACAAGCCCAGGGCAATGGCCACAAGCGTGCCCAGGCGCAGGGCGCTGGTCACAGTTCGATCGCCGCTAAACAAGGCTTTGGCCATGGCTGTCAGTCCGTCCCAGTGTGACCGATCCCCCCTTCCGCACGCTGGCTCGGACGAAAGGCACTCACTACGTTCAGTTTAACCTGAATGACGGGAACAACAACCAGCTGGGCGATACGCTGCCCCGGCTCAATCCGGACCGGGCCGGGGCCGCGATTCCAGCACGACATCTTGATCTCGCCCTGGTAGTCGCTGTCGATCAGCCCGACCAGATTGCCCAGCACCAGACCCTGCTTGTGACCAAGCCCCGAACGCGGCAGCAACACGGCGGCAAGCCCGGGATCCTCCAGATTGATGGCCAGACCGGAGGGAATCAGCGCAGTATCCCCCGGCGCCAGGCTCAGCGGCTCATCCAGGCAGGCGCGCATGTCCAGGCCGGCCGAGCCGCTGGTGGCATACGCGGGCAAAGGCCAGATGTCTCCAAGGCGCCGATCCAGCACCTTGACCGAAAGTTCCCTCATTCGCGCTCACCCTCCCGTGATGGCAAACTCTCAACGATGATCCCGACCAGGCAGCGCGCCAGCGCTGCCTTGCTCTGCCGCGGCAGGCTCCACTGCCGGCTGCTGGAAAAGACCTCAAGCGCGTTGTCCGCTGCATCAAAAGCCAAGCCGTCGCCGACCAGGTTGGCGGCAATCAGATCCAGCTGCTTTCGAGCCAGCTTCTCTCTGGCGGCATTGGCCAGATCGCGAGTTTCGGCAGCAAAGCCCATCACCAGAGCGGGGCGTGCCGCCAGCCTTGCGACCTCGGCCAGAATATCAGGGTTGGGAATCAACCGCATCGCGAGCGCTTCATCGGATTTCTTGATCTTGTGTTCGGCCACCGTTTCCGGTCGATAGTCGGCGACTGCTGCCACCCCGACAAAACCATCGGCACCGTCAATTTTTGCCATGACGGCCGCCTGCATGTCGCGGGCCGACTGCACATCATGGCGTCTCACCCCGGCTGGCGTCGACAGATTGACCGGGCCTGCAATCAGATCAACTTCAGCGCCGGCTTCGGCCAGGGCAGCAGCCAGGGCGAAGCCCATGCGGCCCGAAGACCGGTTACCGAGGAAACGTACCGGATCCAGCGCCTCGTGCGTAGGCCCGGCCGTCACCACAAAGCGTGTGCCGGCGAGCGACTGCGGCCGGTCAGTCAGCGCAGCAACAATGTCATCCGGCTCGATCATGCGCCCAGGACCAGTCTCGCCGCAGGCCTGGGAACCGGAAGCAGGACCGAGCAAGCGCATGCCCAGCGACTCCAGTCGGCGGCAATTGTCCCGCACAGCCTGACTGGCCCACATCACCCGGTTCATTGCCGGGGCAATCCAGACCCGTGCCTCCGTGGCCAGCACCAGCGTGGCCAGCAGGTCATCGGCAAAACCGTGGGCGAGCCGGGCAATGGCATGTGCGGTTGCCGGGGCGATGACCAGCTCGTCGGCCCAGCGTGCCAGCTCGATATGACCCATGCCGGCCTCTGCCTCGGCATCAAGCAGGGCCTCGTGAACACGGTGGCCGCTGACTGCCTGCAGGGGCAGCGGTGAAATGAAGGCCCGGGCCCCAGCTGTCATCACCACGCGGACTTCCGCGCCAGCGTCACGCAAACGCCGCACCAGCTCCGGCGTCTTGTAGGCGGCAATGCCACCGGTGATGCCGAGCAGCACTTTCTTGTCAGCCAGCGTCATCATCGGAGGCTCACCCGGGTCAAATTCGCATCTCACAACAGGACTTTGTCCTATCGGCAGGATCGGGTCGGGCGCGCAGAATCAGCACTCACCCGAACTGAAGGATCAGATTGTATGCGAATCGCCGATTGGCCACAGACCGAGCGCCCCAGAGAGCGACTGCTATCGCAGGGCGCTGGCACGTTGAGCGACGCCGAGCTGCTTGCCATCCTGCTCAGAACCGGCATGCGCGGGCGCTCGGCGCTGGACATCGCACGCAGCCTGATCAACCAGTTTGGTGGCTTGCGCGGACTGCTCGATTCAGATGCCGACACCGTCTGTCAGACGCCTGGGCTGGGCCCGGCCAAATATGCACAAATCCAGGCAGCCCTGGAGCTCGCCCGCCGTCACCTGCGGGAGTCCCTGACGCGTGGCCAGCCCCTGACCAGCCCCCAGTCCACTAGAGAGTATCTGCGTGCTGCCCTGCGCGATCGCCCCCACGAGGTCTTTTGTGCCTTGATGCTCGACACCCGTCATAGGGTGATTGCCTTCGACGAGCTGTTCACCGGCACCATCGATTCGGCTCACGTCCACCCCCGTGTGGTCGTTGAAAAAGCATTGGCTCGCCGCGCCGCTGCCCTGATCGTCGCCCACAACCATCCCTCGGGTGTCGCCGAACCCAGCCAGGCCGACCTTGCCATCACCCGCCGCCTGCGCGACGCCCTGGGTCTGGTCGATATCCGGCTGCTGGATCATTTCATTGTCGGAGACTGCGAAGTGGTGAGTCTGGCGGAGCGGGGGTTGGTTTAAAGGCAAGGGGTCCGGTAACCGGAACCCTTTAACGCAAAACGCCGGGGAAGGCCCGGCGCTTTGGAAATGCCAGAAAGCCAGTCGGAACTGACCTTACTTGATCTTCGCTTCCTTGTAAGCCACATGCTTGCGCACCACCGGATCATACTTCTTGAACTCCAGCTTGTGCGGGGTGTTCTTCTTGTTCTTGTCGGTGGTATAGAAGTGCCCGGTCCCGGCGGTGGAGACCAGCTTGATCTTGTCGCGAGCGCTACCTGCCATGATGACTCTCCTTTAGACTCGTTCGCCGCGGGCACGCAGGTCCGACAGGACCTTTTCGATGCCGTTCTTGTCGATGATGCGCAGGCCCTTGGCCGAGACGCGCAGCTTCACCCAGCGATTTTCGCTCTCGACCCAGAAACGATGGCTGTGCAGATTCGGCAGCGAGCGCTTCTTGGTCTTGTTGTTCGCGTGGGACACGTTATTTCCGACCAGCGGGCGCTTGCCGGTCACCTGACACACTCGGGACATGACTTCAATTCCTGGTAAATCGAAAACTAGCCCGCCTTTATAGCTCAAGGCGCGCTTTAGATCAAGAAAAATCTAAGATTTTTGCGCTGCGCCGGGCTCCGGATGCCTGTACCGATTTCCGTGTCTTCCGTGGTTTCCTGGTTTTTGGTTTTTCCCTCTACCCATCTACGCCTCCAGTGTCGCCAAGTGTGGGCAGATCGCGTTATCTGCCAGCGAAACCACACGACCACAGACCTTCCATGAAACGAATTCGACATTTTTTCAATGCCTTGCAGACCAACTGGTCGGAGGATCCGGCCGCCCGCGGAGCGGCCAAGATGACGGCTGGGGCCGTGCTGGTGGCCGAGGGCGTGTTCGGGCTGGGTCGGCGAGCCATGCGTGGTCGCCGGGCACGGTCGGGCAAGCGGAGCAAGGGAGGACTGATCGGCGGCGTGATCGGGCTGGTTGTCGGCATCGCGGTCATCGTCGTAGGTTTCGGCATGGCCCCATCGTCCTATCCGGACGAGCGCAGCACGACCGGCGAAATCGTGTCGGTCGAAACCAGCCGCAACAACGAAGGCGAAACCCGATTCAGGGCTGTTTACGGCTTCGAGGTGGAGGGTCAACGCTACCAGTTCCCGAGCCGCATCAGGACCAATGTGCGTCCAACCCAGGGCGATGCCGTCGCCATTGCCTACTCGGCGTCCAACCCGGAACAAGCGCGGCGCACCGACGGCTGGGGAAACCGGATCCACTGGGCCTTTATCGGCGGCGGCTTTCTGGTACTGCTGAGTGCTTTGTTCAGCCTGGCGATCAGCATCGCGCTGATCGTGCTGGGCATCATGCTGTTTCGCAGCGGTCGGGCCGACCGCAAGGCCGCTGGCGAAACAGGCAGTTTCTTCAGCGATCTGATGTCGCTGGCCAGCCGCGCCTCCAGCGGCGAGATCGACGTTGAGCAGACCGCCGTCGGCCAGCCTGGCGCAGCTCAGGGCTCTGTCTGAACAGGCTCGGACTGGTGGTCGAGTCAATCGGCAAAATGAGTGCGCTGGCTATTAACCCGGCACCAATGTAGATCGCATTCAGCCGCAGTGT